>NZ_HG529315.1 GCF_000499525.1 Faecalimicrobium dakarense | reverse complement strand
AGAACAATAAATTATATTGATTATAAGGGGTTAAAATTTTAGGAGGAAAGTTATGGAGTTAAGGATAGATAATATAAGCAAAAGATTTAAGGATAAAGTTGCTGTTGATAATTTTTCAGTTACATTAAACAATGGAGTATATGGACTTTTAGGAAAAAATGGAGCAGGAAAAACAACTCTTATGCGAATACTTGCAGATGTTTCTACACAAAGTGAAGGGGAAATTTATGTAGATAATAAAAGTAAAAGTAGCCTAGGTGCCAACTATAGAGAATTATTAGGTTATTTACCACAAGATGTCGGGTTTTATAAAAACTTTACAGCAGAAAAATTTTTATATTATGTAGCAGCATTAAAGGGACTTGATAAAAATAAAGCTAAAGATAAAATAAATGAGCTTTTAAAGTTTGTAAACTTAGAAAGTGATAAAAAAAGAAAAATCGGAGGATTTTCTGGGGGGATGAAACAAAGGCTAGGTATAGCCCAAGCATTGTTAAATGATCCTAAAATATTAATATTAGATGAGCCAACAGCAGGACTTGACCCTAATGAAAGAGTAAGATTTAAAAATTTAATATCAGATATATCAAAAGATAAGATAATTATACTATCAACCCATATTGTTTCTGACATTGAATTTATAGCTAATGAAATTTTAGTTATGAAAGATGGAATGCTTATAGAAAAACTTACTCCAAGTAAAATTATAAATAAAGTAAGAGGTAAGGTATATAGCATTAAAGTTCAAGAAGATCTGCTATATGAAATTAAAAGCAAGTTTAATATATCTAATATATCAAGAGAAAAGGATAAAGTAGTAGTAAGGATAGTAGATGAGGACAAACCTTATTTAGATGGAGGTATATGTACAGAAGAAGAGCCTAATTTAGAAGATGTGTTTTTATATTATTTTAATGAAAAAGTAACTAATAAGGGGTAGAATATGAGAGAATTAATAAAATTTGAATTGTATAAAATATTTTCAAGAAAATCTGTATGGGTATTAATTATAGGTGTAGTATTGTTTTCTGCTTCACCAGTAATAATTGAAAAAATAAATTTAAGTAAACATGGAATAAAAAGTGTAAATGAAATTTATGAAGCACTCAAACCATATGAAGGTTCTGTATTAACACTAGAAGGTTTTAAAGATTTAATAAAAAAATCAGAAGAAATAAGAGATAAAATAAAATTAGATGAAGAATTAACAAAGGATGAATTTATATATTACAATTATCTATTTGATGCTAGAGTAGATATAAATCCTAATTATTATATAAATGGGGAAAATTATACATATGAGGATATTAAAAAAGAAATAAATAGATTAGAGGATATAAATGAAACTGATACATATGAATATAAAAATCTTAACTATGTATATAGCTTAATAAAAAATAAAGAACAACCGAAGTTTTTCTTTAAAGGTGATTGGACAAAAAGTATGGACTTCAATGTAATAGCAACACTTATATCAACATCAATAGCAATTGGAGTAGCAACAGTTTTTAGTGATGAATATCAAAGCAATAGTGCATCAATAATGCTAAGTTCTAGAAATGGAAGAGGAAAACTAGTATTAGCTAAGATAGTATCTAGTCTAATTTTTACAACTATATCATTTGTATTGATACATTCAATATATAGTATTTATACTGCTATGTATAATTTTATAGGATGGGATTTACCTTTAAATTCTTTAATTGGATATGAAGCAACACCTTTTGATATTAGCATAATTAAATTTTACATAACAGGATTAGGAGTAAGTTTTATAGGAGCGATACTATTTACTCTAGTTGCAATATTAATATCACTAGTTACAAAGAACAATATGATTTCATTAATTATTACTTTAGGTATGTATTATTTACCTTCATTCTTAGCAGGATTTTCTATAACTGAAGGTGTTGGAAAGATAGTTAGTGAAATAAACTTTGCAGAAGCTATTAGAATACAAGGCATGTTTAGAACTACAAACATTTACAATATACTAGGAAATCCGACTTTATACTCTACAGTACTTACAAGTTTAGTCTTAATTAGTATTCCAATAGCTATGTATCTAATAAGATATTTTGGGAAAAAACAATCTATATAGTGTCTTAAATAAATCCATAAGAGAGACTTTGAACCTCTAGGATTTTTATAATTAGTGATAAAATCTATTATTGAAAGACAATGTATGATGTACTACAATTATCTTGTAAATAGAAAATTGTAATATCAGAAGATATTTATAAAAGGTCAGAAGACTCAGTTCTCTGGCCTTTTTTTGTTTAAAATGTATTTAGTATTATTTATAAGATTATGGGAGGGAATATGGATAACTTAAATTATTGGAAAGATAAATGGATTGAAGCTGGCAAAAATTATATTTTAAACAAAAATACTACTGAAGAAAATATACATATTTGGAACAATTCATCAAATGATTATGATGATTCAGTAGGAAGTGAAAGAATAGACGATGTAATAGAAAAGCTTGAAAGTCTTGGATACATAAATGAAGAAAGTACAGTTTTGGATTTAGGTTGTGGAACAGGAGCCTATTCTATAGCATTAAGTGGTGTTTGTAAAACAGTAGATGCTCTAGATTATTCAGAAGGTATGCTAGAGGTATTAAAAGAAAAGATAAAATCACAAGGTATAAACAATATAAATATAGTTAAAGATGATTGGAGCAGTATAGACTTAAGAAATAATAATATGATAAAAAAATATGATTTTGTACTTTGTAGCTTAAATCCTGGATGCTATAATACAGATGACTTATTTAAAATGAATAAAGTATCTAAAGGATACTGTTGTTATATAGGTACAGATGGGATGGGAAAAAATCATATATTAGATAAATGTGATTATGAAATTTTAGGGCAAAAGATAGATAAAAGTGATATAAGCAATGTGATATATCCTTTTAATATATTGTATTTTAATAATTATAGACCAATTGTATTTTACACTCCTTGCAATTGGGTTTATAGTATGGACAAAGAAAAAGCAGTGAGCAAATTGATAAAAAGGTATAAGAAATATATAAATCTAGACGAAAAAACTATAAATAAAATAGAATATTTCATTACAAATAATTTAAAAAATAATATGTTTATTGAGGAAAATGAAAATAATCTTGGTGTTTTAATTTGGGACGCTAATAAATAGAAGTAGCCAGTAGAATATGGTGACTTAAAATGGTCAGCTAATGAAAAATGAATAAAATAAGTTTATTATATAAAAGCACTCTTATTATATTAAGAGTGTTTTTTTAATATAAATTTGTGAACTAGGTATTAATACAACTATTTAAAATATTTACTTGTAAGGTTAAAAGTTATATATAAACTCTAAATATTCAAAAAAATGTATAAAATTAGGGAAATTTGTTGTATAAAAAAAGAGAATAATCAGTAAATTCTGTGATAAAATAACTTTGCTTGAGAAAAATGTATGTTAAACATAGTGTAATTAAGGAGATGCATATGAATAGATACAAATATATAATTTATACGATTATAATTATTTTATTTTTACTGATATATCATGGAGTAACTAGTTTATCTTCTTTAGAAGAGAAAAACATATTATTTATTAGTCTATATGATACTAACGCTGCAAGTTTTGATAATAAAATTAGTGGGATACTCGATGGAATTGGAAGAAAATTTAATTTAAAAACAGAATCTATGTATCCAAATACAATGAACAACGATTATAATGAAAAATACTTTTATAATAAAATAGAAGATCAAGAAGAAAGATTAGATGCTATTATACTTGATAGTGATAAGGCTTTAGAATTTGCTATAAAACATAGAGATAGCCTATTTAAAGATACACCAATCGTATTTTTTGGAGTAGAAGATAAAGAACTTATTAAAAATGCACTTACATATGATTTAGTTTCAGGAATAAGACAAGCAAAATCACTGGATTCTAATATAGAATTAATTACAAATATTCATAAAAACACAGAAAATATCTATATTATAAGTGACTATAAGGAAGATTCTTTTAATAAATCTGTATTATATGATGAAAAAAAACACATAGATAGCGGAGTAAATATTAATTATATTGAAACTAGCAATATATCAGTTACTGAATTTAAAGAGAAGCTAGAAACTTTGGATGAAAATGATGCAATTATTAGACTTAATTCATATAGATTTAAAGATCATCTTTTAGATTGTATGAAGGTTTCTGATTTTATAAAAACATACAATAATAAAGTACCTGTATATAGTGTTTCAGAATATGGTATAGGATATGGTGATATTGGAGGTATAGTTGTTAGTGATTATAATCAAGCAAAGGAAGCAGGTAAGATAGTAAAGTCTACTTTATTAGGTAAAAATTTAAATAATGTATATATAGATACAGAAGGTATAAATCAATATATATTTGATTATAAAAGAATGAAAGATTTTAATATAAAGAAGAGCCAGTTGCCTAAAGGTACAATATTAAAACATGATTTAACAACAGTATTTGATAAGTATAGTTTTTTGATTCTTTCTATAATTATATTTTTTATAGGGTTAATAGCTGCAATTATTGCATTAATAATTTGTATTCATAATAAGAAAAAATACGAAAAAATTCTTATAAAAGCAATAAATGAATCAAATGAAGCAAATAGATTAAAGTCATACTTTATGTCTAATATAACTCATGAACTAAGAACTCCAATTACGGTTATTATGTCTGTAATGCAACTTACAAAATCCAAATATAAAAATAATGGATATGTTTTAGATGAAAATAATGTACAGCTTGTAGATATTAACTGCAATAGATTACTTAGGTTAATAAACAATATAATTGATGCAGAAAAATATGAATCAAGTGAACTAAATTTAGAATTAGAAAATGTAAATATAGTTTTACTTATAGAAGATATAGTTGAGTCTATAGTACCTTTTGTAAAAGCTAAAAACTTAGATATTATATTTGATACTACTGATGAGGAAATTATAATGGCAATTGATATCAATAAAATAGAGCGAATTATTCTTAATTTAATATCGAATGCAATTAAGTTTTCAAAGGATAGAGGAACTGTATATGTCAATTTAGAAAAGGATGATAATACATTAAAAATCAGTATAAAAGATGAAGGTATAGGAATTAGTAAAATAGATTTAGAAAAAATATATGATAGATTCGTTCAATTAGATACTACTACAACAAGGAAAAATGAAGGAAGTGGTATAGGACTTACGATAGTAGAATCATTTGTAAAATCACATAATGGAAAGATTAGTGTTGAATCAAAGATAAATGAAGGAACAACATTTACAGTAGAAATTCCTATTACTGCTTTAAGTGAAGAAATAGAATATGAAAGATATAATAATAAAGAAATTGATAGAAAATCAAAATTAGAACTTTCAGATATATATTTAAATTAAAAATTATGTAATAAAAAATCCCACTAGTTAATAACTACTAATGGGATTTTTTATTACATAGTCTTCTTTTCATTTATTATATTTAAACTTTCAAAATAGCTTGAGAAGAAGTATATTCCATATACTATAATAACTATAGCTGTTGTTAGTAATAGATTTTTAACAATTCCTATTTGTGTTATTTCTGGGCTTACAACAAATATGGCTTTAGATAAAAATATAGTATTTGCAAGAGCTAACGTCAATGGAATAGCAAATAATATAAATATTTGCATAAATATTGATTTTTTCATATCTTTTTCGCTAACTCCAAGCTTTTTTAGTAATTCAAATCTTTCCTTGTTAACAGTTGATTCAGTAAGCTGTTGAAGAGCTAATATAGCACCAGCTGATATTAGTAATATAATACCTATATATATTGATATGAAGAAAGTGCAACATTAAGTGAAATTTTTTCTCCATCTATAACTGATTTATAATTTATCATATAATTTTGAAAATCACTAAGCTTATATCTATAATTGGAATAAGTAGAAATAAATTTATTTTCTGTTTCATTACCTGCTTTTTTATAGTTAATATTCAATATGGTTTTAACTGGATTTAGATTGCTTAATACCTTATCTGGTACAACTAAAGTTCCATTATCCATTAGAACCTGATCTGTAGAATAAGAACTAGTATATAAATCTGATTGATTTAAGTTAAGTTTTTTACTATTTACCTCAATAGATTTTGGTTGATTTTTAATATAATTTTTATATATTGGTTTAATATTTTCTACAGTACAATTTATTGCAAACTCATCGTCCTTTAAATTTATTTCTTTAAGTCCTCTTTGCTTTCTAGAAGCATTATAATCACTAAGAGGTACTATATAAAGATTAGTATCTGAATCTTGACTTAATTCACTAGTATTACTTGTAAAGTCAGAGATATTTATATTTTCTAAAGAGTATAATCTTAATTCACTAGTATTAGAAGCAAAAGACTCTAGAGGAAAATTATTTTTTATTAGTGTATCTTTAATTGAAGGAACTTTACTATTTAAGTCATTGTTTCCAGTACTATACCTAATAAATTCATCTCCTTTATAAACATATTCAAATAAAGTAACATCATAAGGAGTAGCTTCTTTTAAATCACCAATAATATAATTGCTAATAGACATACCAAAAGGCATTATCATCATAGAAATAAATAACAATAAACAAATAACTGTAATAGACATACCCATTGTTTTAATACGACTACTTACTTGATTTACAACGAAGATATTTAAATTTTTATAGTATCTACTTTTATGTTTTTTAAATCTTAATATTATAAAATCAGATACTGACATAAAGAATAAATAAATACCTAATGTCATCAATATTATACATACGCTGAATGTTAATACAGATTGTCGAATAGTTAATAGTATAAAGTATGATGATAATGTTAGTAAAATTGATAAAAGAAATATTATTATATGTGATTTTTTTCCTTTTGCAACTGACATTTCATTTTTTTTACTTGAATTCAATAAATCTATTAAACTATTCTTTTTTATAGTTTTTTTATTAAATTTATTAACTAACAATAAAACAAGTCCAAAGAATAGTACTGTTTTAATAATAGAAGCTATTGATAATGAAAATTTAAACTCTGATGAACTAAGTCCTAACATCTTAAATGTTATTATACTAATTCCCTGCGAGGCAAATATACCTATTATAAGTCCTACTATTAAAGAAAACGTACCTATTATTATAGTTTCTTTAAACATTAATTTATTTATATCTCTTTTGTCCATACCAAGAGTTGTATATATACCAAACTCTTTTTTACGCTTTTTCATAAGGAAATTATTAGCATAAGTAATTAAAAAACCAAATATAATACATATTAGTACTGAAAATCCTGCTACAATTCCTCTTGAAAAATAAATATATGAGTCTAATAGATTATTTCCATTAAGCATGGCCAAGTTATCATCTAAAGAGTTAAATGTATACAAAAGAGCTACACCAAATACAAGAGTTATAAAGTATATAAGATAATCTTTCATACTCTTTTTTACATTAGTTGATGCTAACTTTTTAAATGATTCATTTGAAACATGAGAAACATAATCACTTTTTCTATTAGATTTCTTTTTTGATGATTTTCTATAAAACATGTTGGTTGTCACCTCCAAGAAGTGATATTACTTTTATTATTTTATTGAAAAATTCCTTACGAGTATCATTTCCACGAACTAATTCATTAAAGATTTTACCGTCTTTTATAAATAATATTTTTTTACAGTAACTAGCAGTAAAAGCATCATGAGTTACCATCAATATAGTAGCTTTAAGCTCTTCGTTTAAAAATTCTAGATTTTCTAAAAGCATTTTTGCTGATTTAGAATCTAGAGAACCTGTAGGTTCATCTGCTAATATTAGAGAAGGATTTGTAATTATAGCCCTTGCACATGCTATTCTTTGTTTTTGTCCTCCAGAAATTTCGTATGGATATTTGTTAAGGATTTCTAAAATTCCTAATTTATTTGATATACTATCAATTCTACGATCAATCTCTTCTGGCTTAACTCCTGTAATAGATAAAGCTAAAGCTATATTATCACGAGCAGTGAGAGTATCTAGTAAATTAAAATCTTGGAATATAAATCCTAACTGTTCTCTACGAAATTTAGATAATTCATCTTCATTCATTTTAGTTATATCTTGATTATTTATATAAATATTACCGGCAGTTACTTTATCTATTGTAGATATACAGTTTAAAAGAGTAGTTTTACCACTACCTGATGCACCCATAATACCTATATATTCACCATTTTCAACCTCAAAGCTTATATTATCAACAGCCTTTGTAAGGCTTCCCCTATTTCTGTAGTATTTTCCTGCATTTTTAACTTTTAATATTTTATTCATAGATATTACCTCCTTTTCTTAATCTAATAATATCATCATAAAAAATCCCATCCACAGTTTTACATAACATGAATATAACACCTTTGTAATATTATAGACATTTAATAAAAATACTAACTTATATACAATTAAAAAAGAGGCTATTATTTAGCCTCTGCAAAAGTTAATTTTATAATTGTTCCATCAATTATATTAGGTAAAACATCAATATCAACTTCTAACTTAGCACATAGTTTCTTACATAAATATAAACCAATTCCAGTTGAATTTGAGTATTTTTTTCTACCATTAGCACCTGTAAATCCTTTTTCAAACACCCTAGAAATATCCTCAGGAGGTATCCCTATTCCATTATCTTTTATATATAAACTTACTTTATTGTTAGCTTTTTCCCCATAAAATTCAATTATAGGTTTATTACCTTTATACTTTATTGAGTTACTAATAATTTGTCCAATAATAAATTCTATCCATTTAGCATCAGATAATATATAAAAATCTAAATCATGCATAATAGGTTTAATACCTTCATTTATTATTTCTTTTGACTTTTTCTTGATAGAGTTCATTACAATATCTTTTAAATATAATTTTTTCACATGATAATCTTTCTCTACAGTATCACTTTTTGATACATATAATACTTGTTCTATATAATCATCTATTTTTGTAATTTCTTCTTCAATACTTAAGGTAGTAATATTTTTATTATTTTCAATTAATAATTTAGAAGTCGCAATAGGAGTTTTTACTTCATGTACCCATGTTTCAATGTATTGTCTATACTCTCTAAATTTATTATTATAAGCTGATGTTATATCGTTTATATACTTACTTTCTATTTTTAAAGCATCGTATAAAATTTCTCCTTCTATAAAATTAGGCTTTTGAATTACTTCTGTGATGTAAGATTTCTCATCTATATCTTTAAGTGTTTTTAGAAAATCATCATAGTATTTTTCTTTTTAATAAAATCTAAAAAAGTTATTAAGACTAAGCTAAAAATAAACATCATTTCAATAAATATAATAGAGTATATGTTTATATCAATTAAATACATAAATGTAAATGATAAAATAGAAGTAATAAATAATATAAAGATACTAAAAAATTTATCTTTTAAATACTGTGTCATAGTCATACCATATAACCTTGCCCTCTTTTAGTAATTAGATAGTCATTAAGTCCAATGTCTTCAAGCTTTTTTCTAAGTCTATTTATATTTACAGTAAGTGTACTATCCTCAACAAATTCAGCCATATCCCATAAGCTACTGATAATTTCGTTTCTAGGAATTATATTTCCTTTATTATCCATTAATATCTTAAGTATTCCAAGTTCATTTTTAGTAAGTTCAACGCTTTGATTGTTATGGGATACTTTGCTTTTTAATACATCAAGTACAGCACCATTATGCGTAACTATCAGAGGCTTACTTTTACCAGAAGTTCTTTTTAGTACAGATGCTATACGTGCTAAAAGTATTCTAGAATTAAATGGTTTATTAATAAAATCATCTGCACCTAAGTTTAACACGTCAAGTTCATCAAGATCACTTTTACTACTTGTAACTACTATAATAGGTATTTCTGATTGTTTTCTTATTTCTTTGCATATATAAAATCCATCATACACGGGTAGATTAAGGTCAAGAAGTACTAAATCAGGATGTAAATTAAGAATATTTTGTATTATATTTTGATAGTCATCGCTAGTAGAACATTTATAACCATTTCTTTCTAGAAGAGTAAGTACTTCATTTCTAAGTTTTGCTTCATCTTCAACTATGAAAATTTGTTCCATATATATCCTCCATAAATTTAAAACTTTGTTTATGCTTTCTATTTTACCATAATATAGATTATTTTGACCCACTTAAAGATATTATAATGAAAATGCTAATAAATAATACAGAAATATTCTTTAACATAGATTGTAGAAATAGCTATGTTACAATAACTATAAATAATATAAATATTTTAATAAAAATTTAAAGGGGAAATAAAAATGAAAGAAAATAAATATGATAATGAGAATTTTTTTAATCAATATAAAAAAATGAATCGTTCAATTAATGGATTATCTGGAGCTGGAGAATGGCATGAACTTAAAAAAATGCTACCTGAATTTAAAGGAAAAAGGGTACTAGATTTAGGATGTGGTTTTGGCTGGCACTGTAAATATGCAATTGAAAACGGAGCAAAGTCAGCTATAGGAATTGATTTATCAAAAAATATGCTAGAAGAAGCTAAAAAAATAATTCAGATAAAGCCATTGAGTATATTAAAATGCCAATAGAAGATATAGACTATCCAAAAGATTCCTTTGATGTTGTAATAAGTTCGCTAGCATTGCACTATATAAAATCATTTAAGAATATATGCGATAAGATATATAATTGTCTTGAAAAAGGTGGGGACTTTGTATTTTCAGTAGAACATCCGATATTTACATCTCAAGGGAAACAAGATTGGTATTATGACGAAAATGGTAATAAAATTCATTGGCCGGTAGATAATTACTTTACTGAGGACATACGTAAATCAATATTCTTAGGTGAAGAAGTTGTAAAATATCATAAGACAATATCTACATATATTAATACTTTAGTACAATTAGGTTTTGAAATAACAAAAATAGTAGAGCCTATGCCAGAAGAATCAATGTTAAAAGAAATACCAGAAATGTCAGATGAATTAAGGCGTCCAATGATGTTACTAATATCTGCAAGGAAAAAATAAATAATTATATCTGTATAAATCTAGATTAGATGCGTCAATTTATATAAAAATAAACTAAAAGCTATATAATACTTTTAGTTTATTTTTATACTGATACATTTTTATTATTTATTAATAGTTTTATTTTTATATCCTTCTCCCCAATCAAACATAGATTTTAAAATTGGATCAAGACTATATCCAGTTTCAGTTAAACTATATTCAACCTTTGGGGGAACCTCTGCATATACTTTTCTAGTTACTAGACCACTTTCTTCCATAGATCTTAAATTTGATGTTAAAACTTTTTGAGTTATATTGCCAATAGATTTTTTTAATTCTCCAAATCGTTTTGTTCCATCTAATAATTCTCTTATAATTAAAACCTTCCAACGATTTCCGATAAGTTGTAAGGTGATTTCTACAGG
Organism: Faecalimicrobium dakarense; assembly: GCF_000499525.1. Lineage (GTDB taxonomy): Bacteria > Bacillota > Clostridia > Peptostreptococcales > Peptostreptococcaceae > Faecalimicrobium > Faecalimicrobium dakarense. Next base: position 616 of record NZ_HG529315.1, on the reverse strand, counting down.
ACAAGCTGGTAAATTTTCTTTCATAAAGAATGGCTCCTTTCCTAAATAGTATCCTTTTGGATACTATAGCACTTTAAGGTGCTTACTAGACAATAGATACTAATGAATCTATTATAGTATTGAAAAGAGCTAAATTCAATAAATTATTTATGGAGGTTATATAAATGAATAAAGTAGTAGAATTTTTAAAAGAAAATCAGATTCAATATTTTGCCACAGTAGGATTAGATGGAAAACCAAAAGTTCGTCCATTCCAATTTATGCTTGAAGATGATGGAAATCTGTATTTTTGTACAAGTAATAAAAAAGATGTATATAAAGAGATTGAAAATAATCCATATGTTGAATTAACATCATCAAGTTCTAAATTTGCTTGGATTAGACTAAGTGGTAAAGCTATATTTTCAAATAATGTAGATGTTAAGACAAAGGTAATAGAATCGAGTGAGCTTGTTAAATCAATATATCAAAGCGCTAAAAATCCTGATTTTGAGGTGTTCCATCTTGAAGGTGCTAAAGCTGTAATTTCAGATTTTTCAGGAGAGCCACCAAAGGAATACAACTTATAAATATAATAAAAAGTGTCTAAATAAAAAATGAGATCTTTGATATAAAA
>NZ_HG529314.1 GCF_000499525.1 Faecalimicrobium dakarense | reverse complement strand
ATAAATAGATTATATCCAAGGCCAATTATTACTAAAATACCTCCAATTACTTGATAAATAGAAAGGTACCCACTAGCTATATAATCTATTAAAATTCCTGCAAAAAGTTGCCCAATAAATATTAAAAGAGTTAAGTAAAAAGATGTAACTTTAGAAGTTAAATAAGAAGATAAAGTTACAGATATAACTCCAATAAGCCCTCCAGTATAGTAAAACCATGTAGCACTATAAGACTGAGCACTAAAAAGTCTAAAAGTTTCTCCACTTATAAATAGTAGTAAAAGTGAACCTATAAGCCCTAAAACATAGTTAAAAAATGTACTTTGATACATACCTATTTTATCAGCTAAAACAGAATTAACAGACCTAGAAGTAACAATTGTAACTCCTGATAAAACTGCAATAATTATATAAATCATAATATCCTCCTTATTGTATAGTCATCACAAATATACCTAATATAATTATGACAAATCCTATGATTTTCTTTTTATTAAATTTAGTTACTGGTAAGTTAAAGTATCCAAAATGGTCTATTATTATAGATGTAACCAATTGTCCACATAATCCAAGAGATATGGTTAGAGAAACACCTAATTTAGTAAAACTCATATTACTAAATATAACTGTTAAAACGCCTATAAGTCCACCTGTGTACATATAAAAAGGTATATTCTTAAGATTTTTAATTTTTGATTTTGTAGCAATAAGTACGATTATAATTCCAACAAGTCCTATAACATGTATTATTACACTTGAAGCATAATTTCCAGAAGCATTTCCAACAGTACCATTTAAAGAAACCATTAGAGCGAGTAGTGCTCCTGTGAAAACTGAAATAATATAATTCATTATCAATCCCTCTTTTCTTATAATAATTAATAAAATACCATAAATAAACAATAAAGATAATGACATATGTCACATATATATGTAAAATAAAAAATATAATAGAAAAAAATAGAAAATGGAAGGACAAATTAGAGTGAAAAAGATAGATGATTTATTTGTTATAGAGAGTTACTACAGTGAACTAAATATGAACCAATTCTTTGATAAAGATATGAAAGACCATATAAAGTTACTTAAGTTTGAAAGAAATGAATACCTATGTAGAGAAGGGGAGAATATGCCATATTTTATATTTCTTGTAGAAGGAAAAGCTAAGTTATTTAAGACATTACCTAATGGCAGAACATTACTTTTAAATTTTTACACACCTCTTAAAGTAATCGGTGATATAGAGATTGTAAAAAATCAAGCAGCATCAGGATCAATACAAGCATTAAGCGATTGCTACTGTTTAGTTATTCCTATGGAAAAAGCAAGGGAAGAATTAATAACGGATAGAAAATTTTTAAAATTCACTTGTGAAAGTTTAGCAGAAAAACTTTTCGTAATAAGTATGAATAGCTCTATAAACTTACTTTATCCACTTGAAAATAGATTAGCTAGTTATATTAATGAATTATCAATTCCGATTAGGCATTCAAATTCTAAAAAATATATAAATTTTGATGAGAATTTGGTTAGTATAGCAGAGCTTTTAGGAAGTAGCTATAGACATTTACTAAGAACTTTTAATAGTTTGTGTAAAAAGGGAGTATTAGAAAAGGATAATATCGGATATAGAGTTATTAATAAAGAACTTCTAATAGAATTAGCAGGAGATTTATATAAAGATACTACATTTTTATAAATATACTGTTAAAAAAACCGTGCCTAAAATAGAGTAGGTACGGTTTTTTTTATAATAAGTTGACAACTATTACGGTTGGCGATATACTTATATTACGTTAGACGATATATCGAATAGTGATATATTGCCTAACGTAATATTATAAAGGAGGTATAATAATGGGAGAAAGCTTTCAACGAGGGGCTTTGACAGAAGCCACTTACTATATACTTCTTGCATTGTGTGAACCTAGACATGGGTATGGAATAATGCAGTATATAACAGAAGTTAGTAATAATAGAGTTAATTTAGGTGCAGGTACTTTATATGGTGCATTAAATACATTAGTAGAAAAGCAATGGATAAAGTCTGTTTCTACAGAAAGTAAAAGTAGAAAAAAAGAATATATAATTACTGAAAATGGAATTAAAGTTCTAAAAGAAGAGATGAGAAGACTTGAAGAATTAATTCAAACTGGCAAAAATATATTAAAGGGGGAATAGACGTGCTACAAAAAATCCACAAACTTTATTGTTCTTATGAAAAAGAAGAAAAGTGGTTAAATGATATGGCAGCTAAGGGAATGATACTAAAAAATTATAGTTGGTGTACGTATTTTTTTGAAAAAGATGTCCCGGGAAAATATATTTATAGGATAGAAATATTAGAAAACCTACCGAGTCATCCTGAGAGTAAATCATATATAGAATTTTTAGAAGATACAGGTGTAGAATATGTTTGCTCATATATGAGATGGGTTTACTTTAGAAAAAAAGCAAGTGAAGGTACTTTTGATTTATACTCAGATATAGATTCTAGAATAAAGCATTATAATAGAATTTTAAAATCATTTTTAGCTGTATTTATTATAAATTTAATGGCGATGATTTCTAACTTAATTGTTGGGATACAAGCTATGGTAGACCGTAATATATATGTTAACTTAGGTTTTGCAGCTATGTCTTTTATACTATCGTGTTTAATTGGATGTATTATTTTGGCATATAAAAAGAAGGTAAAAAAATTAAAAAAGAAAAGCAATTAGTAGAATAAAAGTAAAGAAAAATAAATTTTAAATAATATAAAAAATAAGTTATCCCTAGTAATAGTTATTATTTGAGATAACTTATTTTTAATCTATTTTAAATCTTTGTTAGTAAATCCTAATGGAAGAAGTTCTTCTAAAGTATATTCTTTAAATTCATCTTTATTTTTAGCAAGATAAATTTTAAATGTTTTAGGATCACAAAACTCTGCTATTACCTGTCTACATACTCCACATGGTGCACAATATTCAGTTTCTTCAGCATCACTTTTATTCCCTACTATAGCAATTGCTGAGAATGTACGTTGTCCTTCTGAAACAGCTTTGAAAAATGCTGTTCTTTCTGCACAGTTAGTTGGTGTGAAAGCTGCATTTTCTACATTACAACCTAAATATATTTTCCCATTTGTACCAAGTAATGCTGCCCCAACATTAAAACCAGAATATGGCGTATAAGCAAAGCTTTGAGCTTCATAAGCTTTTTCAACTAATAATTTCGCGTCTATCATTAATTTCACCTAACACTTTCTATAATATAATCCTTTTATATTATACTCAAAATTAAGGATAATAATAAAAGGATTATTATTATAACACTAATAAATTAAAATGTATATAAATTAATAAAAATCTTACCAACTTGAAATGTGCTTTGATTCATAAAAAAACTATGAATTTGAAACAATATCTGATTAGTGGTGATTATTTTAAATAAGCCTAGAAATATAAATAAGCTTATTTATATTATTATTTAAAAATTTTATAATGCCATCACATTGATAGTTAAAAGAAGGGATACCATTTATAAAAGGTTCTAAATTACGTCGACAACCTCCACCGCAAAGCTTAAAGTACTTACAACTTTTACATTTATCATGAATATATAAAGACCTTTCAAAAAAAATCTTAGCCTTATTAGAAAATCTAATATCTTTTAAGGAACTTTCGTTAATATTACCTAGCACCCATTCATCAACACAATAAAAATCACAAGGATAAATATCGCCATTAGCCTCTACTACAGTATGTAAACTACAAAATCCACCCATTCCACAGCTAGTAGGAGTATATCCTTTTAATACATTTAAATACTCCATAAAATTTCTAATTTCAATAAATTCACCATTTTTAATGCCTTCAAACCATAAATTAAAAAGTTTATTAAGAAAATCAAAATAACTATCACTGTCTAAATAATAATTAGAATTTGAGTTTTCTAGCTTATTATTTTTAAAGTTTTTAATACAAGGTATAAACTGAAGGTATCTAAAACCTTTATTTTTGTAAAAAGTATAAATTTCATTAATATAATTTGAACTTTGTTTAGTTACAACACACAATATATTAAAATCGACATCGAATTTTTTTAGTAAATCAATACCATCAATTACTTTATCAAAAGTACTACTATTATTGTAATCAACTCTATATAAATCATGAATACTTTTAGGACCATCTAAAGACACTCCAACTAAAAAGTTATTTTCTTTAAAAAATTTAGCGTAATTTTCATCTATATTTATTCCATTAGTTTGTATTGAATTTATTATTTCAATATTTTTAGTATTAAATTGATTTTGAAGGGATATTACTTTTCTATAAAAATCAATACCTACTAAAGTAGGCTCTCCCCCTTGAAACATAAAATTACAAGTTTCTATATCTTCATTTAATACACTTTCAATAACCTTTTTTAGTGTATTTTCATTCATAAAACCATAGCTATAAATTTCTCTATTTTTAGATGAATCCTTGTAAAAGCAATAGTTACAGTCAATATTACAATTACTTGAACTAGGCTTTATAAGTATTGTCATATTCATAAAATCCCCCCAAAATAAAACATTCTAATTAGACTATAACATACAAATAATAACAAAATCTATTTAATACAAAAAAACAAAACATAAGAACGAAATTGCAAATACATATCAATTACAAAAATATACAATATGAGTATAAAGGTTAATAAGGGGGCAGACATTAATGGAAAAAGTAGTAGAAAAATTATTAGGTATAGAAGTAGAAAAATTAGAGGAATGTAAAGGTTTAAATACAGCTAAAGAAATAGTACAACAACCAGATGCATGGAGAGAAGCTGTAAAAAACTTAGTAGATAATAAAGATACAATAAAGTCATTTATGGATAAATTTATGGCAAAAGATAATTTTAGAATAATATTAACAGGTGCAGGAACTTCAGCATTTGCAGGTGAAACTTGCGAGCCATACTTGACAAATCTTATAAATAAGAGAGTAGAAGCAATAGCTACAACTGATTTAGTCGCAAGTCCTAAAAGTTATTTTATAAAAGATATACCAACACTTTTAGTGTCTTTTGCAAGATCAGGAAATTCTCCTGAAAGTGTATTTGCGGTAGAGTTAGCAAATCAATTAGTAGATGATTTATATCAAGTAGTAATAACTTGTAATGAGGAAGGTAAACTTGCGAAAAATACAAGAGAAGACGAAAAAAGTTTATTACTTTTAATGCCATCTCAAACTAATGATTTAGGATTTGCAATGACAAGTAGTTTTACAACAATGGTTATGAGTGCTATGGCAGTATTTAATATAGATAATATAGAAAATTATGCAAAGGATGTTGAATTATTAGCATCTTCATCAGATAAATTTTTAGAAGAAAATGCTGAGAAAGTAAATAATTTAGTAAGTGAAAAGTTTGAAAGAATAGTATATTTAGGTTCAGGAACTTCTAAGGGGATAGCAAGAGAAAGTGCCCTTAAAGTATTAGAATTAACAGCAGGAATTGTTAATGCGAATTATGATACACCACTTGGATTTAGACATGGTCCAAAATCAGTAATAGACGATAATACAGTAACTGTTATTTATGTATCAAATGATGAATATACTAGAGAGTATGATTTAGATTTAACTAAAGAAATGCTACATCATAGAAAAAAAGACAAAGTGGTAGTTGTGGGATCAAATATTGATAAGGAAATACTAGATAAATCAAATTACAACTTTGATTTAGATAAAATAAATTATAGCGTTAAAAATGAAGCGTTACTTCCACTTCAACAAATAATGTTTGGACAATTATTATCATTCTTAAAATCAGTTACCTTGGGAATAACACCAGATAATCCATGCCCAACAGGTGAAGTAAATAGGGTGGTTCAAGGGGTAATATTACATGAATTAGATAAATAAAATTCACTATACTCATATCACTAACAATATATAAATTAGGTACATTGCTAAAAATTATAACATACAGGGGGATTTAAAAATGAGTTTAATATCAACAAAACAAATGTTATTAAATGCACAAAAAGGAGGGTATTCTATACCAGCCTTCAATATACACAATCTAGAAACTATACAAGTAGTATTACAAGCTGCAAGTGATTTAAAATCACCAGTAATACTAGCAGCAACTCCATCAACAGTAAAATATGCTAATGAAAATTACTTATTAGCAATAATAGAAAAAGCAAGTGAAATAAATGATATACCTGTAACATTTCATTTAGATCATCATGAGAATGTAGAAGATATAAAAAGAATAATAACACTTGGATGCAAGTCAGTTATGATAGATGCATCTAAGCATGAGTTTAGTAAAAATGTTGAAATAGTTAAAGATATAGTAGACTTTGCTCATAAATATGGCGCAACAGTTGAAGCAGAATTAGGGAAATTAGGTGGAGTAGAAGATGATTTAGTAGTGGATGAAAAAGACTCTTTCTTGACTAATCCTAATGAAGCAGTAGAATTTGTAAAATTAACAGGAGTAGATTCACTAGCTGTAGCAATAGGAACAGCTCATGGATTATATAAAAGTGAGCCAAAGTTAGATTTTGATAGATTAGAAAAAATAAGATCTATGGTAGATATACCTTTAGTGCTTCATGGAGCATCAGGTGTCCCTTATGAAGCAGTACAAAAGGCAACAGACCTTGGAATATGTAAAGTAAATATAGCAACAGAACTTAAAATACCATTCTCTAGTGCTATAAGAGAATATTTTAAAGAAAATCCAGAAGCATCAGACCCAAGACAATATTTAGTTCCGGCAAAAGCTGCAATGTATGATGTAGTAGTTGAAAAAATAAAAATGTGTAAGAGTGAGAACAAAGCTTATGCTTACAATAATAACCTTTAATCCTTCAATAGATAGATTATATAAATTAGATACATTTGAAGTTGGATCTGTACAAAGAGCTAATTTTGTAAACCCTACTGCTGGAGGTAAAGGGCTAAATGTTGCTAAAGTCGTAAATAAATTAGGAGAAACACCAACTTGTCTTGGATTTTTAGGTGGGTTTAATGGAAGTTATATAGAAAACGAAATAGAAAAAATAGGTCTTAAAAATGAATTTACAAAAATAGATGGAGAAACTAGAATATGTTTAAACATCATAGATAAAAATGGAGTAAGTACAGAAGTTTTAGAAAAAGGGCCTATAGTTAATGAAGAAAATATAAAGAAATTTGAAGATAAATTAGAAGAAGTTTTAAAAGATACAAAGGTATTAGTTGCCTCAGGAAGCTTATTAGCTGGTTTACCTAAAGAATATTATTCAAAGGTTGGTAAATTATGCAATGATAAAGGAGTAAAGTTTATATTAGATACTAGTGGTCAATCTTTAGAATTAGCTCTTGATTCTAATATATATTTAATAAAACCAAATCAAGATGAATTAGAATATTTAGCTAAATCAAAAATAAATTCTAAAGAAGATGCAATAAATGCAGCTAGAAGTTTAATAGATAAAGGTATAGAAAATGTATGTGTATCCATGGGAAAAGATGGAATGATTCTTCTAAATAAGGATAATGTTTATGAAGTAGAAATACCAACAATAGATGCACTAAATCCAGTTGGAAGTGGAGATTCATCAATTGCAGGGTTTGCATACGGAGTACTTAAAAATTATGATTTAGAAGAATGTTTAAAATTAGCTAATGCATGTGGAATGTCTAATGCACTTTACATGGAAACTGGGCATATAAAACTAGATGATATTGAAAAATTTAAAAACTATATAAAGATAAATAAACATAAAAATAGTAAAGTAAATATATAAAAATAGAGCGTTAACATTTACTAAAAGTAAAAATAATTTATAAAGTAGCAAATATAGTACATAAGGACTTAATAAAGTGATGTACTATATTTGCTAAAATTATATTATAGCAATTTTAAATTAATACAAAAGATTTTTATAAATAGGGGGAATTTTATGTATTATGTAGGGATTGATGGTGGAGGAACTAAGACAAGTTTTACATTAATAAATAAAGAGGGATTAAAACTAGGACAATATATTGCAGGAACAACACACTATGAACAAATTGGTTTTGAAGGAGTAGAAAATGTTTTAAAAGAAGGGTTTGAATCATTAATATCAAGTTTAGACATAGATAGAAAAGGTATAGATGCAATATTTTTAGGACTTCCAGGATATGGAGAAGTAAAAAGTGTTAAATTAAAACTTGATAAGATAGTAGAAAATTTATTTGAAGATATAAAATTTGAAGTTGGAAACGATGTTGAAGTAGGGCTTTGTGGATCACTTGCAGGAAATGATGGTATAAATATTGTAAGTGGAACAGGATCGATTGCACTTGGAAAGGACTCTAAAGGAAACTTTACTAGATGTGGTGGATGGGGAGATTATATAGGAGATGAAGGATCTGCTCATTGGATAGGAAAAAAAGCTTTAGAAGTATTTTCAAAAGAATCAGATAAGAGAATTGAAAGAGGAGACCTTTATGATAATATAATAGAGACCTTAAATTTAAGTGATGACTTCGATATAATTGATTATGCAATAAATACTCTAAAAAAAGATAGAACAAAGATAGCTGAGTTTTCAAGTATTTGTTGTGATAGTGCTAGGGCAGGAGATAAAAATGCCATAAAAATATTTGAAGATGCAGCTTATGAACTAGGATTATTAGTAAAAATGATAATAAATGAATTAGATTTCGAGGATGAAGTATTAGTATCATATTCAGGTGGAGTATTCAAAAGTAATGAAATAATATTAAATCCATTAAAAGAAGAATTAAAAGAGTATAATGTAAAATTTATAAAACCTATATTAGGCCCAGATGAAGGGGCATGTTTACTGGCATATAAACTAGGTGAAAATGTAATAAATGAAGATATAATAGAAAATTTAAGGAAAGATATAAAGACACAAACAGTATAAAAGAAAGAGTGAATTTTATTAATAAAATTCACTCTTTCTTTTATTTATAAATAGATTTCGAATATTCGGTAGGTGAAACTCCAAAGCTTGATTTAAATTTTTTAGAAAAATAATGTATTGATGAGAATCCAAGAATTTCTGAAATTTCACTAAGTGTATATGTAGAGCTTTTAATAAGTTCCTTGCTCTTATTAAGTTTTAATTCATTTATATAATTTTTCACAGTATTGTTCATATTCTTTTTAAATAAAGAATGAAGCATAGAAGTACTTATACAAAAATGACTGCATAAAGTATCAACAGATATTTTTGAATCAATGTTATCATTTATAAATTTAATAATATCATTTAATAGTTGATTTTCGTAAGTTTGTTGCATATGTGTAGTCGGTCTTGATTGAGAATAAGAATTTTCTAATCTAAGTGTTTGTATTATAAGTTGTTTTAAATAACAAAGGGCTAAATCATTAGAATATATACTATCATTAGAGAGCTCTTTTATAAGATTACTAACCACAGAGTAAGATTCTCTTTGAAGATTAAATACCTTATTACACAATAATTCATGATGGTTAAAATCCATATTAAAATTAATTGTTAGATAAGAACTACTATTTTTATCTAATGTAGATTGAGTATGAAATTGTAGTGGGGCATAAAAAATTAAATCACCCTGCCTTAACTCATAATCTTTACCATCTACTGTAGTTGATAGTACCCCATTATCAACATAGGTTAATTCCCAGTAAGGATGAGTTTCACCTGGGAAGTTATAATTAATTCCTTTTTCTTGATAAAACTTTGTATATATTTCATTTATATTTAAAGATGACGATATAGACGAATATGTATACTCTTCTTCTAAATCAACTAATGGAAATTCATTAGAATGTGATGAAATTAAAATTTCTGCTTCATCAGATATAGAAATAAAGTTAAAATATACTCCTTTTTTTATAATAAGATTTCTATTTATTATAAAAGATTTTATATTATTAATGCCAAGTGACACTAAAATCATAACAACACCTTTTGAAACACTTATCATTGTATTGTCATCAGTCGTAAGCTTAAAATTTTTAATACTTTTATTACTGAATTTATAAAAAGTAGAAGTATTTGAGTCTAATTCTTTATAAGTAATGTCACCAAAATCTTTAAAGTTAGGACTGGTTGTTTTATTGAACATGAATTTATCACTCCCTAAAAAATCCAATTTAAATATATTTAAATTATATATATATGATATTAATAAACTCAAGTAAATAATTGCAATTAGTTTAAACTTTATTTTAAAAATAAGAAAAATATGTTTTATATAATAAAGAAAATACATACAGGAAAATGTTTATTTAAAAGATTTAGGTCTATAAATGTAAAAATTTTCTATATAGGGGTAAGATTAATCTATTTTAATAGATGATAAATGGGACTACTATTATAGTATAGAAAATTAATTAACTTATAAGAGGGGGAATATATGTGGATGCAAAAACAGTAACGCCAAAAAAGCCACAAAATAAAGAGCCTAAATTTAGTAAAATATTAGGAAAAAATAAAAGACAAAGAAGCCAAAATTTATTTATATTTTGCTGTGTAGTTCCAACTGTTTTATTGTTTTTATTATTTAAAATATATCCTATGTTAAATGCAGCTAAAATGTCGCTTTATAGATCTACTGGACTTAGTAGTAATCCAACATTTATAGGATTTGAAAATTTTGTAACTCTATTTAATGACCCAGTATTTTGGAAATCTTTAGGAAATACATTCTTTATATTAGGCCTATTCCCAATAATTACTATGTTACTAGCACTATTCTTTGCAGTAATACTTACTCAAGGTAAAATATTTGAGTGGGAGAAAACGTTATACCGATTAATATTCTTCTTACCAAATGTATTATCTATGGTAGTTATAGGTATGTTGTTTATGTATATATATGATTTTAACTTAGGTATACTAAATTCATTCTTAGATTTTATAGGAATGGGAATGTTAAAAAGAACTTGGCTTGGAGAAAGCGATACAGTTTTATGGGCATTAGTATTTACAATGGTATGGCAAGCAACAGGTTACTATATGGTAATGTATATATCAGGAATAAATAGAATACCTCAAGATTTATATGAAGCAGCAACACTTGATGGTGCAAGTAAAATAAAACAATTCTTTATAATAACTCTTCCATTAATATGGGAAGTAGTAAGAGTCACAATTACATTCTTCATAACAGGTGCATTTAATTTAAGTTTCATATTTGTAAAAGTAATGACAAAGGGTGGACCTGACAATGCATCATCAACATTATTAAATCAGATGGATACTCAAGCATTTATGAATGCAAATTACGGATATGCTATGGCAATATCAGTAGTAGTATTTGTTATAGCTATAGCGCTTGCTTTAATAGTTAAAAAGATTACAGAAAAAGAAGTAGTTGAATTATAAGGGGGGAGAACATTGGTTAGAGATAATAAATTTACAATAAAAAATGTGTTTACAGGGGCAGTTCTTAGAATAATATTAATTTCATTTTTATTTATGGTATTAGTTCCCCTACTTTGGACAGTAATGCAATCATTTAAAACATCACAAGAATTCTTTGCTGACCCATGGGCTCTTCCAGGAGCATATAATATGACAAACTACATAAGTGCTTGGAATAAAGCAAATATGTCAGGGTACTTTTTCAACTCAGTATATGTAACGTTAATATCTACAGTATTTTTAATGATACTTGCAGTTCCTTGTTCATACTGTTTAGCTAGGTTTAAATTCTTTGGAGCAGAACTTATAATGCTTGCTATGACATTAGGTTTATTTATACAACCAACTTATATATTAGTACCATTATTTTTACTAGTAGCAAAGCTTAATTTATTAAATAACTTAACAGCATTAAGTTTAATATATTCAGTAATTCAATTACCTTTTGCAATATTTATCTTAACCGGATTTATAAAAGGAGTTTCAAAGGAATATGAAGAAGCTGCTGTAATAGATGGATGCACAAGACTTCAAACTATAAGACATGTTGTACTTCCAATGATAAAACCAGGAGTACTAACAGTTTTAATATTTAACTTTATGGGATTTTGGAATGAGTATGCAATGGCATTTACACTACTTACAGATGATACTAAAAAGACGTTACCAGTTGGTCTTCAAAACTTAATGGAAGTTCAAAGATTCTCTACTGACTGGGGTGCATTATTTGCAGGTATGGTAATAGTAATAATACCAACGGTAATAGTATATGCATTACTTAATAAAAAGCTTACAGAAGCAGTTAATGTTGGAGGTCTTAAGGGATAGATATGAAAAAGCCAAATATAATAGTATTTTTTTCAGATCAACAAAGATTTGATACAGTTGGATGTTATGGTCAAAAATTAGATATAACACCTAATCTTGATTATATGGCAAGTGAAGGAGTAAAATTTGAAAATGCTTTTACTTGTCAACCGGTATGTGGTCCAGCTAGAAGTTGTATGCAAACAGGAAAGTATGCAACTCAAACAGAATGCTTTATAAATGATATAGGACTTAAAGAAGATGAGGTTACAATAGCAAAATTATTAAATGAAGAAGGATATGAAACTGCATATGTAGGAAAGTGGCATCTTGCATCAACTAAAGATGAATGTGATTTTTCAACTTCTCCAGTTCCAGAAAATAAAAGAGGTGGATATAAGGATTATTGGATGGCATCAGATGTATTAGAATTTACATCTCATGGATATGATGGATATATTTTTAATAAAGATATGGAAAAAATAGAATTTGAAGGTTATAGAGCTGATAAAATAACTGATTTTGCTATAGATTATTTAGAAAATAGAAACAAAGAAAAACCATTTTTATTATTTTTGTCTCATATAGAACCACATCATCAAAATGATAGGAAAACATATGAAGGACCAGAAGGTTCAAAGGATAAATTTAGGGAATATAACCTTCCAGAAGATTTAAAATCTATAGAAGGAGACTATAAAGAAAATTACCCAGATTACTTAGGATGCTGTAAATCATTAGATGATAATCTAGGAAGAATAAGAAAAAAGCTTAGAGATTTAAATATAGATAAAGACACAGTATTAATTTATACAAGTGACCATGGTTGCCACTTTAAAACTAAAAATAAAAATCTACCTGAAGGTGGAGCAGATGATTATAAAAGAAGCTTTTATGAAAATACTATAAGAGTTCCTTTAATAGCTTATGGTCCAGGGTTTGAAGGTGGTAAGGTAGTTCATGAACTATCAAGCTTAATAGATATACCTAAGACTATAATAGATATAGCAAAGGGAAGCAAACCTGAGTTTATGGAAGGTGTATCTTTACTTGATTTAGCTCATGATAAAGTAAGTAGAGATGATGTATTTATACAAATAAGTGAAAGTTATGTAGGTAGAGCACTTAGAACTAAAAAATATAAATACTGTATAATAGATCCAAATAAACACCCTTATAAAGATAGTTATAGCTTAGAATATGAAGAGCATTATCTTTATGATTTAGAGAAAGACCCATTAGAAAAGGTAAATCTAATAAATCATAGAGGGTATAAAGATATTAAAGAACAACTTCGATTAAGAATCAAAGAATGTATAAAAAACATTGAACATATAGATATTAAAATTAAAAATAAAAAGTAAAAGAATCTCCCGTGAAATTGGGAGATTTTTATATATAGAAAGATATAATATTAAACATATTTAACAGAGAAATCATTCACTTATTAAATCCTATATTAATATAATAAGTAAATAAACTAAATTAATAAAAAAGGGGGATGTTTACATGGAATCTTCTATACAAACAATTGCTAGTAATAATTTGCTAGTAATTTTTGCGATAGTAGCAGTTACAGGAATAATTTGTTCTAAACTAAGTGAAATTTTAAAAGTACCAGATGTAGTACTTTTTCTAATAGCAGGCATCATAGTTGGACCTTCCGTTTTGAAATTTTTTGACATAAGCCAATATGAAGTTGAAAATCAACTAATATTAACTTTTGGTTCGGCATTTATATTATATTTAGGTGGGAAAGAAATTAGTTTGAAGGTACTTAAAAATGTAAGAATAAGTGTATTTTTATTATCTACAGTAGGTGTATTAATATCAGCTTTTATAGTAGGAAAGATAGCTGGAATAAGCTTTGGGATATCATCAATGACTGCTTTATTAATCGGATCAATAATAGCATCAACAGACCCAGCAACTTTAGTTCCAATTTTTAACCAAGTAAAAATAAAAGATAAACTAAAACAAACAGTTATAAGTGAATCAGCCTTTAATGATGCAACAGGGGCTATACTTACATCAGCTATAATTGCTATAATACTGTCTGGAAAATTTTCTTTAACAGAAAACTTATATGAGTTAGGTTTAATGGTTGTAGTTGGAGTTTCGGTAGGTATAGTAACTGGAATAGTACTTTTAAAGCTAGTTAATGATGAACCTTATGGAATTTTTAAAGACTTTGCTCCGATTATATCTATATTATCTGTAATAATAGCATATGAAGTAGCAACTAAATTTGGTGGAAGTGGATACATGGCATGTTTTATAGTAGGTATAATAACAGGTAACAAGAAAAACTTTAAAATTTGGCTTTCACAAAGGTCATACGATGCAGACTGTAACGTTGGAGAAACTTTGGGGACAATTTGTCGTATGTCAATATTTATTATTTTAGGAAGTCAAGTTAATATTCCGATGCTTATTAAATACTTTATACCATCATTAATTGTTGTATTAGGATTAATGTTTATAGCAAGACCTATATGTGTTTTAGTATGTGTATTATTTGATAAAAAAGCAAAATGGAATAAAAAAGAAATACTATTTATGATGTGGGTTAGAGAAACTGGAGTTATACCAGCAGCACTTTGTGGTATAATAACAGCTATGAAAGTACCTGGATATGAAATTATATCTTCAGTAGTATTTATGACAGTACTAGTTACACTTATTATACAAGGAAGTACAACGAAGCTAGTAGCTAAAAAACTTGGAGTATTAGAAGAATCGGATAAAGAGGATAAAGTATCTCTATAATAAAATTTATACATGAAATATAGTTGTTAAAATAAAAAATAATTAATTTTTATAATAAAATGCACATATACTAGGAGAAGTAGTAAAAAATAAATAAAGATTAAATTTATATTTAACGAAATCAACAAGGTGTATAAATAAAGGAGATAATTATGCAAGATATAAATCTTATTGGAAAAGCGAAAAATACAAAACTAGAAGATTCTATAAATGAAGTATTTAATAATGAAATTTATTATGCAGCTGCATTATCAGCACTTAGTTATATATGTAAAAACGAAAATTATGAGGATACAGCTATAAAACTAGAAGAAATGGCAATGAATAAAATTAAAAGTGCAGGTAGATATGCCCTACTTAATGGGATAGTTAGTGATGATATAGTTAAAAGCTTATATAGTCTTTTAGAACATGAGAAAAATTCATTAGACTTAGTTAATTCTTTAGTTAATGAATCTAAAGAATTAGGATTAAAGGATATAGAAAATGTTATAAATGAAGAATTTATTGAAGAGAAAAACTATGTTAATGATTTAAAAGAACTTATAAGTAAACATGATAAGAAGCTTAGTAATTATCTATTAAATAGATCAAGACTAGATTATAAATATTAGTATATAAACAAAATAATATAAAAAACTATAGTTCTTTTGAGCTATAGTTTTTTTGTTAAGAGAGTATAAATATTTATTGTTTTTTACTTATATAAAATTATTATAGTTGTTTTATATTAAAAAAATCGGCTTAAGTGGTGTATAATTAATCATATAAAGAATTTAATAAAAGTAATTGGAGGTGAGTTTATGTTTGCTTTATAAAAAGCAACAGATAAAAATTTTATTATAGGAGATATAGAAAATGATTAGAAAATTAGAAAATAGAGATATAGAAGCTATTATGAATATATGGAAAGAAGCTACCATAAAAGCTCATGATTTTATAGATGAAAGTTATTGGATAAATAATTACAATGTAGTTAAAGATGTATATATACCGATGTCTGAAGTTTTTGTATATGAAAAAGACTCTAAAATATATGGGTTTATAGCTATTATAGAAAATGGATTTATAGGAGCATTGTTTGTAGATGTTAATAAACAAGGTCTAGGTATAGGAAGTAAATTAATAGATTTTGCATTAGATAAATACAAACAATTAGATTTAGCTGTCTATAAAGATAATAAATCTTCAGTTGAGTTTTATAAGAAAAAGGGATTTGAAATAATTGTAGAGCAAGAAAATGAAGATTCTAACTTTATGGAGTATATAATGAGGTATAAAAAATAAATATTATAATGGTTAAGTTTAATACAGAATTGTTTATGACCTTTGTGTACTACAACTTTAGATGTTATAATTTCTATGATATGTTTTATATACAAAACAAAACTATAAATTATTAAAATAATATAAATTAATTAATATAAAGGAGTGTTATTTATGCAAAATAGACCAGTGCTAGTTATTGTTTCTGGCTCCGTGCAAAGACTGTAATATACATACGGAACTAAACTTTGTTCGGAGCCGAAATTAAATTCGGTTAAGTTGTTTTGTGCAGTCTTTGCTTCATTATTTACGAACTAAAAAGTAGATAGGAGCGAGAACTATGAAATATGAAAAAGCACAAAATATATTACCTGAAGATGTTATTGAATTAATTCAAGAATATATAGATGGTGGATATTTATATATACCTAGAAAGTCTAGTAATAAAAAATCTTGGGGAGAGAGTAGTGGAACTAAGAGTGATTTAAAGAAAAGAAATGTAGAGATTTTTAATAAATATAAAGAAGGTATGTCTGTCAAAGAACTTACTGATTACTACTACCTTACTGAAAATAGTATTAGAAGAATTATTAGACAAGAAAAACAA
>NZ_HG529313.1 GCF_000499525.1 Faecalimicrobium dakarense | reverse complement strand
TTATAATAATTTGAGACACTTTTTATTTATAGAATTATTATACTTAAAGTCCATATTAATAATTAGAAAAAACTATGTTTCTTTCAATAATCCCTAGGGGTAAAAGCTATATAGCATAATACTATCAAATAAGAGTCAAGAAATTTATTTATAAAAATTATTGTCTCTAAGCATCTGGGCATATTTACGGTTAATTAAAAACTGCTTCAATTCAGTTAAGCACAAAAACAAAATAGCTCTATTCTCAAATTCCATTCTGTTTATAGGTAGCGGTTGGTTTTTCATACTGAGCATTAGTCTATTCAGTTCTTCAAGAAGTGGATTTACAGTTTCAGCTTCAAATGCAGTATGACCTATTTTATGTATAAAAGCAGATAGAATATGAGCTTGTGGTGGTGCACAACTTAATTGAGATACATGACTATACAAGTTTTCTAAGATATCACGTTGGCTTTTTATAATATCCATATGGTCTAAGAAAAATCTAGTGTCACTTAATAAACTATTGTTAATATTATCATAAGCTTCGGAAATATTACTATCAATAAGTAAGTTTAAGGTATGTAAATCCTTATTATATCTATTTTCATTTTTAGGATTTACAATAAGATCTGCAATATCTATAAGTACAGTGCTTACTTCTTCTTGTAACTTTTTTTTGACCTTCATATATTTTATTTATATTTGTTGGAATATACATATTTATTATGACACCTATT
>NZ_HG529312.1 GCF_000499525.1 Faecalimicrobium dakarense | reverse complement strand
TTATTGACACCTATTCCAGCACCTATTACAAATATTCCAGCTTCGTTTAAAATCCATCTAGCAGATATTTCTCCTTGAAGGAAGTAATGGGATGCAATAACTACACACATAGCAATAACATCTTGGATTTGTAACAAGAAACAAAGAAATATAATTATAAATATAAATATTGAAAATGAAGTCAAGTGGTATCCTAAAATATTAAAACATAAGTAGGAAAGAATAGTACATAGAAGAAAACCATAAACCTTTCCGATAGTACCTTTAAGAGTTTCTTTTTTAGTATTTTTTACTGTAAGTAAGACTATAACTCCAGCAACCATTGAGTATTCTAAGTTTAATAACCAAGCAATAAATATAGCAAGGGAACTTCCAAGTGATAATTTTATTACTTTAAGTGCATTAATTTTATTCAAGTATAAACCTCCTGTAGATAAATATAATAATGACAATTTTACCATGAAACTTATATGGTTTAAAATATAGTTAACTATATTTTACCATTTTTTACACTCATCTAGTTATATAAAATCAATGCCAAAAATCTAAGCTAGATTATGTCCAATTTATGCTATAAATCGTCTCCTACATTGAAATTCATGGAAAACTTATTAGCTTTTATTGCTTAATTCTGGTACACTTAAATAACATTAATTAAAGTAAAGAGGTGTTTGTCATAAATAATTATAAAACAACAGAAAATAAGTATGAAACTCAAGGTTCAGTTACCCTTATAACAATACTTAAAAAAAATAATACTGAGCTTGTGGCTAAAATAGATACTGCAGATTTAGAAAAAGTACAAGCAATGGGAATTTGGTTTGCTGAGTGGCACAAAGACTTTAATAGCTACTTAGTTCAAAACTTAACTGTAACTAAAGAAAATAAGAAAATAAAAAGTACTAAGAGAAATCTTCAATCAGTAATATTAGACACGCAAGCATCAGCTCCAATCAGACATATAAATGGAGATACATTAGACAATAGAAAATGTAACTTAGAACTTGTTGATACAAAAGAAAAAAATGCATATGAAGTTATAGACGATGAAACTATAGCTGTAATATTAAGAGACAAATACGGTAAAACTCAAGAAAAAGCTTTAGTATCGTTTAAAGATTTAGATAGAGTAATAAATAAGAGATATACATGGATTTGCCACAAGGGTTCTAAGCAACCTCAAGTAATAGCTCATACTCCAAATGGTAAGATTCACATGGCAGATGTTATAATGAAGCCAGGTGAAGATGAGAGAGTTCATCATATAAATCTAAACCCATTAGATAACAGAAGAAAGAATTTAGAAAACAAAAGTAAATAATTGAAATCATGCGTATATTCTTTATAAGAATGGTTAATCTATAATTAGATAGTTAATAAAACTTAACTGTCAAACCAACACTTACTAGGCAAAAGCTAGATGATATTTAATCTTTTGGTAGTATCTTTGGAAGTGATGGTGGCTAGATATTTATAAAAATATCATATTAAATATAATGAATCTACTAGACTACCTCGATCTACTAGAGTGCAACTAGTTTCAGTCTAATACCCAAAGGTTAGAGTTCAAGCTAAGTTGCAAACTATATTTAATAATAGTCATAGAGGATAAGGATGTAATTAGTATTACTCCTTGCAAAGCACTGAATTTGAAAGCACACGCTATCAAATTCAGTGCTTTTTTATTGGAATAACCTACATAATGGATTATACAATGAGATATAAAAACTAAGTATTATATGGTTAAGTTGTTTTGTGCACTCTTTGCTTCATTATTTATGAACTAAAAAGTAGATAGGAGCGAGAACTATGAAATATGAAAAATTATTATACTGAAAGTCCATATTAATACAGAAGCATTTGTAAACTTGAGCTATTATATTTTTAAATGTTATGATTTAAATGTGAAAAGTAAAAGTAAGAAATGAGGAATAAAAATGAGTATTTTAACAGTTGAAAATATGAGCCATGGGTTTGGAGATAGAGATATATTTAAAGATGTATCATTTAGATTATTAAAAGGAGAACATGTAGGACTTGTGGGAGCAAATGGTGAAGGTAAATCAACTTTTATGAATATAATTACCGATAAAATAATACCTGATAGTGGAGATATACAGTGGAGTAGCAAAATAAGTGTTGGATACTTAGACCAACATACTCATCTTAAAGATGGAAAATCTATAAGAGATACGCTAAAGGAAGCATTTTCTGATTTATTTGATATTGAAAGAGAGCTTAATAATATATATAATCAAATGTCTTTTATGGATATAAAACAAATGAATAAAGCTATCGAAAAAACTACTGATTTACAAGAGTTTCTAATTAATAATGAATTTTATAGTATAGATTCAAAAGTAGAATCAGTAGCACTTGGTTTAGGTCTTAGAGATATTGGTTTAGACAAAGATGTTTCAAAATTAAGTGGAGGCCAAAGAACTAAAGTATTATTAGCAAAATTGCTTTTAGAAAAGCCGGACATATTACTATTAGATGAACCTACAAACTATTTAGATGAAAATCATATAGAATGGTTAAAAAAATATCTACAAACTTATGAAAATGCGTTTATATTAATATCTCATGATTTAGATTTTTTAAATAGTGTTGTAAATATAATATGTCATATTGAAAATAAATCATTAACAAGATATGTGGGCAATTATGAAAATTTCGTAAAGGTATATGAAGCGAATAAACTTCAATTAAAGGCAGCTTACAATAGACAAGTAGAGGAAATTTCAAAACTTGAAGAATACATTGCAAAAAATAAATGTAGAGCATCAACAAGTGGCATGGCAAAATCTAGACAGAAAAAATTAGATAAAATTGATAGAATAGAAATAGCGAAACATAAGCCAAAGCCAAAATTTAAATTTATAGAATATAAGGAATCAGGAAAGGTTATATTTGAGACAAAAGATTTAATTATAGGATACGATAAGCCATTAAGTAAGCCTATAAATATAAAAATGGAAAGAGGAGAAAAAATTGCTATAATTGGTTCAAATGGAATTGGAAAAACAACATTATTAAAAAGTTTAATGGGAATTAATAAACCTATAAGCGGTAAAGTAAAAATTGGAGAATATCAAGAAATAGGATACTTTGAACAAGAAATAAAAATAGAAAATAACAATACTGCTTTAGAAGAAATATGGAATGAATTCTATAAGTGTAGTAGATATGAAATTAGAAGTATGCTAGCTAGATGTGGGCTAACTAACGAGCATATAGATAGCAAAGTAAGTATATTAAGCGGTGGAGAACAATCAAAAATTAGGCTATGTAAACTTATAAATAAGCCAAGTAACATATTAATTTTAGATGAACCAACAAACCATTTAGATATAGATGCAAAAAATGAACTAAAAAAAGCATTAAAAGAATATAAAGGGAGTTTGATTTTAGTGTGTCATGAGCGTGAATTTTATAAAGATATTGTAAGTGATGTATTAAATTGTGAAAACTTAAAAATATAAAAAGTACCCCCTAGTTAATAACGTATACTATGGGGTATTATTATATTGTAAACAAATAAGAAAACATAAAAGGATGTGCATTATGAATAAAAGGCTAATTGTAATAGACTTTGAAGTTCTATCAAATGCTAACTTCTGGATGTGCTGTATGAAAGATGTAAAAAGTGGATTAGAACATACAATAGTTAATGATAGAAATGAATTTTTAAGAGTGTTTAATAAAAATAGAAATAGTATATGGCTAGGGTACAATATAAGAGGGTATGATCAATGAATTATGAAAGCTTTACTTGCAAATCTAAACCCTTGTATGGTATCAGATAAAATTATTAAAGAAAAACTTTCAGGTTGGCAAATAGATAGATCTTTAAATAGCCAGGAGTTATTCTTCTTTGAATTGGGAGATGGATTTAAAAGTCTTAAAGAGCTAGAGTTATTTATGGGTGAGAGCATAGTAGAAAGTAGTGTATCTTTTGATCTTGAAACTTATCCAAGTAAAGAAGAAATAGAAGAATTAACAAGTTATTGCCTACATGATGTTAGAATGACATTAAAGGTTTTCAATGAATTAAAACATGAATATGAAGCTCAAGAAGCATTAATAAATTACTTTAGCTTAGAAGAAAACTTTTTTAATAAATCAAAAGCTCAATTAAGTAGTTCAATACTAGGAGCTAAAAGACCAAATTTTGAAAGAAATGATGAATTTGATTTTAATATAATAAATACACTAGAACTTAGTAAATATGACTATGTAAAAAGGTGGTATGAAGATTTTAATAACAGAGATTATAAAAAAGGTCTAAAAACAAATGTATATAATGTAGAGACAGATTTTGGATGGGGAGGGCTTCATTCTGCAAGAAAGCAATATATTAAAGAAGGTTTTATTGTAAATAGTGATGTAAGCTCCTTCTACCCATCAATAATAATTAACTACAATCTATTGAGTAGAAATGTATCAAAACCTGAAAAATATAAACAAATAAGAGATACTAGAATTGAACTTAAAAAAATAAAGACCCTAAAGAATATCCATTAAAAATAGTATTAAACTCAGCTTTTGGAGCATCAAAGGATAGAAATAATGATTTATACGATCCTCAAGTTGGAAATGCAATATGTGTAAATGGTCAATTATTGTTACTTGATTTAATTGAAAAGGTTGAACTTGAATTTAAAGATAATGCAGAGTTTATACAGGGAAATACAGATGGTGTTATGTTTAGATTCAATAGTAAAGAAGATATAGATAAATATTTAAAGATTTGTGAAGATTGGTGTAAGAGAACAAAAATGGACTTAGACCATGATATGATAGAAAAAGTTATTCAAAAAGATGTTAATAATTATATATTTATACAAAAAGATAAAAAAGTAAAGAGTAAGGGAGCCTATGTTAAAAAGTTAAGTTTACTTGATAATGATTTACCTATAGTTAATAAAGCATTAAAAGAGTATTTGATTAATAACGTAAGCATAGAAGATACTATATTAAATTGTAATAGTCTAATAGAGTTTCAAAAGTGTGTTAAAATAACTGGAGCTTATAAATATGCTTTATACGGACAAGAAAAGATAAACTTAAAAGTAATAAGAGTATTTGCAAGTAAACTAGCAAGTGATCCTTGTATAATGAAGGTTAAAGAAGATTCTAAAAATCCTGAGAAAATAGGTAATACACCAGATAGAGTATTTATAGTAAATGATAATATAATAGATATGAAAATTCCTTCTAAACTAGATAAGTCTTGGTATATTAATTTAGCAAAAAAAAGATTAGAAGATTTTGCGCCTGAACCAGAGATAACTTTATTTGATTTATTAAATTAAAAAATAAAAACTACTTGTAAAATAAACTTATTAAAATTTATTTTACAGGTAGCTATTTTAAACTTAACTTTCTTCTATAGCTTTGTTATCATCCTTATATTTATTATTAAAAATTGAAGGAAAAAGTGAAGATATAGATCCTAATATAATAAATATAATTCCAATAACCATATTAAAAGGTATATGTTCATGTATAAGCAAAAATGCAAGTATAGGAGATAGAACAGGCTTAAAGAAAAATACTAATGATGCTGTATTAGCAGAAGTTTCTTCCATAGCTTTAAAATAAAGAGCATAACCAACTCCTGTAACAAATACAAAAATATAAATTACATAAAGAATATTACTTAATGTGTACCCTGTAAAGAATGGAATGTTTGAAAATGTTCCTAAACCATTAGAATTAAGTAAGTTAGATACAAAGTCAAATTTAGTTAAGAGAGAAAGAATTATCATCTCTAAGCTACCAAATATAAAACTAAAGCAAGTAACAGCAAGTCCACCAAATTTTATGCATTTCTTTTTACCTAAAACCCCATAAATAGCAAAAGTTATAGCAGATAATAAAGTTAGTAACACTCCATTTAGATTTAAGTTTGTATGAAGAGGATTTATTATAATTAAAATTCCTATAATTTCTAAAATTAAGGATATAATATTATTTTTATGAATATTTTCTCTCAATAATATATATGCAAAAAACATTACAAAAACAGGGTTACAGCTAAACAATACAGCAACTACTGAAGCTTTACTTGTAGATACTGCAAGTTGGTAAAAAGTCATACTTATAACTACACACATAAATCCTAAAAATGAAAAATATTTTAAATCAGATAAATTTAAAGAAATTGATTTTTCTTTTAGAGATTTTAATGCAAAAGGAAGTAAGACTATACCTCCTATTAAAAATCGAGTCATAGATAATTGTATTGGGTTAAAATTAGAGCCCACTGTCTTTAGTGCAATTTCCATAGTACTAAATAAAAAAGTAGATAAAGCTATATATACATATCCCTTTTTCATAAAAACACCCCCTAATAACTATACTAATACTGTTTATACAAATATGTGATAGCGATTAATCTATATTAGTTAGAAATTTAAATAATAATTTTAAAGTATAACAAATATAGTTAAAATTATTGAGTAATATATAAGTAAATGATACACTTTAAATTAGTGACCGACTGGTCAGTCGGAAAATAATTATTAGGGAGAAATTTATATGTTTTCAAAATTTAGCGTAAAAAGGCCTTTTACAGTTTTCGTATCAGTAATACTAGTTATTATTTTAGGAGCAGTGTCTTTTACAGGAATGACAACAGATTTATTACCTAAAGTAGATTTGCCATATGTTATGGTGATGACAACATATCCAGGTGCAAGTCCTGAAAAAGTAGAAGAATCAGTAACAAAACCATTAGAAAAAGTTTTAGCAACAACTAATGGTATCGAAGATATTAACAGTGTATCAAGTGAAAATTCAAGTATGATTATGCTTGAATTCAATCAAGGTATGAATATGGATAGTGCAATGATTGACCTAAGTGGAAAAATAGACTTAGTAAAAGCACAACTATCTGATGAGGTAGGTACACCTACACTTATGAAAATGAATCCAGATATGATGCCTATAATGGTAGCAAGTGTTGATGTAAACAATCAAGATATAAAAGAAACATCTAATATAGTAAAATCAGATGTAATTCCAACTTTTGAAAGAATAGACGGAGTAGCTTCAGTTGATGCAACAGGATTATTAGAAGAAAGTATAAAAATAACTTTAGATGATGGTAAAATTGAAAAACTTAATAATAAATTAAAAAACTCTATTGATTCAAAGATGGCATCATCTAAAGCGGAGTTAAATAGTGCAAAGAAAAAAATAGCTGAGGGTAAAGCTCAATTAGAACAACAAAGTAAAGATAAAAATAAAGAACTTTCAAGTGGAAGTAGTGCTATACAAGAAGGTAAGGTAAAACTTCAAAGTGTACTTAGTCAATTACCTACTGCACAAAAAGAATTAGAAAATCAAAAGAATCAGTTAATAAGTCAAAAGAATTCATTAGAAGAAATAATTAAGAAACAAGAAGAAAATAAAATAGAAATAAGTGATAAACAAAAAGAAGCTTTATTGCAACTTGAATCTGGGATTAAAGCTTTTGATGAAAAGTTAAATGAAATAAATGATCAAAAATCATCTTTAGAAAAGCAATTAAAAGAATTAAATGATAAAGAAAAACAATTAGAAGCTGGTAAAGCTACTTTAAACTCAGAGTTAAATAAAGCATCAGCTACACTTTCAAGTAGTGAAGCAGAACTTGAAAAGTCATCTAAAGAACTTGAAAAAGCACAAGAAGAAGCTTATAAAAATGCAGATTTAGGAAAGAACATAACAAAAGAAAATTTAAGTCAAATACTAGCAGCTCAAAACTTTGCTATGCCAGCAGGTTATATTAGTGAAAATGAGGAACAATACATAGTCAAAATAGGAGATAAAGTTTCGAGTATAGAAGATTTAAATAAATTGGTACTACTTAATATTGATGGAGTAGGAGAGATAAAAGTTGAAGATGTAGCCAATGTTACCCTTACTGATAACTCGGATAAAATGTATGCAAAAATTAATGGTAATGATGGAATAATACTATCTTTCCAAAAGCAAAGTACATCATCTACATCAGAGGTTTCAAAGAGAATTAATGAAAACATAAAAAAACTTACAAGTGAAAATCAAGGTATGCACATAACTCCTTTACAAGATCAAGGTGTATACATTGATATAGTTATAAAATCAGTTTTAAGTAATCTTGTATTAGGTGGATTGCTTTCAGTAGTTATATTATTTTTATTTTTAAAAAGTATTAGACCAACAATAATAATAGCATTTAGTATTCCAATAAGTGTACTATTTGCAATTACTATGATGTATTTTAGTAACGTAACAATGAATATTATATCTCTGTCAGGATTAGCACTTGGTGTTGGAATGCTTGTTGATAATAGTATAGTTGTAATTGAAAATATATATAGATTAAGAAATGAAGGTATGAATGCTATAAAAGCTTCAGTAAAAGGAGCAAATCAAGTTGCAGGAGCAATATTTGCATCAACATTAACAACAGTATGTGTGTTCTTACCAATAGTGTTTACACAAGGATTATCACGACAGTTATTTACTGATATGGGGCTTACCATTGCATATTCTTTAATAGCAAGTTTAATAGTAGCACTTACATTAGTACCATCAATGTCATCGACAATGCTTAAATCAAATATTCAAAAAGAACATAGATTATTTGATAAGTTTGTTAACTTATATGAAAAGTTACTTAAAATAAGTCTTAAACATAAATTTATAGTATTAATAGGATCATTAGTTTTACTTATAGGTAGTGCATTTTTAACTATATCTAAAGGAACAATATTAATGTCTCAAAGTGATAGTACACAATTATCGGTTACTTTAGAAATGCCAAAAGAATCAAAAGTACAAGATGCAAGAGATATGAGTGAGGTTATAATTGATAGAATTACAAAAATTGAAGATGTAGATACGGTTGGAGCGCTTCAAAGTAATGGAGAATTTTCTATGTTCGGTGGAGGCAAAAATAGTGTATCTTTCTATGTTTTATTAAAAGAAGATAAGAAGCTATCAAGTCAAGAAGTAGCAGATATAATAACTAAAAAAACATCAGACTTAAAAGCAAATATAAAAGTTAATTCTTCAAATATGGATATGTCAGCATTAGGTGGTTCAGGAATTCAAGTAATAGTAAAAGGAAATGATTTAGATAAACTAAAAGATATAGCTAAAGACGTAACAGATATTTTAGAAAATACAGAAGGTACAGCTGAAGTAAATAATGGCTTAGGAGATGGAAATAAAGAAACAAAAATTACTGTAGATAAAGAAAAGGCTATGGAGCATGGTCTGACAGTAGCACAAGTTTACCAAGAGATATCAAAGGCATTAAAAAATGAGAATACTGCAACGACATTAAATGTTGGTTCAGATGAATATTCAGTAATTGTAGTCGATGATAAAAAAGACACATTAAGTAGAGAAAGTTTATCAGAGTATAAGATAAAAACTATGAAAGAAAATAAAGAAGTTGAAGTTAAACTAAGTGACATAGCTATAATTAAAGAAGTAGAAAGTCTTGAATCTATAAAACATGAAAGACAAGTAAGAAACATAGAAGTAACTGCATCAATAGATAAAAATCATAATATTGGTTTAGTAAGTAAAGAAGTTGATTCAAAACTAAAAGAGTATAATTTACCTGATGGATATAGCATAGAAATGGGTGGAGAAAAAGAATCTATGGATAGTGCTTTTGGTGATTTAATTAAAATGATTACATTAGCTATAGTATTTATATACTTAATAATGGTAGCACAGTTCCAATCATTATTATCACCATTTATAGTATTATTTACAATTCCACTTGCATTTACAGGAGGATTTTTAGGGCTTTTAGTAACAAACTTTGAACTAAGTATGATATCAATGTTAGGATTTTTAATGCTTGCAGGTATAGTAGTCAACAATGGTATAGTATTTGTTGATTATGTAAATCAACTAAGACTTGGTGGAATGGATAAGAAAAAAGCATTAATAGTAACAGGAAAAACAAGAATAAGACCAATACTTATGACAGCACTTACAACAATACTTGGGCTTTCGACTTTAGCACTAGGAATAGGAACAGGGGCCGATATGATTCAACCAATGGCAATAGTTACAATTGGAGGTCTTAGCTATGCAACAATTTTAACTCTATTTGTAGTTCCTATTATGTATGATATACTTAATCGTAAAGAGTTAAAACCAATCATAATAGATGAGGAGGATATGTAGTGGAAAATAATACTCACTCTGAAAAGGAGATACTGATTTTCAATGCAGTAACTAAGCTTATGCATGAAGGCGTTAAACTTCATACAGTTAAAGTAGCTGATATTGCAAAGGAAGCGGGTATTGGTAAAGGTACTATTTACGATTACTTTAAATCTAAAGAAGAAATTTTAGAAAAAGCATTACTTTATAATATGAACATAGAACTATCTGAAACTTTAGAAAAAATTAAGGAAAAAGATGGCTTTAAAAATAAATGTTATATTGCATTAGATATAGTTGCAAAAGGTTCAAGAGATTATAGTTCTGCTACGAATATATTGTTTTCTAATTTAAGCCACCATGATTTTAAAGAAATACTAGAAAATAATAAAGAATATATTAATAGTAGATATAATTCGTTAAAAGAAACAATAGAAGATATAGTATCACTTGGAGTATCAGAAGGTATAATTAAAGAACAAGAAGATAAAGAATATCAGATTATGGTATTTGAAAGTGTAGCTATGGGATTTGGAAATACTATGTGTATTAACAATAAAGAAGATATACAAAAAACTGAAAATGCTAAAGATAGAGCATATAAATTACTTATAA
>NZ_HG529311.1 GCF_000499525.1 Faecalimicrobium dakarense | reverse complement strand
TTTTCATATTAATTTTAAAGATTATATTGTATAATGTATGAAGGGGACTTATATGTTTAGTTTTGCATATATTTGAAAGTCTCTTTTTTTATACAATAAATATAAGACAAAATTAAATGTTAAGCTTAAAGGAGAAACAATGTTATTTAAAGATTTAGATATAATAGAGCCTATTAAAAAGGCATTAGAAGAAGAAGGATATAAAAAGCCAACACCAATACAAGAAAAGTCTATACCATATTTATTACAAGGACATGACTTACTTGGATGTGCTCAAACAGGTACAGGAAAAACAGCATCTTTTGCTATTCCAATATTACAAAATATATATAAAGATAAAAGTTCAGCAAAAGGTATAAAAGCAGTAATATTAGCACCTACTAGAGAACTTGCTATACAAATAGAAGAAAACTTTGAAATTTACTCAAAGTATATGAATATAAAGAACTTAGTTATTTTTGGTGGAGTATCTCAAAATCCTCAAACAAAGGCATTAAAAGAAGGAGTAGATATATTAATAGCTACTCCTGGTAGAATGCTTGATTTATATAATCAAAAGTTTATAGATTTAAGAAATGTGAAATACTTTGTACTTGATGAAGCAGATAGTATGCTTGATATGGGTATGATTCATGATGTAAAAAGAATAATAAAACACATGCCTAATAAGCGTCAAAATATATTTTTCTCAGCAACTATGCCAAAAGAAATATCAAAACTAGCAGATTCTATATTTAAAAATCCTAAAAAAGTAGAAGTTACACCAGTAGCATCTACTACTGAAACTGTTGACCAAAGTATATACTTTGTAGGTAAAAAGCAAAAGAAAGATTTACTTATAGACTTATTAAAAGATAAATCTATGGAATCTGTATTAGTATTTTCAAGAACAAAGCATGGAGCAAATAAAATTACAACACAACTTATAAACTCTGGTATACAATCAGCTGCTATTCATGGTAATAAATCTCAAAATGCTAGACAACTTGCTTTAAATAATTTTAAAGAAGGTAAAATAAGAGTATTAGTAGCAACAGATATAGCAGCAAGAGGAATTGATATAGATGAATTATCTCATGTAATAAACTATGATTTACCAGAAGTTTCTGAAACTTATGTTCATAGAATCGGTCGTACAGGAAGAGCTGGTAAAAGTGGAGTAGCTATTTCATTTTGTTCTATGGAAGAAAGAGATCTTCATAAGTCAATAGAAAAGCTTATAAAGAAGCAAATAAGGGTGGTAAAAGACCACTCTCAAAGTGCAAGTGCAAATGATGTTTCAACAAATGATAAAAATAATAATAGAAATGATAATAAGAAAAGTAGTGCTAATAATAAAAAGAATACTTCTAGCAAAAATAATAGGAATTGGAAGCAATATAGAAAAAAGACTGTTAAAAAAGTTAGTGATAAATAATATATTTTACATAGATATTATGTAAAATATTACAAAAGTGAAAATAGTCATTTATGCTACTATATTCATAGAAAAAAAATCCCTTTTATCTAATATATATAATATAAAGTATATTGATAAAGGGGATTTTTATTATGATAAATAGAATAGTTTTAAATGAAACATATTATCATGGTTGTGGAGCTATAAAAGAAATAATTTATATGATAAAAATTAAGTATTTTTAATATTTTTAAATAAAAAATATTAAATCTAGTATATATACAATTAAAGTGACATAAATTATAATAAAAGTAAGAAATCTAACTAAAGTAGAGAGAAGAGGGTTGATTTATGGGAAAAAAGTTAAATAAAAATACTAAAAATGTATTATTAGCTATAGGTTCAATCGTAGGAATAGCTACACTAGCAACAATAGGAGTTAAAAAATTTAAAGAAAAACCTAAAGTGCTAGTAAGATCACTTCCATTTCCAAACAATAATGACAAACAAGTTTACTTTGTAGGAGGAGGGCTAGCTTCTCTAGCAGGAGCAGCATACCTTATAAGAGACTGTAATTTTAAAGGGGAAAATATACATATTATAGAAGGTATGAAAATTCTTGGTGGTAGTAATGATGGTGCAGGAGATGTTACCAATGGATTTGTATGCCGTGGCGGTAGAATGTTAAATGAAGAGACATACGAAAACTTCTGGGAATTATTTTCAAGTATCCCATCAATAGATTCACCAGGTATGAGCGTTACAGAGGAAATACTTAACTTTGATCATTTACATCCAACACATGCGCAAGCTAGATTAGTTGATAAAAATGGAGTTATACAAGATGTAACGAGTATGGGATTTAATAATGCAGACCGTATGGCTCTTGGTAAATTAATGATTACTCCAGAAGAAAAATTAGATGATATGACTATAGAACAATGGTTTAAGCATACACCACATTTCTTTACAACAAACTTTTGGTATATGTGGCAAACAACTTTTGCCTTCCAAAAATGGTCAAGCTTATTTGAATTCAAACGTTATATGGACCGTATGATATTTGAATTTTCTCGTATAGAGACGTTAGAAGGGGTTACACGTACTCCTTATAATCAATATGAATCTGTAATACTTCCATTAAAAGAGTACTTAGATGAATTCGGAGTTGATTTTAGTATAAATGCTACTGTAACAGATTTAGACTTTAAAGAAGGAGATGAAATTACAGTAACTAAAATTCATATAGAAGACGAAAGTGGAAAAAAAGTTATTGAATTAAATTCAGGAGATGTTTGCATTATGACAAATGCTTGCATGACAGACAGTGCTACATTAGGAGATTTCAATACGCCAGCAGAGTATAACCCTAATAAGCCAATATCTGGTGAATTATGGTCAAAGGTAGCTAAGAAAAAACCTGGTTTAGGAAATCCAGAGCCATTCTTTGGTAATCCAGATCAAACAAATTGGGAAAGTTTCACAGTTACTTGTAAAGGCAATAAATTACTAAAATTAATAGAAAAATTCTCAACTAATATTCCAGGAAGTGGAGCATTAATGACATTTAAAGATTCTAGTTGGTTAATGAGTATAGTTGTTGCAGCACAACCTCATTTTAAAAATCAACCTATGGATACTACTATTTTCTGGGGATATGGATTATATACAGATAAAGTAGGGGACTATGTAAAGAAACCTATGCGTGAATGTAGTGGTAAAGAAATGCTAATAGAACTATTGCATCATTTACACATGGAAGATAAAATTGAGGAGATGATGGAAGATGTTATAAATGTTATTCCATGTATGATGCCTTATATAGATGCACAATTCCAACCTCGTAAGATGAGTGATCGTCCAAACGTTGTTCCAAAAGGATCAACTAATTTTGCTATGATTAGTCAATTTGTTGAGATTCCAGAAGATATGGTATTTACTGAAGAGTATTCTGTTCGTGCTGCAAAGATTGCTATATATACTTTATTTAATGTAGCGAATAAGAAAATACGCCCAGTAACACCTTACAAAAAAGACCCGAAAGTATTATTACAGGCACTAAAAACTTCTTATAGATAAAGTTAAAATGAAAATGCTAGTATGTGTTTTTACTTAGTAAAAATGGATACTAGCATTTTTATATATTTAGTACTATGTGTCTTTTATAGTTTAAAGCGTAATAGCAAAATTTACAAAAGTAAAGATAGTATAAAATATATATCATATAAGCAAATTATAATAGAAATTTAAAACATTAAATTTTATAAACTTTAGGAGGTTATTTATGTCAAATAAACCAGCAAATCCAAATGCAAAACAAGCCTTAAATCAAATGAAGCTCGAAATAGCAAATGAAATAGGAATGGATATGAATAATATAAATGGAGCAAGTAAAACTGCTCAACAAAATGGTCAAATAGGTGGTCGTGTTGGTGGCGCTATGAGCAGAAAGTTAGTTGAAATGGGAGAAAAAGAACTGCTTAGAAGATACGGTGGTCAAGAATAGTCTTTAATAAAAATATGGTAGAGAAAAATCTCTGCCATATTTTTAATTACTTTAGTTTATTAAAAAGTCAGAAGTAATATTTTGTAAATTATGATAAAATGATTATGTTATTAATAAATAATAGATATAAATTACTAAATAATAATCCTCAAATTTTAAATAAGTAAATAGTAATATAAAGGAGAATAACAATGAAATTATTTATGGAAAAAACAAATGTACAAAAATTTAGTAGTACAAAAGAATTTGTAGAAGAATTTCAAATAGGAGAAGATGATTTTATACTTGTGAGTAAGAGACTTTATGAAAAATACTTTGGTCCATTAGATATAAAAGCAACTGTAATATATAAAAATAAATATGGAGCAGGAGAGCCTACAGATATAATGATGGACAGTTTACTTGAAGACTTTAATAAAAGTAACTGTAAAAGAATTATTGCAATTGGTGGCGGTGCAGTAATTGACATGGCAAAAATTCTCGTATTAAAAGATGGAAAATCTGCTGATGATATTTTTAATAAAAGAATTCCTCTAGAGAAAGTAAGACAATTAATAGCAATTCCAACTACATGTGGAGCGGGATCGGAAGTTTCAAATATAAGTGTCACAGAGATGACAAAATTAAATTCTAAATTTGGCTTAGCTATAGACGAGCTATATCCAGACTATGCTGTTCTTATTCCAGAACTCTTAACTGACCTTCCTTATAAATTTTTTGCTACAAGTGCAATTGATGCACTTATTCATGCAATAGAATCTTTTATGTCACCAAAAGCAAATGTGTATACTGAAGTATTTAGCAAGCAGGCAATGGAAATGATTTTAGAAGGATTTAAAAAAATATCAAAAGATGGTCAAGATACAAGATTCTCAATTCTTGATCAATTTCTTACAGCAAGTAATTTAGCAGGAATAGCATTTAGTAATGCTAGTAATGGAGCAGTACATGCGATGAGTTATCCTTTAAGTGGATGTTATCATGTACCTCATGGTGAAGCTAATTACTTATTCTTCACAGCTGTATTTAAAGAATACAATGCTAAAAATCCAAATGGAAAGATAAAAATATTAAATGAGTTTTTAAGTAATATATTAGAGTGTGATGTTCATGAAGTATATGAAAAGATTGAAGAATTATTAGATAAGATTATAACTAGAAATAATTTAAGAGAGTACGGAATGAAAGAAGATGATATAGAAAGCTTTGCAGTAAGTATTGTTGAAAATCAGCAAAGATTACTTAGTCAAGGGTATGTCCAATTTTCTGAGGAAGAACTTGCAAATATTTATAGAAGATTATTTTAAAATTATATAAAGATTACATATAAAATAAGTCTGAATTCACATTCAGGCTTATTTTTATACAATATAAAGTAAATTAAAATAGATATAAATAACAGATAAATAATTAATATAGTATATAAAGGGTATAAGTATATAAAATGTGATGATATGTTTGCAAATATTTACTTTAAAAAAGTGTTTTAGATAGTTACAAAAAAGTACCTAATTGTATAAGAAAATATACAGTAGTAATATAATTACATAAAGAAAAATAAATCAAAAATTATAGGAGAGTGAACATTATGGCACAAATAATAAAAACAAACGAATTTTCAAATAAAGTAGAAAATAAAGAGGGGATAGTAGTAGTAGACTTTTTTGCAACTTGGTGTGGACCATGCAAAATGTTATCACCAGTATTTGAAGCATTAGGAAATGATATGGAAAATGAAGCAGATTTTCTAAAAGTTGATATAGATCAAAGTATGGAATTAGCAGAAAGATTCCAAGTATCTACAGTACCAACAGTAATAGTA
>NZ_HG529310.1 GCF_000499525.1 Faecalimicrobium dakarense | reverse complement strand
AAGTAACTTATTAAATAATACCATTTAATTTGATATATTGTTAGTAAAGACAAAATAGACATAAGGAGAATAACTATGATAAGTAAAAATATAAAGATTTCAGCAGGACTGGCAATAGTGGGTACTGCTATATCAATACCTTATACATATGCTAACAACCAAGAAGGAATAGTAAACGCAAGTGTTTTAAATATAAGAACTGGACCTAGCACATCTTACAATGTAATATACAAAGCAAAAAAATCTGAAAAAGTAAGCATACTAGAAAAGAATAATGGGTGGTATAAGGTAAAGTTATCAAATGGAAAATTAGGATGGGCAAGTTCTAATTATATAAATGTATCACAAATTAATTCAGGATCAAATAATTCAGGACAGAGTAACTCAGTAAGCTTATCTGGACAAAAAGGTAAAGTAAATGTTAGCTCAAAGTTAAACTTAAGAAAAGAAGCTTCAACTAGTTCTTCAATAATAACTAAATTAAGTAATGGACAAGTAGTTGATTTATTAGAAAAAAGTAGTGGATGGTACAAAGTAAAATTATCAAATGGAAAATTAGGATGGGCAAGTTCTGATTATATAAATTTATATAAAGCAGAAAGTAATAATAAACCAACGGAAGTTGATAATGGGTCAAAACCCCAATTAAATAAAGTACAAGAAATAGTAAAAAAAGCTCATGAGCAATTAGGAAAACCATATGTATGGGGAGCAGAAGGGCCAAATAGTTTTGACTGTTCTGGGCTAGTTCACTATGTATATGGTCAACATGGAATAAAGACACCTAGAGTATCAAGAGATCAATACAAAGCAGGAAAATCTGTAAGTCAATCGAATTTACAGCCGGGAGATTTAATTTTTTCTAGTACAGATGGAAGTGGAAAAGTAACTCATGTTGGAATTTATGTAGGAGAAGGTAAAATGATACATGCACCTAATTCTAAAGGCGTAGTAAAAAAAGTAGATATAAACTCATCTTACTGGCAAAAGGTATACGTGGGAGCTAAGAGGATAATGTAGATGGAGGCAACATGTTTAAACTAATAGATATAGAGTCGAAAAAAATAATTGATAAATATTTTGATTTAGTAGACTATGAAGCGTGTGAATATTGTTTTACGACTTTATATATGTGGAAAGACTTATATAATATAAAATACTATCAAGAAGAAAAATTTATAATAATATCTGGAGAGTATGAAGGTAAGCATTTTGTTATACAACCACTTACATCTAAAGATAATATAAAGTATGCTATGAAATTTATATTCAATTATTTTAAAGAAAGTAATAAAAAAATCACTTTAAAGGCAATAACAAAAGAATTTATAGATTATATAGAAAATGAATATCCAGATAAATTTATTTATAAGGAAGATAGAGATAATTTTGATTATGTTTATGAAGGAGAAAGTTTAAGAACTTTAGCTGGGAAGAAAAATCAAAAGAAAAGAAATCACTTAAATTATTTTTTAAAAGAATATGACAACGTGAAATATAAAAGATTGGATGATAATGATTTTAATGAATGCATAGAATTATTAGATAATTGGATGGATAATAAAGAAATAAATGAAGAAATAGAAACTGAAAGAAAAGCTATTGATAAAGTATTTAAAAATTATGCACATTTAAAATACAGAATAAAAGTTGGAGGAATATATATTGATAATAAGCTACAAGCATTCTCTATAGGAGAAATGCTAACTGATGATATGGCATTAATACATATTGAAAAGGCTGATCCAGATATTAGAGGATTATATCAATATATTAATCAACAATTTATACTTAATGAATTTAGTGAAGCTAAATTTATAAATAGAGAAGAAGATTTGGGAATAGAAGGTCTTAGAAAGGCAAAGCTTTCTTATCATCCAATAAAATTCACTGAAAAATACACAGTAACAGTGTTATAAATTAGGTTACTAATAAGTGCCTAATTGTTAGATATAAAGACAATTGTTATAGTAAATATATAAATTAACTAAAGAAAGGCTAATTAAAATAATTAGACGATAGGTGAGATTATGAGATATGATATAGCAATAGTTGGTAGTGGTCCTGCGGGACTTGCAGCAGCAATAAATGCAAAAATCAGAAATAAAAATATAATTGTATTTGGAAATGACAATATAAGTGCAAAGCTTGTAAAAGCTCCATCAATAGACAATTACTTAGGTATTAATAGTATAAGTGGATTAAATTTAAAAAATAAATTCAAAGAACATATAGATGATATGGGAATAGAAATAACTGAAAAAAGAGTTAATAATATATACAGTATGGGTGAGTATTTTGCAATAGCTTCAGGAGATGATATATATGAAGCAACTACAGTTGTACTAGCCACTGGTGTAGAATATGGAAGAATGTTAAAAGGTGAAGAAGAGTTTTTAGGAAAAGGTGTAGGATACTGTGCAACATGTGATGCAATGTTATATAAAAACAAGGATGTTGCAATAATAGGTCATAATCATGAAGCAGAAGAGGAAGCAAACTTTTTAAGTGAAATAGCAAAAAGTGTTACTTATATACCTACGTACAAATTAGAAAGTAAACTTAATGATAGTATAAATATAATAGAAGATAGACCAGTAGAAATAAAGGGAGATCAATTAGCTAATAAATTAGTACTAAAAAATAGTGAATTAGACATAGATGGTATATTTATAATAAAAGATAGTGTTTCTCCAAAATATATGGTTCCAGGATTAGAAGTTGAAGGCCCTCATATAAAATGTGATAAGGATATGAATACTAATATTGAAGGCTTATATGTAGCAGGAGATTGCGCTGGCAAGCCATACCAGTATCTAAAATCAGCAGGTCAAGGCCAAATAGCAGTATCTAGTGCTATTTCATACTTAGATAAAAAAAGAATTAAAGAAAAGACACTTTTAAATGCATAGTAAATTAAGAAAAACTCATTTGTAAATTACAGATGAGTTTTTTTATTTGAAAACTAACTTATTAATGATATAATATAAAAAATAAATATGATTTAATAAAATAGGAGATATAAAATGACTAAAGCTTATAATATAGATGAAATTATATATGATTGTCCGGTAGAAGCGTTATCTAATATATTAGGAAAGAAATGGGTTGCAGTAATAATTTGGGAGTTACAAAATAAAAAAATGAGGTTTGGGGAATTGCAAAGAAGTGTAGAAGGATGCAGTAAAAAAATGCTAACACAGCAACTTGAATTGCTAATAAATAATGGAATTGTACTTAATGATAAAAAGGTAAGTAATAATACAGTAGAATCTAATTATTATTTAAGTGAATCTGGATTAGCATTACTTCCTCTTATGGAGAGAATGATCTATTGGAGCAATAGTAACCTTTCATGTGGCAAATAAAAAATTAAATAATATGGGTAGTTACAAAAAAGTGCCTAATTGAGACCAAGGCCCTTCCTTGCTATAGTGTATGTATAAGATGAATATAATACACCATATAATGAGGAAGGGTTGATTAATATGAAAAATAAATTTGATGCAATAATAATAGGTTTTGGAAAAGGCGGAAAAACATTAGCTGGAGATTTAGCTAATAGGGGTCAAAAAGTGGCTTTAGTAGAAAAATCGTCAAAAATGTATGGAGGAACATGCATAAACCAAGCATGTATACCAACTAAGATTTTAGAAAATGAAGCTAGCATAATAAGAAGAGAAAATATAAATGAATTTGATAAAATGCAAGTTAAATATGAAGAATCTATAAATAAAAAAGAAACTTTAATTACTAAATTAAGAGGTGCAAATTACAATAAGTTAAATTCAAATGAAAATATAACTATATTCACAGGACAAGGTTCATTTGTAAATGAAAGAACTATTGAAGTTAATACTATAGATGGAGAAACTCTTTTACTAGAAGGAGAAAAAATATTTATAAACA
Organism: Faecalimicrobium dakarense; assembly: GCF_000499525.1. Taxonomy (GTDB): domain Bacteria; phylum Bacillota; class Clostridia; order Peptostreptococcales; family Peptostreptococcaceae; genus Faecalimicrobium; species Faecalimicrobium dakarense. The sequence continues at coordinate 3,845 of NZ_HG529310.1, read as the reverse complement.
CAGGATCAAAACCATTTATACCAAATATAGAAGGAATAGAAAACTCTAACATAGTTCATACCAATGAAACGATAATGAACTTAAAAGAATTGCCTAAAAAGATGACTATAATAGGAGCAGGATTTATAGGTTTAGAGTTTGCAGGTATATATAGCTCGTTTGGAAGTCAAGTAACTGTTATAAATACTCACAGCACTATATTACCTAAAGAAGACGAAGAAGATACTAATGAAATAATAAACATATTACAAAAAAGAAATGTAAGTTTTATAAATGAAGTATCTATAAAAGAAATAAAAGAAGAAGAAAAGTTAGCTAAGTTAATATATACAAAAAATGGTGAGGAAAAAGAGTTATTAAGTGATATAGTTTTAGTGGCTACAGGTAGAAAAGCAAATACTGAAGGGTTAAAGTTAGAAAATGCGGGTATAAAGTTAGACACTAGAGGATTTATAGAAGTAAATGATGTTTTAGAAACAAACATTAAAAATATATGGGCATTAGGTGATATAAACGGAGGTCCACAATTTACTTATATATCATTAGATGACTATCGTATAATAATTAACCAATTATTTGGAGATAAAAGTAGAAAAACTAGTGATAGAAAGAATGTTCCAAGTGCACTGTTTATAGACCCAGCATTCTCTAGAGTTGGATTAAATGTAAAAGAAGCGAAAGAAAAAGGTTACAATGTATTAGTAGCAAAAATGGCTACGGAGGCTATACCAAGAGCTAAGCAAATAGGAAAAACTGATGGTTTTATAAAGATAGTAATAGATAAAGATAGTGAAAAAGTTTTAGGTGCAACTATGATTGCCAAAGAATCTAGTGAAATGATTCATCTGATACAATTAGCTGTAGATTTAGAAGTTAAATACACTTATTTAAGAGATAGAATATATGCACACCCAACTATGACAGAAGCTCTTAATGATATATTATCACCAGCTATGATAAAAGAAGTATAGTATTAAATTAATAATTTTAAGGAGTGGATTATGGAAAAAATAAACTTAGTTGTGGTGTTTATAGAAGGAATACTATCCTTTTTCTCACCGTGTATATTGCCTATACTACCAATATACTTAAGCATGCTGTCGAACAGTAGTATAAACAATTTAAAAGATGAACGTACTAGATTTACAAGTAGTTTACTATTTAAAAATACCTTATTCTTTACATTAGGTATATCAACTACATTCTTTATATTAGGATCATCAGTAAATGCTTTAAGCTCATTTTTTAATACTAATAAGGATATAATAATGTCAATTGGTGGTCTTATTATAGTCCTTATGGGGATGTTTTACATGGGGCTTATTAAATCATCTATGTTAAATAAAGAAAAAAGATTTAATATGAAAGCTAAGGAAATGAATCCTATTTCATCATTTTTATTAGGATTTACATTTAGCTTTGGATGGACGCCATGTATAGGGCCAATACTTGCATCTGTGCTTATAATGTCATCAAGTTCTAATAATATAGCTACATCAAATTTACTTATAATAGTTTATACTATAGGTTTTATACTACCTTTTATAATAGTATCATTATTTTATAATAAGTTGTTTAAGACAATGGATAAAATAAAAAACTATATGGATGTAATTAAAAAAATTGGTGGAGTTATACTTATAGTATCAGGTTTAATTATGTTTGCAAATGGATTTGATGGAACTATTAATCATTTTAATACAGCAAATAAAAATAAAGTTGAAAATAATCAAAGTCAAAATAAAGAAAATAATAGTCAAAATGAAGAAAACACTAGTGAAAAAGTAAAAGCTTTAGATTTTACTTTATATGATCAATATGGAAAAGAACATAAACTAAGTGATTATAAAGGAAAAACTATATTTTTAAATTTCTGGGCTACATGGTGTCCTCCGTGTAGAGAAGAAATGCCATATATAGAAGAGTTATATAACGAGTATAATAAAAATAATGATGATGTTGTAATACTTGGATTAGCTTCTCCAAATTTAGGAAATGAAGGCAGTCAAGAACATATAAAAAGCTTCTTAAATAAAGAAGGTCATACTTTCCCTGTAGTTCTTGATGAAGGTGGAAGTTTAGTTTATCAATATGGAATAAATGCATTTCCATCAACATTTATAATAGATAAAGAAGGATATATAACTCAATATGTTCCAGGAGCAATGAATAAAGAAACTATGAAGCAACTTATAGAAAGCTTTAGATAGAGGTGATTTTATGAAAATAAACATAAAAAAGCTCAGTAATTATCTAATGAATACAGGGATATTATTATCCCTGTATAGTTTATACGTGGTATATGATAGCAGAAAAAGTATGCCACCAGGAACATGTCCTATTGATGAAAATAATAATTTATTGTATTTATCAATAATAATATCAGCGTTAGGTTTCATAACATCGTTTATTCCAAGTAAAGAAAAATAAAATATATAAATTAGACATTATGGAAGGAGGAAACAATATGAACTCAACATTTTTTTCACAATTTCTTATGATAACAAATGTATTAACATTAGTTTCAATAGTAATATTAATAGGATTATTTTTTATAACTAAAAAGTTAAGCAAAAAAGTAAATTTCACAAAGTTGATGATAATATCAACTTTATTAGGTATAGGACTGGGGGTGGTAATTCAATATATAGCAAGATTTCCTAAAGACCCAAGTACTATAAAATGGTTAACTGAAGTAGACAAGTGGTATGGTCTTATAGGTTATGGATTTATGGACATATTAAAAATGCTTGTAGTTCCAATTGTATTTGTATCAATAATAAGAGTTATTATGAACTTAAAAGAAGGAGAAGATATAAATAAGTTAACTTCAAGAACAATAATAATGTTACTTGGTACAACTGCAGTAGCAGCAATTATCGGAATCATAATAGGTAATCTATTTAAATTAGGAGCTGGACAACAAGTTGCAGTGGCAAGTGGTGAAATGAAAGAGATAACTCCAGTAGTAGATACACTAAGAAGTTTATTACCATCAAATCCAGTAAAAGCAATGGCTGATGCTAATATAGTAGCAGTAGTAATATTTGCAACATTTATTGGTTTAGCTATAAAAAGATTAAATAAAAAATATTCGGATCTAATAAAGCCTTTTGTAGATTTAATAGAAGCCTTTTATAAAATAATAGTTAGTGTATCTATAACTGTTATAAAGTTTATGCCATATGCAGTTATAGCTCTTATGGCAAATACAATAGTAGGTCGTGGAATTAGTTCTATATTCGGTGTAATAGACTTTATAGTAGCTTTATATGTAAGTGTATTTATAATGTTTATAATACATTTAATTATAATAAGTTTAAATGGTATAAATCCTATAAAATATATAAAAAATGTTTCAAAGCCTCTTATATTAGCATTTACATCAAGATCAAGCGTAGGTACGCTTCCTGTAACTATAGAAGCTTTAACTGATAATGTTAAAGTAGATGAAGGTATAGCAAGTTTTGTAACTAGTTTAGGTTCTAATATGGGGATGAATGGATGTGCGGGTATTTACCCAGCATTAATGGCAGTAACTATTGCAAATATGTCAGGTACACATATGGACTTTAGCTTCTATGCAATGTTAATAATCGTAGTAACAATAAGTTCACTAGGAATAGCTGGAATACCAGGAACAGCTGCTATGGCTGTATCAGTTGTAATATCAGGTATGGGAATGGGTGCATATTTCCCACTTGCAGGAGGCATATTAGCTATAGACCCTATACTAGATATGGGTCGTACTATGCTTAATGTAAATGGTAGTATGGCATCAGCAGTGACTGTTGCAAATTCATTTAATAAAATAGATAAAAAAGGTATATAATATAAAATATGAC
>NZ_HG529309.1 GCF_000499525.1 Faecalimicrobium dakarense | reverse complement strand
TTTTTATTATATAGATTGCTTAATTTATATTCTAGAATCAATATCACCTAATACATAGTATTCATTACTGTGTTCTAAAACATCATTTTTATTCATTGCTTCTAGAACTACTTTCTGACGAGCTACGGCTTTATTATAATGATTACTTAAAGCATATCCATTTGGAGACTGAGGAAGACCTGCTAAAAGAGATGCTTCGTTTAAATCTAAATCACTAGGTCTAACACCGAAGTAACCTCCACTAGCTTCTTTTATACCTATATAATTATCACCATAATTTATGATATTTACATACATTTCAAGGATTTCATCTTTAGAGTAGTTTTTCTCAAGGTCATGAGCTAAAAATGCCTCTGATACCTTTCTAGCAAGATCTTTATCTCCATTTAAGTAAAGATTTTTTGCTAATTGTTGAGTTAGAGTACTTCCGCCTTGAACTATTTTACCTTCAACAACATTATTTATTGTTGCTCTTATAATCGAGATAAAATCTAAGCCACCATGTTTATAAAATCTATGATCCTCAACTGACACAATACCATCTAGAAAGTCTTTATCTATTTTCTCAATAGATGTATAATCTTTATCACTTTTAACTTCATTTACTTTTTCTTCTAAACTTATATTGCTTATTACTTCCTTATATTTATTGTACCCATCTATAACAGTACCCCCTACAGATACGCATAAAAGTATCATTATAGATGCTATTGACATTGCTAAAATCTTAATTGATTTTTTCATAATAGATACTCCTTTTATTTATGCCATGTATAACTTATTTTTAATGTTTATTTATCTTATGAAAATATTATACATTGATTTTAGACAAAAATCCTTAAATATACCTTAAATTTATATTACAATTTTGACATATAAAGTTAAATTGATTTAAGATTAAGTATCTATTTGAAGTTAATTGGATTGAATTTATAGTTTAGATATTATAATTTCATTACATTTATACTTAATACTATACTCAGAAAATATAGTTAAAATTTCATGAAGACCAACGCTAGATATTATACCCATAGCACTTAAAAAATTAACATCTGCTAATTCTGAAATCATAGGGGCAAAGCCTATTGAACTTAAAAAAGCGGCACCATCAAGAGATTTTTCTAAAGTGTATCTACATCTATTTTTATTAGAATCACTTATAACAATATTATTAAGAGGTTTTAAAGTTTTAATAATTTTCTCATCATTGATTATAATGTGTCTTTCTTTATTCTTAAGAGCAGTTTGTAGCTCTGACTTGTTATTTGCTTTATACATACTAATTGCTTCCTTTCAAAGAAAAATAATAAAATTTTCGATTTAAGAAATATTATATCATGAATTGTATGAATTATAGATTTAATAATTAAAATATAAAAGAAATATAAACTTAAAAATTATAAACTTTATTTAATTAATATTAAGTATAAGTAGTGATATAATTATTTTATATATTCATAAAAACAGGGGGAAATATTATGGGATTATGTAAAGATGAAATGAAAAAATTAATAAATGGAGAAGTAGAATCTGTTCATATAATTTCTGAATTTGAGACACTTGAAGGTATATCTACATCAGTACAGGTATGGAATTATGATAATGAAAAAGATATTATATCATATACTACAATTACAAAATCTAACGCTAAAAAACCATATTTTATTAAAATAAAAAATGGGGCAGACTTTGTAGATAAAAAATATGTAGGAGAAAGTTTGACAGATGACACTAAACTTACACTTACTACTAAAGAAAAAGCTTTTGAACTTTTAGAAAAATTACAGCAAGCAAAATAAATAGTGCATTTTAAAATTACAAATTTAGCACATACTAAATTTAAATAAGATGAAATGGAGTATATGCTATGAGTAATAAAACAAAAAGAACTCTTATGATAATGAAACGTTTATATAAGGATGGAAATAAAACAGTATATTCACTATGTGATAAAAATGGATATATAAAAGCAAAGCTTGCAAATAAAGGTAAGTTAGATATAGGACAAGTAATAGAAATAGAAGATAGCAATGAATATGTAGTTGATGTTTCAAACTATAAAATAATAACAGACTATAAGCTAGAAGATTATCTTCCAACTTCTAAAATACCAATAGAAGATATTATGAATAAGATAGATGAGATAACAAAAGAGTATATTACATCTCCACAAGCAGTTAAATTAAATGATTATTTCTTTAAAGATGAAGAATTTCTAGCAAAATTTAAAAAATGTATAGGTGGAGTATCTATGCATCATAATTATATAGGTGGTTTAGCAGAACATACTCTTCATGTAATGCGTTTAACTAAAATACTTTGTGAACTTTATAATTGCAGACGACCAGAAATAGCTATTTTAAGTGCGAAGCTTCATGATATAGGGAAAATACATGAGCTTTTCTATGAAGGTCCTTTCAAGTATACATTAGAAGGAGAATTAGAAGGACATATAGTAATAGGTGTTCAAATGATAGATAGAGCATTAAGAGAATGTGGTAATGTATTTAGTGAAGACTTTGTAAGAAGAGTTAAAGGATGCATAACTCAACATCATGGAAAAGTTGAATATGGTTCTCCAAAGGCTGCTAACATGGAAGAGTCATTTATATTAAATTACGCCGATAGTATAGATGCAACTTTAAATAAGATAAATCAACTTAAGGAAAGTTGTGAAATTGATAGTTGGTCTGAATATGAAAGAAAATTAGACACAAGACTTTATTTATAAAATTAAAAANAA
>NZ_HG529308.1 GCF_000499525.1 Faecalimicrobium dakarense | reverse complement strand
ATCTTTTAAACTATAATGGAAATACGTACGTAAAATGTAAAAAAAAACAAAATGTTAGTTGATATTCGTATTTTATCTAGGAAATAATACAAAATATGATATAATTATATGTGTTTAAAATAAATACATTAAGGGAGGAAAGTATGTTTACGCTTATAGATATTGCACAGCCAACTACAGTAGAAGAAGCATACTCATTACTAACTAAGAGAAAGAATAATCAATTAATAGGTGGTAGTGGATTTTTAAGAATGGGAAAAAAAAGAATAGGTACGGGTATAGAACTATCTAACCTAGGATTAGATTATATAAGGGAAGATGAAGAATATGTAGAAATTGGATCTATGACAACTTTTAGAAGCTTAGAAACAAGCTCTACAATAAAAAATAACTTTGGGGAAATAATAAAAAAAATCTGTAGCAGATATAATAGGCGTTCAATTTAGAAACGTAGTAACAGTAGGAGGGACTGTATTTTCTAAATATGGTTTTTCTGATTTAATAGTAGCACTACTTTCTTTAGATACAGAGGTAGAATTGTATAATGGTGGAAGAATGTCTTTAGAAGAGTTTTTAAATAGAGAGTATGAAAAAGACTTATTAACTAAAGTTTATATAAAGAAAAATAATAAAAAAAGTTCTTATAAATCTTTAAGAAACGCTAAGAGTGATTATCCATTAATAAACGTATCAGTTTCAAAGTTAAATGATACATTTAAAATATGTGTAGGAGCTAGACCACAAAGAGCAGTGGTTGCAAGTGGTGCTAGTAAATTTTTATCATCTAATACATTAACTGAAGAAAATATAGATAAGGCATGTCAAATGGCAGTAGATGAGTTAAGTTTTGGATCTAATATGAGAGCATCTAAAGAATATAGATACGCTATGGCTAAGGTACTTATAAAAAGAGCAATAATGGAGGTAATCTAAGTGTTAGTAGAACTTAAAGTAAATGGAAAAGTAAGAAAAGTTGATATAGAGTGTGATGAATACCTTGTAGATACACTTAGAAAAGTAGGAAATTTAAGTGTTAAAAGAGGATGTGATACAGGATGTTGTGGACTTTGTTCTATATGGATAGATAAAAAGCCAACTCTATCTTGTGCCACTTTGACAGTTAGAGCTTTAAATAAAGAAATAGTAACTATAGAAGGATTAGAAAAAGAAGCTGAAGAATTTGCTAAGATATTAGTAAGTGAAGGTGCAGAACAATGTGGGTTCTGTTCACCAGGATTTATAATGACTGTTCTTGCTATGAAACAAGAATTAGAAAATCCAACAGAAGAAGATATAATACACTATTTAACTGGAAATTTATGTAGATGTACAGGATATATGGGGCAGCTAAGAGCAATCAAAACTTATCTGGGGGTAAAGTAATATGAGTTTAGTAGGAAAAAGTGTACCAAAAACTGATGGTCTAGCGATAGCAACTGGAAAACCAGTTTATACTGATGATTTATCATCTAAGGATGCTTTAATAGTAAAAGTACTTAGAAGTCCTTATGCTAATGCAAAGATAAAAAATATAGATACAAAAAGAGCATTATTAGTTCCAGGAGTAGAATGTGTATTAACATATAAAGATGTTCCAGATACTAGATTTACACTAGCAGGTCAATCATATCCAGAACCATCTCCATATGATAGATTAATACTTGAAGATAGAGTCAGATATGTAGGGGATGAAGTAGCAATAGTTGCCGCAGTAGATGAAAAAACAGCAAATAAAGCTCTTAAAATGATAAAAGTAGAATATGAAGTGTTAGATGCAGTTATAGATTTTGAAACTGCTATAGATAATAAAGTTGTAGTACATGAAGAAAATCGTCATTGCAATTTTGATATAGGAATGCAAAGAGAAAGAAATATAGTATCAACTCATAAATATGAAAAAGGTAATATAGAAGAAGTAATGAAATCTTGTGATATAGTAGTTGAAGAAACTTACTATACGCAAGCACAAGCACAAGCTATGATGGAAACATATAGAGCATATAATTATTTAGATCATATGGGAAGATTAGTAGTAGTTAGTTCAACTCAAATACCTTTCCATGTAAGGAGACATTTATCGAGAGCGTTAAATATGCCATCTAGCAAAATAAGAGTTATAAAGCCAAGAATAGGTGGAGGTTTTGGTGGCAAGCAAACTGCATGTGTAGAAATATTCAGTGCACTTGTAACATTAAAAACTAAAAAGCCAGCTAAATTAATATATGATAGACATGAAACCTTTAACTGTTCAAATAGTAGACATGCTATGAAATTAAATGTAAAAATAGGAGCTACAAAAGAAGGTATGATAAAAGTTATCGATATAGATGCATTATCTGATACTGGTGCATATGGAGAACATGCTTCAACAACATTTGGGCTAGTTGGAGAAAAAACTATGCCTTTATACAATAAATTAGAAGCATCAAGATTTAAAGGTCACGTAGTTTATACTAATAAAATGCCAGCGGGGGCATTTAGAGGATATGGAGCCACACAAGGATGTTTTGCGGTTGAATCAACAATAAATATGTTAGCTAACAAATTAAAAATTGATCCGACTGAACTAAGACTTAAGAACATAGTAAAAGAAGGTGAAACTGCTTTTGCTTATAATAAGGTAATAAACTCGGTTGACTTAGAAGCATGCATTAAAAAAGGAAAAGAAATGATAGGATGGGATGAAAAATATCCATCTAAAGACTTAGGAAATGGAAAAGTAAGAAGTGTTGGTATGGCACTTACTATGCAAGGATCTGGTATAGCAAATATTGATACTTCATCAGTTGAAGTAAAATTAAATGATGATGGAAACTACACATTATATGTAGGATCTACTGATATGGGAACTGGAAGTGATACAATACTTGCACAAATGGCATGTGATATACTTGAAGTTCCTATGGATAAAATAACTGTAGTGTCAGCAGATACTGATATAGTTCCCTATGATCCAGGTTCATACGCATCATCTACGACTTATGTAACTGGTATGGCAGTAGTTAAAGCATGCCAACAACTAAGGGATAAGATAATTACAGTAGGATCAGAAAAACTTGAAGTAGAAAAAGAATTCGTTGAATTTGATGGAGATAAAGTTGTCTGTCAAGATAAGAGTATATCTGTATTTGATATTGCTACAGATTTTACAGTTGGACCTAATAAAAGTCAATTAATAGGGTTTGCATCTCATGGTAGTCCAGTTTCACCTCCGCCATTTATAGCAGGGTTTGTTGAAACTGAAACAGATAAAGAAACTGGAAAAGTTGAGATTATAGATTATGTAGCAGTAGTTGACTGTGGTACTGTTATAAATAAAAACTTAGCGACTATACAAACAGAAGGTGGAATAGTTCAAGGAATAGGACTTGCTTTATTTGAAGAAGTTAGATATACAGAAAATGGACAAATGGATACAAATACATTTATGCAATATAAAATACCTGCTAGATCTGATGTTGGTAAAATAAGAGTTGATTTTGTAGAAACTCATGAACCAACAGGACCATTTGGTGCTAAGTCAGTAGGAGAAGTTGTTGTAAATACTCCAGCACCAGCAATACAAGACGCAATATACAATGCGGTGGGAATTAGAGTAAATAAACTTCCTATAACACCAGAAAAAATATTTATGAAAATGAATAATATATAAAAGTAAAAAGCTACTGAATGTTTATTCGGTAGCTTTTTTAAGGAGATATATGATTTTTATTCTGATTCGTAATTAGTGCTAGCAATTTCAGGCGTAGTGAAGTTATTACCATCAAATTCGTCAGTTGTGCATATTTTATGATTTACTATAGCCTTGGACTTCCATTTACCTTTTTTATAATAAATTACAGTTATTATAAAACCAATAATCCATCCAACAGGAATACCCATCCAAATACCATTTACACCAAATATTTTAGAAAATAAGTAAGCTGCAGGTATTCTAGCAAGCCATAGAGATATTATAGAACTTATCATTGCAAACATAGAATCACCAGCACCCTTGATAGCGCTTGAAAGTATAAATGATACACATATAAATACAAAGAATGGTCCAGTAATCATTAAATAAGAAGAACCGATAGATACTACATCAGCATCAGAGTTAAATAAAGATATTAAATCTTCTTTAAATATTACAAATATAATAATTACAAATATTGATATTCCTAAAGACATTTTTAAGGATGAGCGTACACCATTTTTTACCCTTGTCATTTCGCCAGCACCCATATTTTGTGCAACGAATGTAGAAATGGCAGCACCTAGATTCATAATAGGCAAAGAAATAAATGTTTCAACTCTAGAACTTGCTCCAAAAGCTGCCATAGCAGAAGTACCATAACCGTTAACTAAAGACTGTAGAGCTATATTTCCAAATGAGAATAGCATTTGTTGAATACCACTAGGTATTCCTAGCTTTAATCCGGTTTTAAATATGCTATGGCTATAAATTATTCCTTTAATTCTAAACTTTAGTACCTTATGCTTTTTATTAAGATAAATAACACTAATTATAAAAGATACACCTTGAGCTATTATTGTAGCAAGTGCTACTCCTTCAACACCCATGTTAAATTTAATAATAAATAATATATCTAACAAAATATTTAAAATAGTAGATATTATTAAAAAGTAAAGTGGAGTAGTTGAATCTCCAAGCCCTCTTAATATTGCACTAACTGAGTTATAGCCAGCTGAAAATAATGTTCCTGAAAATATTACTATTAAGTATAATCTAGACTGTTCATATACTGCATCAGGTGTATTCATAAATTTCAATAAAATACCAGAACATGTAATACCAATTATAGTTATTATAATAGACGTTATGAATACGAAAACGTATGTAGTGTCAATAGTAGCTTTAACATTTTTAATATCTTTAGAGCCATAATATTGAGATATTAATATAGAAAAACCAAGGCTTATTCCTAAAAGTAGAGATGTAAGTAAAAACATTATAGGATTAGCACCAGATACTGCAGCCATAGCATCTTTTCCAATAAATTGCCCAACAATTATACTATCAGCTGTGTTATACAATTGTTGAAATAAACTACCAATTAGCATTGGCATTGTGAATAAAAATATGGATTTTCCCTCATCACCGGTAGTCAAATCTTTCATCTAATTCCCCCAATTTATTATTATTTAAATTAATTATACATTAAAATTATACTACACTTAGTTATTGATATCTAAATATTTTGAAAAATCTATATAAAAATATAAGAATTTTAAAATCAAAAAAGTGAAATAATAAAAAAGAAATAAAACCAAAAAGGATGTGACATTGTGACTCATAGAAAAAGACCAAGTACAAGAAAAATGGAAGACTATCAAAAAACTAAATTAGAGTTTGCAAAAGAATTAGGAATTAATGGTGCAAATAATACAGAAGTTAATGCAAAAATAGCTTCTCAAGGTGAGCCAAAATATAGTACTAAAACGATGGTTACTAGACATAACCATCATAATGACCAAAAAACTGCAAGAGAAGAGTAAAAACAAAAAATAGGAACTTGTACAAGTTCCTATTTTTATATGATTAAGCTTTAATTTTTTTGCAGTTATTACAAATACCTTTAAGTGTTATATTTGATGATGTTACATCAACTCCGAGCTCATTTGATAGCGTAATATTTAGATTATCTAAAACTTTTGAATCTAAATCGTAAATTTCACCACATTTTTCACATATAAGGTGATAATGACTATCAAGGTTTCCATCAAATTTATCTGGATATCCAGGTATGCTAACTTTTCTTATAAATCCATGTTCTACTAATTGAGCTAAATTTCTATAAACAGTTCCTAGACTTAAGTTAGGATTATCTTTTTTTAGATATGTGTAAATAAAGTCAGCAGTAGGATGTACTCGGTTTTCTAATACAGTATTTAAAATTAATTCCCTTTGTTTTGAAAATTTCATGATATCACCTACGCTATATAATTGTTATATTTAAAAATATACCACATATCATAGATTTTTAAACATAAATATATTAATAATTTAAACTTTTTATTTTGAAGCACTTAATTATTTGTTGGTTTATTCTTTCTTTTTACATACTTTCTCTTTACTTTTTTTACTTTTTTCTTAGAGCTGGTACTACATCTATCAAATACATCTTCTACTATTTGTTCAGATGAATTTTCATTTTCTAATTTCTCTTTACACGCTATCCGTATTTCAGAAGATAAGGCTAATTCTTCACCTAGAGAAACTAAAAAAGAGCCTAATATACCTAAATCTTCATCATTTTCAATTTCTTGTGAAATTATAGCTGCAAATATAGTTACTAATACTAAATACTGATTAGCCAATCCATTACAGCATTTTTCTATATCATAGTTTCTATGTATACTCTTAATTTTAGGCATAATACCTCCACTGGTTATGTAGTAATATTTTACAATATGAATAATACCTTAAATATGTTCCTATAAATTAAAAAAATAGTTTGAATTTATAAATACTATGGTATATACTATCTTAGTAAACTTAATAAGACAGTTCGTAAGCCTCCTGTCTATAAATAAAACTACGGTGAAAAAACATTTATGCAATGTGATAATTATTGTACAAAAAAACCGTAGATACACACTACGGTTTTATTTTTTTGCTAGTAAATTAGGCTAAAAAATGACTTAGTAGGAGATTTAAAATGAGACAAAATACAAAGAAATTAACAACTTTAGGACTAGTAGCTGCACTATACGCAGTAACTACATTAGCGTTAAGTGGTATAAGTTATGGACCTATACAATTTAGGATAGCAGAAGTAATGGTTTTATTACCTTTACTTGGGAAAGAGTATATATTAGCATTGACTGTTGGATGCTTTTTAGCTAATGTAATAGGTCCATACGGGGTACCTGACATAATATTTGGAACACTAGCAACATTTATAAGTACGTATTTAGTTTATTTAACAGGGAAAACTATGAAAAATAAAAAGGGCATTTATTAATAGCATCATTGTGGCCAACTATAGTAAATGCTATAATAATAGGTATAATGTTGAATAAATTCCTTGGATTCCCATTAATTCTTTCTATGTTACAAGTAGGATTTGGACAATTTGTGGTAATAACTATAATAGGTGTTCCTTTATTTAATATGATAGAGAGAAAATATGGAAAAAGATTAAAGGATTTATTATAACAAAATTTAATAGTTAATCGTTAAGGAGAAATTATGAAAGAAGCACAAAGCGCTAAAATAATAGGAATAGGTCAAGAAGGTATAAATACTTTAGATTCTATAACTAATAAATTAAATAAAAATATTGATTTAGAAAAATAAATATAAATCAAGATGTAGACAAAGAATATGTAAGAACTCTTTTAGATGGAGTAGACGTATTATTTTTGACTTATTCAATTGAAAATAAAAAAGCATGTGAGATAGTAAAAGCTATTGGATATATGGCTGGTGAAAGAAGAGTATTATCTATTGGATTAAATTCATCAGATAAAATAAATAAAGATGAATTTAATATAGACAGAGAAATTAATATATGTGATGAAAATATAGATAACTTACTATGCTTAATAAATATGATGCTTGATTCTATATTAGATACGTGCATGATAAATATAGATTTAACAGATCTTAAAGAAGTTTTAGCATCAGATAAAGGAATAAAATACTCATATAATGAGTTTGAAAATACTAAATCTCATGAAGAAATAGTTAAAAATTTATTTGATAATATGAATCAAAGTGGAGAGGAACTTACAGGTAAAAAGGGCATTATACTTTTAGAAATGGGTTCAAATGATTTTAAACCAGAAGATATGATTAGTTTAAATGATTTATTAACTTCAATACAAGACTCTTGTGAAGATACTTATGAATCAATATTCTCAATGAATTTAAAAGATAATTTAGAAGGAAAAATAAAGGCTGGCTTAATATACAACTAAATAATAAAAAGAGATACATTAAACTTATTTAATGTATCTCTTTTTTATTTATTAAAAAATTATATTTATTTAAAATTTTTTATAAAATAAGACTAATATAAAGAATAAGAAGTCGTATTTTGTGAGATTATAATATAAAAAGTATGAAAGGATGATTATATGCAAAAGAATACTACTAAAAGATGTACAGATGAAAATACATCTTTAAGAGATTTAGTTAACCATGCAAATACACCTTTAGAAATAGCTAAAGAAATAGCTGATGGAGAAAGAGTTTCTAAAAAAATACAAAAGCAATCATCAGTTCCATTTTTTAAAGAAGCTCCTCCATATGATGAAAAATAATAAAAAGCCGTAATTTAATTACGGCTTTTTATTTGAGTTAAAAATAATTTTATATACTAAATTTTAAATTTAAGAATATTATAAAGTTACATGCTAATAATTTAATATATAAATTATTAATAAGGAGAAACTTATGATAAGGAATAGAAAAGTACAAGAACCAATAGTAGCGATAACAGAAGCAATGACAGAAAGTAACTCTTTAAAAAAAGCACTAGACTTACTACCAATAGATAAAATAATAAATGAAGGAGATAAAGTAGTAATAACTCCTAACTGGGTTAATGACAATGGTCCCAAATCAGCGGCAACAGTTGGACCTAAGACATTAAAAACATTAATACAATATATAAAAGAAAAAAATCCTTCAAAAATATACATAGCAACAGGTTCAGGAGGATGTAAAACTACAGATGTAATGGAAAAAGTAGGTTATGATAAAGTAATAAAAGAAGAGGAAGTAGAATTTATAGATTTAAATTATGGTCCTTACGTTGACCTAGATTTAAATCATGACATAATAAAATCAACACCTATAAATAAAGTAATAAATGAGGCTGATGTTATAATTTCATTTACTCAGCTAAAACAACATGAAGAAGCAACAGTAACTGCAAGTTTAAAAAATATAGCTATGGGTTGGCCACCAGCTGAAATTCATGGTTATCCTAAAAAACAAACAGGAATACATGAAGATTTACATGGATTTATAAGATCTATAATGAATAAAATACCAATTGATCTAGCAATAGTAAGTTGTGATAAAGCTATGATTGGAACAGGTCCTTCTAATGGAATGGCTGTAGATACACCAGGACTTATAATAGCATCAACAGATCCATTAGCAGCAGATGCAATAGGTTCTAGGCTATTAGGATTTTTACCACAAGCCGTTTGCTATATATATATGGTTTATATAAGGATAAACTTGGAGAAGTAAAGCCAGAAAATATGATTATAAAAGGTATGGATTTGCAAGAAGCAGAAAAAATGTTTAGTAAAGCAGCATACGGAAGTAAAAATGTTATGCTTGATAAAGATAAAATAAAAGATATACATGGAGAATAAAAATAAATAGCATATTGACAATATTTTACGTAAATAGTATATTAAAAATATTAACACAAAGTAGTGTTGAAAGAGCAAAGAAGCTCCATAGACTTATGTCTATGGAGCTTTTTGTTTATTAATTTTAAAACTTATAAATAAATACTAATAAAAGGGAGAGATAAAAATGTATAATTTTGAAGTTAAGACAAAAATAAAATTTGGGCAAGATTCATTAAAATATCTTGAAGAAATAAAAGGGAAAAAATATTAGTAATAACAGATCCATTTATGGTTAAGTCAAATGCAATAGATAAAATACTAGTACATCTTGTAAACTCTTCATATGAAGTTTTTAGTGATATAGTTCCAGATCCACCAATAGAAACTATTGTAAGTGGAGTAGAAGTATTTAATAGAGTAATGCCAGATGTTATTATAGCTTTAGGAGGAGGGTCTGCTATAGATGCTTCAAAAGCTATAATGGACTTCTCTAAAAGAATATTAAAAGTATCTAACGTAGAATTTATAGCTATTCCAACAACAAGCGGTACGGGTTCTGAAGTAACATCTTTTTCTGTAATAACAGATAAACAAAAAGGGGCTAAGTATCCATTAGTATCAGATGAACTTATTCCAAACATAGCTATATTAGACCCTGAATTAGTAAAAACAGTACCTAACTTTATAACAGCAGATACAGGTATGGATGTTCTTACTCATGCAATTGAGGCGTATGTATCAACAGATGCAAATGATTTTTCAGATGCACTTGCTGAAAAGGCTATAAAGCTTGTGTTTGAATATTTAACTAAAGCATATAAAGATGGAAGTGATTTATGTGCTAGAGAAAAAATGCATAATGCATCGTGCTTAGCGGGGCTTGCATTTAATCAAGCATCACTTGGTATAAATCATTCTATAGCACATGCAATAGGAGGGAAGCTTCATGTGCCTCATGGCAGAACAAATTCAATATTATTACCACATGTAATAGAATTTAATGCAGGAATAGAAGGATATAGTAATACTAAGTACTCTGAGACTGCTCAAAAGTATGCTCAAATAGCTAATTTATTAGGATTAAATAACTCTAATATAAGAATAGGTGTAAAAAGTTTAATCAATGAAATAAATAAAATGCAAAAAGAAATGAATATGCCACAAAATCTAAGCCAATGTAATATAAATACATCAGATGTAAGTAGTGTTGAAGATGATATAGCTACTTTAGCAGTAAAAGATGCATGTACTATTACAAATCCAAAACAAGTAACAGAAAAAGATATAATAGATATATTAAATAAAATAAAATAATGCAATAAGTGTCAAAAACATTCTAAAATCGTCAAATACATTCAATAAAGGAAAATGTTTTTATAAAATTGTAATTATATATTGACAAATATAAGACAAAAAATTATAATAAAAGTATCACAAAGGCGTGATAACTTATTTGAAAGCAATGAGGCTTCTTGAAGATATGTATTTATATGTCTTTTGGGAGCCTCTATTTAGTTATAAAAAGTTATTAAAGAAAGCAGGGTATAAATTGGCAGAAGATACTAAACAAAGAGTCATTCAAGAATATGTTCCAGGTAAACAAGTTACGCTTGCTCATATTATAGCTAATCCTAATGAAGATATATATAAGAAATTAGGACTTGTTATTGATAAGAAGGATGCAATTGGTATTTTAACAATAACGCCGAGTGAAGCATCAATAATAGCAGCAGATGTTGCAACAAAGGCATCAGGCGTATCATTAGGTTTTATAGACAGATTTAGTGGATCTTTAGTTGTTACAGGAGATGTAAGTTCTGTAGAATCCGCACTTGATGAAGTGCTACAAGTTTTAGGAGATATGTTAAACTTTACATCCACTAAAATAACGAGGACATAATAATGAAAAATATAATTTTTATGGGAAAGACAGGGAGTGGTAAAACTACTTTATGTCAAAAATTAGATCAACTAGAAATTAAATATAAGAAAACTCAATCAGTAGAACTTTATAACAATGCAATAGATACTCCAGGAGAGTATATGGAAAACAGATCACTATACAATGCTTTAATAACTACATCAGTAGATGCAAAAGTTATAGCAATAGTATATGATTGTACACAAGAAGAAAACTATATAGCACCAGGTTTTTCCAGTATCTTTTGTAAAGAGGTGATTGGAGTTATAACTAAAATTAGTAAGGCTAATAGTGAAGAACAAATAAATTTAGCTCAAGAAAGATTAGAATTAGCTGGAGCTAGTAAAATATTTAAAGTAGATACTATAGAAAATATAGGGCTAGATGAACTACTTGAATATTTAAGTGAACTTTAATAGTAAACATAATTTTTAGATATGTTATACAATTAAATAATATATTTGTAAATACTTTTAAGTATTTACAAATATATTTTAAGCGAGGGAAATGTTATGGAGAAGAAAATACTGTTAGTTGATGATGAACCACTTATAAGAATGGACATAAAAGATACATTAGAAGATAGCGGATACAACATAATAGGAGAAGCTTGTGATGGATTTGAAGCTGTTGAAATGTGCAAAAAGTATAATCCTGATTTAGTAATTATGGATATAGACATGCCAATTTTAGACGGTATAAAAGCAGGTAAAATAATATCTAAAGAAAATTTAGCAGGTGGAATACTTTTACTAACTTCTTTTGAGGACAAAGACTATATACAAAAGGCTAAAAACATTGGGGCTTTTGGATATCTAGTAAAACCAGCCAGTGAAAAGATATTAATACCTACTATAGAAATGTGTTTATCAAAAGTAGATGAATTTGAAAAAATGAAAAAAGACTTAGAAAAAATCAACTCTAAGCTAACTGAAAGAAAGATAATTGAAAGAGCAAAAGGTATACTTATAAAAGAGTTTAATATAATAGAAGATGAGGCTTATAATAGGATAAGAAAACTTAGCATGGATAAAAGGACAACCATGGTTGAAATAGCTAAAATGATTATCATTGGATATGATGAATAAAATGATAAGAGATATATGTAGAGAATATACACATTTAAGTGAATGTGAAATTGAAAAAATTATAGAAGTTTCAAAATCTTTAGACTTAATGGCAAACTTATATAACAGTGATGTTTTTATAGATGTATTAAGTAAAGATAAAAATGAAGCTTTTGTTGTATCTCATGCTAAGCCTAAAAATAAATCTCTGTATAAAGAAATCGTTATAGGTAAAAGAGCTTTAGATGAAAATGAACCAGGAGTAATAAAAACATTAAATACAGGTATTACAACTAGGGATATAAAAGCTCTAACACAAGAATGTAAGGTTGTAAGTCAAACTATACAACCGATAAATTTAAATGATAAAGTTATAGCAGTATTAATAGTAGAAGAAGAACTTGTTCTTAAATCAGTAGCAGTGAGAGAAGCTCATCATAGAGTTAAAAATAATCTTCAAACTATAATATCGCTGCTTAGAAAGCAAAGTAGAATATCTAATAATGAAGAAGTTAAAAACTGTTTAGATAATATAACAAATAGAGTGTTTGCAATATTATCAACACACCATTTATTATCAAAGGAAGTTAATAATAATATCTCTATACTAAGTGCAATGAATCTATTAGTAAGTAATATCCAAGGTGGCTATTGCGATAATAAAGAGATAAACATTTGCATAGAAGGAGAAGATTTTAAAATAAATGGAGAAAAGGCAACTGCGTTATTATTAGTTATGAATGAAGTTATACAAAACTGTTATGACCATGCTTTTGAAGGAAGAGAACGTGGGAATATAAAAATATTAGTAAATAAAGAATATGATTATAAAAATATAGTTGTTATTGATGATGGCATAGGGTTTCAAGAAAAATATGTAAATGAAGAAAGCTTAGGAACCTATATAATTGATAGCTATATAAAACAAGTATTAAAAGGCAGTATCGAAAGAGATTCAAATGAAAAAGGAACAAAAATTTCAATAAAAATACCATCTACAAATTAATATATAAAACTAATAACTAAATCTACAAAGTAGTAGTATTAATTGAGCAAAGGGGCTTAAGGTTATTAATAAATTAGGTAAATTTATACTTATATTTATTATAGCTTTAAGCCTCTTTGCTTGTTTAAGACATACTTTGAGTATGGAGGTGAAATAAATGAGAGAAGAGTTATTGAGTGTTGGTATTGATATTGGAACAAGTACTACACAGCTTATATTTTCAAAATTAATAGTTGAGAATATGGCATCAAGTTTTTCAGTACCTAGAATAAGTATTGTTGATAAAGAAATGATTTACAAAAGTGAAGTTTATTTTACTCCATTGATTTCAAATACCGAAATTAATAGAGAAAAGATAAAAGAAATAGTAGAACTTGAGTATAAGAAAGCTAATATCAACAAAGATGATATTCAAACTGGTGCAGTTATTATAACTGGTGAAACTGCAAGAAAGGAAAATGCAAACGATGTACTTCATAGTTTAAGTGGTTTTGCAGGAGATTTTGTAGTAGCCACAGCTGGACCTGATTTAGAAAGTATAATTTCTGGAAAAGGTGCTGGAGCTCATATTTACTCAAAGGAACATTCAACAACTGTTGTAAACCTAGATATAGGAGGAGGTACAACAAATTTAGCACTTTTTAAAAGAGGTGAAGTTTGTGATACTGGATGCCTAGATATAGGTGGAAGGCTTATAAAAATAGATAAGAGTACTAGAAAAATAACTTATATATCATCAAAGATTGAAAGGATTATAAAAGACAATAATTTTAATCTAAGCGTTGGAAGTATAGCTACTCTAGAAAATATTAGTCCAATAGTTGATATTATGATTAATTTATTACTTGAAAGTGTTGGTTTAAGAAACCAAAGTGAATTATTTGATTATATAGTAACAAACAAAAATATCAAATTAGATGAACCTATAAAGTGTATATCTTTCTCTGGTGGAGTTGCTGATTATGTTTACTATGATGGAGAAATTGATGACTACTTTAAATATGGTGATGTCGGAGTTTTACTTGGTCAAGCAATTAAAAATTGCGAAGAGTTTAAAAAACTTGAAATTGTAAGATCAATGGAAACTATAAGAGCTACAGTTGTAGGAGCAGGTTCTCATACAACAGAGGTAAGTGGAAGTACAATAACTTACACTAGTGAAGCCTTTCCACTTAAAAACCTACCAGTTTTAAAGTTATCAAAAGATGATGAAGCTGGAGATAGCAAGCATATAAGTGAAGCTATAAAAAATAAACTTAACTGGTTTAAATTAGAAAATGATCTTCAAAAGGTTGTGATTGGAATTGAAGGAAAATCTAATCCAAGCTTTTTAGATATACAAACTTATGCAGAGGGCTTAGTCAATGGAATGAAAGAACTTATAGAAAATGATTTACCTTTTATAGTTATTGTAGAAAAGGATATGGCTAAAGTTTTAGGACAAAGTATGTATTCGAAATTAGACTTTAAAAAGCATGTAATATGTCTTGATAGTGTTAAAGTCGAAAATGGAGACTACATAGATATTGGTAAGCCAATAGCAGATGGACAAGTATTACCAGTAGTAATAAAAACACTGGTTTTTAATTAATAAAAGGAGGAAAGCAGATGATTTTACAAACAAAATTATTTGGACATACTTATCAGTTTAATGGATTATATGATGTAATGGCCAAGGCTAATGAAGAAAAGTCAGGAGATAAGTTAGCAGGTGTTGCAGCAAACTCTTCAGAGGAAAGAGTAGCAGCTAAAGTTGTTTTATCTAACATAAAGTTAGAGGATATAAAAAATAACCCAGCAGTTCCTTACGAAATAGATGAGGTAACAAGAATAATATTAGATGATTTAAATGAAAAAATATATGAAGAAATAAAAGACTGGACAGTATCAGACTTAAGAGAGTGGTTATTAGATTCTAATACTACAAGTGCTGATATAGCAAGAATTTCAAGAGGTTTAACTTCTGAAATGATAGCAGCAGTTGCAAAATTAATGTCAAATATGGACTTAGTTTATGCTGCTAAAAAGATAGTAGTAAAAGCTCATTGTAATACAACAATAGGAGAGCCAGGAACTTTATCTGCAAGACTTCAACCAAACCATCCAACAGATGATCCAGATGGAATACTAGCGTCACTTTTAGAAGGTTTAACTTACGGTATAGGAGATGCTGTACTTGGATTAAACCCAGTTGATGATTCAGTTGAGAGTGTAACAAAAGTACTTAAGAGATTTGATGAAGTTAAAAAGAAATTTGATATACCAACTCAAATATGTGTACTTGCACACGTTACAACTCAAATGGAAGCTGTAAGAAAAGGTGCTCCAACAGACCTTATATTCCAATCTATAGCGGGTTCTGAAAAAGGAAACGAAGCTTTCGGATTTAATGCAGCAACTATTGAAGAAGCTAGACAATTAGTATTAAAGCAAGGAACTTGTACAGGACCAAACGTAATGTATTTTGAAACTGGTCAAGGTTCAGAACTTTCATCAGAAGCACATCACGGAATAGACCAGGTTACTATGGAAGCTAGATGTTATGGATTTGCAAAACGTTTTAGTCCATTCTTAGTTAATACAGTTGTTGGATTTATAGGACCTGAATACTTATACGATGCAAAGGAAGTTATGAGAGCTGGTCTTGAAGACCACTTTATGGGTAAATTAAGCGGATTACCAATGGGTGTTGATGCTTGTTATACAAATCACATGAAGGCAGATCAAAATGATATAGAAAACTTAGCTATTTTATTAACTGCAGCAGGATGCACATACTTTATGGGAATACCTCATGGAGATGATGTAATGCTTAACTACCAAACAACAGGATATCATGAAACAGCATCACTTAGAGAAATGTTTGGATTAACTGCAATAAAAGAGTTTGATGAATGGCTAGAAAAGATGGAATTCAGTAAAGATGGAAAATTAATAGAAAAAGCTGGAGATGCATCTATATTATTAGGATAGGAGGTCTAAGTTATGAATGAAAAGGATTTAAAAGCATTAGTAGAACAATTAGTTGGCCAAATGGTTGGTCAAGTTGATACAGACGCTATAAAAGAGGTTGCAAACAAAGTTAGTGAAACTATGGTTGATAAAAACGCTTTTATAGATGATATAACAGAAGTAGATATAAAAAAGCAATTATTAGTTGAAAACCCAAAGGATAGAGAAGCTTACTTAGATATGAAAGCTAAAACTCCTGCAAGACTTGGAACAGGAAGATGTGGAGCTAGATATAAAACAGCTACAGCTTTAAGAGTAAGAGCAGACCATGCAGCAGCACAAGATTCAGTTTTCTCATATGTATCTGAAGAATTTATAAAAGAAAATAACTTATTTGAGGTAGAAACTTTATGTGCTCACAAAGATGAGTACTTAACAAGACCAGACCTTGGAAGAAGATTCTCAAAAGAAACTATAGATAAAATAAAAGCTAAATTTGGTACTAACCAAAAGGTATTATTAATGGCTGGTGATGGATTAAGTTCAGCAGCAATAGAAGCCAACTTAAAAGATATAGTACCATCTATAAAGCAAGGTTTAAAAATGTATGGAATAGATTCTAGTGAAATATTATTTGTTAAACATTGTAGAGTTGGGGCTATGGACCACTTAGGTGAAGAATTAAAAAGTGAAGTTATATGTATGTTAGTTGGAGAAAGACCAGGTCTTGTAACTGCAGAGTCAATGTCAGCATACATTGCATACAAACCATTTATAGGAATGGCAGAAGCTAAAAGAACAGTTATATCAAACATACACAAAGGTGGAACTACAGCAGTTGAAGCTGGAGCACATATAGCTGATTTAATAAAAACTATGTTAGAGAAAAAAGCTTCAGGTATAGATCTTAAATAATTCACATAGGAGGAAATTAAAAGATGAAAAATGATGCAATACGCCCTAATGTATTAGGAGTTAAGATAATTTCAAATATAAGTCCAGAAATGGCTAAAAAATTAGATTTACAACCACATCACAAAAGTTTAGGTTTAATAACAGCTGATTGTGATGATGTAACATACACTGCACTTGATGAAGCTACAAAAGCTGCTGAGGTAGATGTAGTTTATGCTAAGTCAATGTATGCTGGAGCTGCAAATGCTTCAACTAAACTTGCCGGTGAAGTTTTAGGTATAATAGCAGGACCAAGCCCAGCAGAGGTAAGAAGTGGATTAAATGCAGTTTTAGATTTCATGGAATATGGATCAACTTTCATAAGTGCTAATGATGATGACTCAATAGCATACTATGCACATTGTGTATCAAGAACAGGAACATATCTTTCTAAAGTAGCTGGAATAAGAGAAGGTGAAGCATTAGCTTACTTAGTAGCACCACCACTTG
Source organism: Faecalimicrobium dakarense (assembly GCF_000499525.1). GTDB lineage: Bacteria > Bacillota > Clostridia > Peptostreptococcales > Peptostreptococcaceae > Faecalimicrobium > Faecalimicrobium dakarense. The sequence continues at coordinate 14,389 of NZ_HG529308.1, read as the reverse complement.
AAGCAATGTATGCTTTAGATGCAGCACTTAAAGCAGCAGATGTAGAGATGTGTGAATTATTTGAACCTCCTACTGAAACAAACTTTGGAGGAGCATTACTTACAGGTTCTCAATCAGCTTGTAAGGCAGCATGTGATGCTTTTGCAGAAGCGGTTAAAGCTGTAGCAGATAATCCAACAGGATTTTAAGGTTAATAAATGATTAATGCTTTAGGATTAGTTGAAACAATTGGTTATGTTGCTGCCATAGAAGGTTTAGATGTTTGTTTAAAATCTGCAAGTGTAGAAGTTGTTGGTATACAAAAAGTTGGACAAGGAATTGTAACAATTGAAGTAACCGGAGATGTTGGAGCAGTAAAATCAGCTGTTGAAGCAGCGGCATATGCTGTAGAGAGAATAGGTACTCTAAGAGCAACTCATGTTATACCAAGACTACACAATGATGTATATGAAACTATATTCAAAAAAGAAGAACCAGTCTTTGAAGAAAATACTCAAGTAGAAGTTCAAGAACAATCTATCGAAAAAGATGTTCAAATAGAAAATAACGAAAAAGTAGAAACTTCAAAGAATGAAAATATAGAAAAAATAGAAGAAATTAAAGAAACTATAGAGGTTAAAAAAGAGATACCTGAAGCTGATAGTGATAAAAGGGTAAGACCTAATTTATCAAAACTTAGCGTTAAGGAACTTAAAAACTTAGCAAAGTCATTAGGATCAAAGATGACTTATAAAGAATTAAATGCTTTAAAGAAAGAAGAATTAATATCTTTAGTTGATAAGTTTTATAGAGAGGATGAGTAAAAATGACACTTCTAGATAAAGATTTAGTATCTATACAAGAGGTTAGAACTCTTGTAAAAAGTGCTAAAATTGCACAACAAAAACTTCAATCTATGAGTCAAGAACAAATAGATAAAATAGTAAAGGCTATAGCTGATGCAGGATATGAAAATGCTGAAAAATTAGCTAAAATGGCAAATGAAGAAACTGGATTTGGTAAGTGGGAAGATAAAATAGTAAAAAATGTTTTCGCATCTAAAATGGTTTATGAAAACCTAAAAGATACAAAGACTGTTGGAATAATCGGTGAAGATAAAGAAAATAAAATAATAGAAATAGCAACACCAGTTGGAGTTGTGGCAGGTCTTATACCATCAACAAACCCAACATCAACTGTAATATATAAAGCAATGATATCTTTAAAAGCTGGAAACGCTATAGTTTTCTCACCACATCCAAATGCGAAGAAATGTATACTTGAAACTGTAGACATAATAAGAAAAGCAGCAATTAAAGAAGGTTGCCCAGCTGAAGCTATAGGATGTATAACTACACCTAGTATTCAAGGAACTAATGAGTTAATGAAGCACAAAGATACTTCATTAATACTAGCAACGGGTGGAGAAGCAATGGTTAAAGCTGCCTACTCTTCAGGAACTCCAGCTATAGGAGTTGGGCCTGGAAATGGACCAGCTTTCATAGATAAAACTGCTGATGTAGCTTTAGCAGTTAAAAGAATATTAGATTCTAAAACTTTTGATAATGGAACTATATGTGCATCAGAACAATCTATAGTAGTAGAAAAATCTATGGAAACTGCTGTTGTAAATGAATTAAAATCACAAGGAGCTTATCTTCTAAATGAAGAAGAAAGCAAAAAATTATCAAAATTCATAATGAGAGCTAATGGTACTATGAACCCACAAATAGTTGGTAAAAGCGTAGATACTATATGCAAGTTAGCTGATTTAACAAACGTTCCAAGTTCAGCTAGAGTACTAGTAGCTAGAGAAACTAAAGTAGGTCATGATGTAGCTTACTCAAGAGAAAAACTTACACCGATATTAGCTTTCTATGTTGAAGAAAATATAGACGCTGTAATGACTAGATGTAGAGAAATATTACTAAATGAAGGTGCAGGACATACTTTCTCAATGCATGCAAATAATGAAGAATTAGTAAAAACATTTGCATTACACATGCCAGTATCAAGAGTACTTGTAAATACTCCTTCAGCACTTGGAGGAATAGGTGGTTCAACTAATATGATACCAGCTTTAACATTAGGTTGTGGAGCAATAGGTGGAAGTTCAACATCAAATAATATAGGGCCACTTGATTTAATAAACATTAAAAAAGTTGCTTATGGAGTTAAAGAAGTAGAAGAATTAAGAGGAAGTAAAGCACAAACTTCAAACTTAAATATAGATTTAAGTGGTAAAGAAGAATTAATAGATATGTTAGTTAAAAGAATTATACAAGAATTAAGATAGTTAAAACTGTTTAAACAAAAAATTAAAATAAATTATAAATTATAAATTTTGGAGGTAATTATTATGGCAAACGCAAACGCATTAGGAATGATAGAAACTAAAGGATTAGTAGGAGCAATAGAAGCAGCAGATGCTATGGTTAAAGCAGCTAACGTTCAATTAGTAGGAAAAGAACAAGTTGGTGGAGGATTAGTTACAGTAATGGTAAGAGGAGATGTTGGTGCAGTTAAAGCAGCTACAGATGCAGGAGCAGCAGCTGCTGAAAGAGTTGGAGAATTAGTATCAGTACACGTTATACCAAGACCACACTTTGAAGTAGACGCTATATTACCAAAATACAGCGAAAAGTAGAAACAAAATATAAAGTAAATATGTGCTACCGATTTAGGTAGCACATTTTATACATCTGATTGGAGGTGTGAGGATATGGCTGTTTTAACAGAAAGTGAAGTTAGGAAACAAGTAGGTGGAAAAGAATTAACTGAATTTTATGTACAAAAAGGGCGAATAATAACTCCTTCAGCAAAATCTTATTTAAAAGATAGAAATATTGTATTAAAGTATGTTGATTCTTTAGATGAAATTCAAAAAGCTAATGAAAAAGAAGCTATAAAAGAAACTGAAAAAGAAAAAAATATAAATATGTTACAGTATTTGGAGCTAAGTTAGATGAAAAGCCTGAACATATGACTTCTTTAAGAGGCAACTTACTTGTTTTTAAAGATCATAAAACAATAGTTTTAAGAGGTAAGATAGACTCTCTAGAATCAAAGATTTTAGAAGCTCAAATCTTATGTCAAAAAAATGATATGAACAAGTTGCTCAAAGATCTCCAAGAGGTTTTAGACTTTGTAAGAAATATAATGAGATGTGAAGTTTTAGAAGAAAAGTTAGATGACTTTAAACTTTTAGGATTAACACCTAAAGAACTTAGAGAACAATCTCATTATCCTAAAAAGTACTTTGGTATAGGTCATGAATTCCCAAGTTATGAAATGGGGGAGATGGTAGTTGCCATAAACAGTATAAGAAGTCTTACAAGAGAAGCAGAACTTGCTGCATATGAAGCTTTTAAAGGTGAATATGGTCAAGTTGAAAGAGAAGATTTAATTAAAGCATTAAATAGATTATCCTCAGTATTTTGGATTATAATTTACAAAATTAGGACAAATAAGTATAAATAGTTGGAGGATATCATGGAAGATTTATTAGAAAGCATCGTGGATGAAGTTGTTAATAAAGTAAAAAAAGAAGCTTTTATAGAAGTTGAAGCATCAGGTAGACATATACATTTAAGTAGAAAAGATATAAATGCTTTATTTGGAGAAGGTTACAACCTGACAAAATTAAAAGATTTATCTCAACCTGGACAATATGCTTGTGCTGAAAGAGTTACAATAAGCGGACCTAAGGGAGAGTTAAAAAATGTTATAGTACTTGGACCTGAAAGAAAAGAAACTCAAGTCGAAGTATCTTTAACAGATTGTTCTTCATTAGGTCTAAAGGCACCTATAAAGCAAAGTGGAGATTTAGCTAATACTTTAGGTGTAACAGTATCTACTGACAAAGGAAGTATAACTTTAGAAAAAGGGCTTATGGCAGCTAAAAGACATGTTCATATGACACCAGATGATGCTAAGAAGTTTAATGTTTCTGATAATGAAGTAGTTCAAGTTAAAGTATTTGGACAAAGACCACTAATATTTGATGATGTTATTATCAGAGTAAACAAAAACTTTGAAACATTTATGCATATTGACTATGATGAGGCAAACGCTTGTGGTTTTTCTAAAGGGTGTTTAGCTAGGATAATAAAAAAATAACCTATAAGGCAGGTGCTATTTATGGATTATAATAAGCTGATAGATCTTATAGTTGATGAAATATATAAAAAGATTAATGACTCTAAAGTAAGTGAAGCTAAAAAATTACCTAAGTGTGTAGTTCTTTGGGAAAAAGATGAAAATAGATTTAATTCATTAAAGGATAATTTTGAAGTTTTAAGTTATGATGATAGCATTAAAGAATCAGAAATAGTTATAGTATCTAGACTTTGCTTAAGAGGTCTTTCTAACTTATCTATTGGAAATTCTACATCTAATGAAGAAAGATTCATACTTAAAATGCTTATGATGGGTAAAAAGGTTTATATAATGGAAGACGGACTTGAATATAAGCGATATAAATCTAGTGCACCAAAAGCACTATACAATAAATATATAGATTTCGAACAAGAACTTAAAAAGTTTGGTGTAAACGTTATAAAAGACGTATTCAATATATTAGATGAAAATAAAATCGTTTATAAAGAAGAAGTTAATAATTCAAATGAGACTATAATAGATAAAGCTATAGAGGCTACTGATGAAATTCTTGATTTAAGAACTAAAAAGCTTATATCAGAATCTGATTTAAGAAAGCCACAAATGAATGGAGTTAGCAAAATTTTAGTAGGTAAAAAAAGTATAGTTACTCCACTTGCTAATGATTTTATAAGAATACATCATTTAAAAGTAGATAGGGTATAAAGGAGGTATTCTTATGGAAATTGGAAAAGTAGTTGGCAATGTATGGGCAACAAGAAAAGATGAAAAGCTATGCGGACAAAAACTTTTAGTAGTTAAACTTTTAAAAGATAAAGAAACTTACAAAGATGGATTTTTAGTTGCAGCGGATAATGCTGGTGCTGGTAACGGCGACTTAGTATTAATAACAAAAGGATCTGCAGCTAGAGAATCTTTAGAGCATAAATCTGTTCCAGTTGATGCAACAATAATTGGTGTTATTGATTCACTAGAGGTTTGTGATGAGTAAAAGCATTGGTGCTATCGAGTTTAGAAGTATTGCAAAAGGTTTTGAAGTATCTAATGAAATAGTAAAAAAAGCCTCTGTTGAGATTTTGTATTTAAAAAGTATATGTCCTGGGAAATTTATTATAATCATAAGCGGAGATACTGGCGAAGTTAATACAGCTATAGACTATGGAATAAGCATTACAGATGGATTTATGGTAGATAGTTTTGTTATAAATGCTGTACATGAGAGTATAATAGATGGACTTAAAAATAAATACAAACATACTGAAAATATTAGCTCCATAGGGATTATGGAGACTAATAAAGTATGTGCAGGTTTAAAAGCATTAGATAAAACTTTAAAAAGTAGTGATGTAAATCTCATAAAACTACAACTTTCTTTTGCAATAGGTGGAAAACTTGTATATATAGTATCTGGAAGTTTAAGTAGCATAAATTATGGAATAGATGAAGCTAAAAATATATTAAAAGTTAAAGACATAGTATGCACATCAGTAATACCATCTGTAGATGAAAAAATAAGAAAAAATTTAATAGGGAGATAATAGCCATGAGTATAAATGAAATTATAATGTATATAATGGTAGCATTTATGGTATTAGGTGCTATAGACAAATGTATCGGAAACAAATTTGGGCTAGGAGAACAATTTGAAGAAGGTATTATGGCTATGGGTTCACTTGCAGTAGCAATGGTTGGAGTTATATGCTTAGCTCCAGTATTAGCAGATGTACTTAGACCTGTAGTAGTTCCTTTATTTGATATGCTAGGTGCAGACCCTGCCATGTTTGCAGGTTCTATATTAGCAAATGATATGGGTGGAGCACCACTTGCAGTGGAACTTGCGAAAGACCCTAATGCAGGTTTATTTGGTGGACTTATAGTAGGAGCTATGATGGGGCCTACTATAGTATTTATAATACCAGTGGCACTTGGAATAATCGAGAAAGAAGATCAAAAGTTCTTAGCAACAGGTATACTTGCAGGTATAATAACTATACCAGTAGGAGCTTTTGTAGGGGGATTAGTGGCCGGATTTGATGTAATGATGATTGTTAGAAACTTAGTACCAATAATAATCTTTGCAGTAATAATAGTAATTGGACTATTAAAGTTCGAAAATGCTATGATAAAAGGATTCACTTACTTTGGTAAAGGTGTTGTTATAGTTATAACTTTAGGACTTGCAGCAGGAATAGTTGAAGCTTTAACAGGAATGGTTGTAATACCAGGTATGAAACCAATCCATGAAGGTATAGCAATAGTTGGAGATATAGCAATAGTTTTAGCAGGAGCATTCCCTCTAGTATTTGTTATAACAAAGGTGTTTAATAAACCTTTAATGGCTTTAGGTAAATTATTAGGAATGAATGATATATCAGCAGCTGGATTAGTTGCAAGTTTAGCTAACTGTATACCTATGTTTGGTATGATGAAGGATATGGATAATAGAGGAAAGATAATAAACGTTGCATTTTCTGTATCAGCGGCTTTCGTATTCGGAGACCATCTAGGATTTACAGCTGGATTTAATCCAGAAATGATGACTCCTATGATAGTTGCAAAACTAGTTGGAGGAATAACTGCTGTAATAGTAGCTATGGCTTTAGCAAACAAAACACTTAAAAAGGAGAATGCTTAAAATGGATATGAAAAATATAGACAAAGGAATGTTAGAACAATTAGTAAGACAAATATTAGAAGAAAAAATAAATGGAAGCAAAGATAGTGTTGATTTTATAAGAAATAAAGACGTAAGTGGAATAACTTCTATAAAATTACCAACTGTAAAAGTAGATGAGTCAAACAGATTAGACACAGGAAATCCTAATGATGTAGTTTATACAAAAGACTTATTTAACTTAGAAGAAAGCCCAAGATTAGGTTGTGGAGTAATGGAAATGAAAGAAACAACATTTGACTGGACTTTAAACTATGATGAAATAGATTATGTTATAGAGGGAACATTAGATATAGTAATAGATGGTAGAACTGTATCAGCATCTGCTGGAGAATTAATACTTATACCTAAAGGAAGTAGTATACAATTTTCTGTTAAGGATTATGCAAGATTTATATATGTAACTTATCCAGCTGACTGGGCATCACAAAACTAGTCAGCAGAGATTATAAAATGAGGCTATCTCAAAATAGAGATTAGCCTTATTTTTTATTATTAAATACAATAACTTGACTAAACTAGCTAAGATGTTGTAGTGTATGAGTAGAGGTGAGGGTATGATTTTAGGAAAAATGTTGGACATAAAAAAGGGGGAAATTATAACAGTTATAGGGGCAGGAGGAAAAACATCTTTTATTAACTATTTTACAAAATATTATAAGGATAAATTTAAAGTTCTTTTAACCACAACTACTAAAATATATGTACCAACGGATGAATGTTACAAAGATATATATCTTACTGATAATAAAAATATGCTAGACATTTGCTCTAATAGTTTGCTAACAAATTGGTCAAATGGTATACAAGTTTTCGGTAAGTATATAAATGAAGAAAATAAAATAATAGGTTTAGATTTTAAAGAACTTGATTTAATAATTCCTAAATTTGACATTACCTTTATAGAAGGAGATGGTTCTAAGAAAAAGAAGCTGAAAGGTTGGAACAATCTAGAACCAGTAATTTATGAAAATACTACCCAAACTATAGGTGTAGTAGATATAACAGCTTTAGGTATGGATATAAATGAAGAGAATATTCATAGACTAAATGAATTTGAAAAACTAGTATATAAATCAGAAGGAACTATTAATATATCTGATATCAAAAATATCGTATTAAATCCTAATGGATTATTTAAATATGCAAGAGGTAAAAAGATACTTTTTATCAATAAAGTTGAAAATAAATATTATGAAACATCATCAAAAGAATTGATAAGGGAAATAGAAAAAGACAGTAGTGATATAAGTATTTTTTATGGCAGTATAAAGAAAAATGAATTTAAATGCTAAGGTAGAGGTAAAACATATGATAAATGCTATTATAATGGCATCAGGTTTATCAAAGCGAATGGGTGATAATAAGTTATTATTGGATTTTAAAGGGATACCTATGATAGAATATGCATTTATAGAAATAAATAAATGTTATTTTAATGAAGTAATAGTTGTAAGTCAATACGAAGAGATATTAAGCTTAAGTAAAAGATATAAATTTAAAGGTGTATATAATAAAGATGCTTATATAGGTCAAAGTGAGTCTATAAAACTAGGAATTTTAAATTCTTCAAAATGTGATGGCTACATGTTTTTTGTTGGAGATCAGCCATTTATTGAAAGTTTTTATATAAATAAAATAATAGATAAATTTAATGAAGATAAAAATTACATAATAATACCAATGTGTGGAAATAAAAAAGGTAATCCAGTAATATTTCCATATAATAAAAAAAATGAGTTATTAACATTAAAAGACGATGAAAAAGGCAAAAAAATAATAAATAAATCTTCAAAACTAAAATATATAAATGTAAGTGAAAATATGTTAATTGACATTGACAATAAAGTAGACTATGAAAAATTTAGAGGGGTGCTAAGATGAGAAAAATAAAAACAGTAGATGCAGTTGGACAAGTACTATGTCATGATATTACTAAAATAGTACCAGGTGAGTTTAAAGGAAGAGCTTTTAAGAAGGGGCATGTTGTTAGAGAAGAAGATATACCTGTATTATTATCTTTAGGGAAAGATAATTTATATGTATGGGAAAAAACTAAAGGTATGGTACACGAAAACGACGGTGCTATATTTTTAAAAGAAATATCAGCTGGAGAAAATTTAGAATTTAGTGAAATAAAAGAAGGTAAAATTGATTTTATATCATCTATTGATGGTATGCTAAAAATAGATGTTGATACTTTATTTAAATTAAACTGTATAGATGATATTATGATGTCAACACTTCATAATAATTTTGAAGTTAAAAAGGGAACTAAAGTAGCAGGCACAAGAGTAATACCTCTTCTTATAGAAGAAGAAAAACTGCAAGAAGCTAAAAATATAGTTGGAGCTAAAAAGATTGTAAATGTAGTACCATTTAAACCTAAAAAAGTAGGTATAGTTACAACTGGAAATGAAGTATACCATAAGAGAATAGTAGATAAATTTGGTCCAATTATAGAAAATAAGGTTGTTAAATATAATTGTGAGATTTTAGGACAGACTATATGCCCAGATGATAAAGAGATTATCAAAAAAGCTATAGAAAACTTTATAAATCAAGGAGCAGAACTTATATGCTGTACAGGTGGAATGAGTGTAGACCCAGATGATGTTACACCAACAGCTATAAAAGAAACTGGAGCTAGTTTAGTAACGTATGGTTCACCAATACTTCCAGGGGCTATGTTTTTATTAGCATATCATGGAGAAGTACCTATAATGGGAATACCAGGATGTGCAATGTATAATAAAACTACAGTATTTGATGTAATTTTACCTAGACTATTAATAGACGAAAAATTAACAAAAGCAGATATTGCAGCCTATGGTCATGGTGGTCTTTGCATGAACTGTGAGGTATGTACTTACCCTGCATGTAATTTTGCTAAAATATAGGTATTTTAATGGCTAGATTGGTTGACTAAAATAAGTATTTGTTATATCATAGATGATGTTGAATAATGGATAAATTAAACTTAAAGAAAGAAAGGAAATAACGCGAATGTTACAAGTTACAAATGTTGGACTTAGATTTGGTGATAAAGAGTTATTTAAAGATGTTAACTTAAAATTCACTAAAGGAAACTGCTACGGGATAATAGGTGCTAATGGTGCAGGAAAATCAACTTTCCTAAAAATATTAGCTGGAGATATAGAACCAAATACAGGAAGTGTATCTATAACAGATAAAGAAAGAATGTCAGTACTTAGACAGGACCACTTCAAATATGAAGAAGATACAGTTTTAAATGTTGTTATAATGGGACATGAAAGACTTTACTCAATAATGCAAGAAAAAGATGCATTATACATGAAAGAAGACTTCTCTGAAGAAGATGGTATAAAAGCTGCTGAACTTGAAGGTGAGTTTGCTGAACTTGACGGATGGGATGCAGAAACAAATGCAGAAAGAGTATTAATGGGGCTTGGTATAGGCAAAGAAATGCATTACAAGCAAATGAAAGAATTAACTGGTGGAGAAAAGGTTAAAGTGTTACTTGCACAAACATTATTTGGTAAGCCTGAAATACTAGTAATGGATGAGCCTACAAACCACTTAGACTTCCAATCAATAAACTGGTTAAATAACTTCATAATGGATTTAGAAGATTCTATCGTTATAATAGTATCGCATGATAGACATTTCTTAAACCAAATATGTACAAATATAGTTGACGTTGACTTTGGTAAAATACAAATGTACGTTGGTAACTATGACTTCTGGTATGAGTCAAGCCAATTAGCATTACAATTAGCTAAAGATCAAAACAAAAAAGCTGAAGAAAAGATAGCTCAATTAAAAGAGTTCATCGCAAGATTCAGTTCAAATGCTTCTAAAGCAAAACAAGCAACATCTAGAAAGAAACAATTAGATAAAATAGAACTAGAAGATATACAACCATCAAGAAGAAAATACCCATATGTAGGATTTACTCCAGAAAGAGAAATCGGAAATGAAGTATTAGAAGTTGAAGGATTAACTAAAACTGTTGATGGAGTTAAAGTTTTAGATAATGTATCTTTCAGATTAGATAGAGAAGATAAAGTAGCATTTATGGGAGACGAAATAGCTATAACTACTTTATTTAACATAATAATGGGAGAAGATACTGCAGATAGCGGAACTTTCAAGTGGGGAGTAACTACTTCTCAATCTTATCTTCCTAAAAATCATAACCAATATTTCGATGGAGTTGAATACTCATTAGTTGACTGGTTAAGACAATACTCAGAAGAAAAGAGTGAAAGTTTCATAAGAGGATTCTTAGGTAGAATGTTATTCTCTGGAGAAGAAGCTTTAAAACAAGCTCAAGTTTTATCTGGAGGAGAAAAAGTTAGATGTATGTTATCTAAGTTAATGTTATCTAACGCTAACTGTTTAGTTTTAGATGACCCGACAAACCACTTAGATTTAGAGTCTATAACTTCTGTAAATAAAGGTTTAGAAAAATTCTCAGGAGTGTTAATATTTAACTCTCATGACCACGAGATGATACAAACTCTTGCAAACAGAATAATAGAGATAACTCCTGGTGGAATAATGGATAGAAAAACTACTCTTGATGAGTATTTAGAGAATAAAGATATCCAAAAGCAATTAAAAGAAATGTACGGAGATACAAAGAAGTAATTGTTAATAATATAGAATAAATTTTGAATACATCTTTTGAATATATGATAACGCTCAATAAATGAGTGTGTGACTTTTTCATATATTTAGGAGGTGTATTTTTTTATGCAATTAAAAGATGCAACTGAACAATAAATAATTAATGGTATATAATGTATCATAGGTATCTCTACCTATAAATAATTAAGGAGTTGACATTATGGACAATAATTGGAATAAACTACATGCACTTTTAACATTTAATAGAGTTCCTTTCGCTACATTTAAGAAGAATGAAAACTATGTATTTGAGATAGGTAATAATACTATTAAATTTAATGATAATACCTTCATAATGAATAGATTTTATTGTAAAGATTTTAACGAATTATATGATTCAGTAGATTGCATGATAAGAGGATAATAGATAAGAAATCTTGTAGTAGAAGATACTGAATAATACTACATCAATGATATAATGTACGGAGATACAAATAAGTAATTTAGTGAGATGAATGTATATTTAATAAATTAAAACTTAATAATTAAGGTTTTGGAATACCTTTTATATTCGATAAGATGAAGAACGTTTATGTTCTACTTATTTAAATATAGGAGGTATTTTTTTTATGTAAACAGTAGGTGTAATAATAGAGTATATAGACGAATTAGAAATAATAAATACAAATAAAGAAACAATTAGAGCTTATAAAGATTCTTTGAATATACTTAACAAAAGTGAAAATAGGATGTGGCGACAAGATATTGTATAGGTTGTCACTAGGATATGTAAAGATTATAATCTATTTTATGATAAAAATATAACATTAAGTAACAAAATGGGGAAATATATCATACAATTCATTAAGCTACAAAAAATTATATAAGAGGTGAAGTTATGGAAACCTTAAAAGAAAAATCTTATCAAGGATATAATCATTATAAAAGATTTGGAAAGTCAGGTGCATCAAAAAGTGGCTCTAAGTCAAATGCATCAAAGAGTGGTTCTAAGTCGAGTGCATCAGTAAGTGGCTCTAATTCAAATGCTTCAGATAGTAGACCATTTAGTGAATAAAATATACTAATTTATGGATGGATATTATGGATAAACATTATAGCCCTGGTGATAATATTAATCAATACTCTATTATAAAAATAATAGGGGAAGGCAGATATGGTATTGCATATTTAGTTGAGGATTTAAACTTAAATAAATATGTATTAAAACAACTAAAAAATGATATGGTAGAAGCTAAAAGAAAAAAATTATTTTATGAAGAAGAACTATTAAAAAAATTAAACGATTATAGATTTCCTAAATTTATTGAGAAGTTTAACTATGAAAATAGTCAAATATATGTATTAGAATATATAGAAGGCAAGGACTTTGAAGTAATACTATCTGAAGAGGGATATGAGTTTACTAAAAAAGAAATTTACGATATTGCTGACCAACTAATAGAAATAGTTTATACCTTACAAAATGAAGGTATAGTTCATAGAGATATAAGAACTCCAAATATAATATTAGGTGAAAATAAGAAGTTAAAACTAATTGATTTTGGATTATCAAGATATATAGATGATAAAAGGTATGTAAAAGAAATAGATTATTGGTTTATTGCAGACTTTTTAATACATTTATATTACACATCTTTTTATAAAGAAGATATATTAGAGGAAAAACCTTGGTTTGAAGAACTTACTTTAAGTAAGGAAGAGTGTTTATTTTTAAAAAGACTAATGAGTATAGAAGAAAGTTATAAAAGTATAGATGAAATAAAGTGCAACCTTGAAGATATAAAGATTCTAGAAAAATATTAAACATATAGCTATGTTATAGCTATATGTTTAATATTTTTAAGTAATAAATAAATGGAGATGTATAATGTGTCAAATATAAATCAGATACTACAAATAGACATAAGTAGTTTTAGAGTAAATAAATACTCTAATAAACCATTTAGAGCTATAGGATTAATCGATGTTAAAATGGAATACACATATGGAATAGAGAGAGTAACATTAGCTTATTATAGATCATCAGGAACTAATGATGGTAAAATAAAAGGTCTATGGTACCCAATTGTAGGAATAAAGTTAAAAGAAGGAGAATTTAGTGAGTTTACAGAGTATATAAATCATGTTTTATCTAATACAACACTAGATAGTAGAGCAATAAAAGGATGGCTTTGTAAATCGGTTTTCTTTGGAGAATTAGATGATAGATCTAAAAAGCCTGGATTTTCAAATGATATACACTATAAAGCTCTTTTAACAATAGGAGAAACTTTACAAGCTTTATATGAAGGAGGTAAATATAATAGAATAAAATCTTTAGATAGCCAAGTATTAAACGATTTTATAACATCAACTAAAATTTATAAAGGAAATAAACATACCCAAAGAGAAAATTTTGAAAAATTTGTTCAAGATATATACAGTCAGTTTAAATAAAGAAGCTGTTGTAAAATAGTAAAGCTCTCATAGTGATTGGTGATTTGTAATAGATGTGAAAATTCGTTTAGCTCATGTGCATACATTGAAAATACGAGCTAAACGGATTTTTTTGCTTTGCAATAGCTCTACATTTTATGTATATGATTATGAATAATAAAATACACTAATTAGTGCCTATAAAACACCATAAAAAAGTTAATAATAATAGTTATATTGTAAATTATTGTTAGTTGATATGTTTTAATATGAAATGTATAATTTGAAACTAGGGGGTGAGTAGATTTATGAAGGGACAATCATTAGTGGGTATTACATATGAACTTATATTTCAGATATTTAATACATTAATTTTATTAGCAATATTAGTATTAATCGTATATGTTATATATTTTATTACATCTAGAGTTAAAAATAAGAATAAAGGCGAAAATAGAATTGTTGAATTAGAAAATAGAATAAAAGAACTAGAAGATAAAATAAATAATAATAAAATATAGATTTGTATCAATAAAAAAGACTAGACTATGATAAGTAACAGCTTAT
>NZ_HG529307.1 GCF_000499525.1 Faecalimicrobium dakarense | reverse complement strand
ATAGATATAGAGTATGAAGTTTTAAAAGTTTCTCCTATATTTAATTTGTTTATATAATCTTTATCTTTATAGTGACCATTTGAATTTATATTATCAGCTAGTCCATACCATGGCTCTATACATATAAAAGGTGCAGTAGAGTTATCGTCCTTATAATAAGGTGTCCATATCCCAACTAATGGGAACTCTTTAAAATCTACTTTAATAAAGTTACTACTATTATTAGAATGTATAGAAATTTCATCTATATTAGTATATATTAATGCATCATTTTTAAATAAATCAGGACTTAATTCGATTTTTTCTATACTACCTAAATTAATAGATTTATCAGAGAAAGGTCCATTTAATTCGATTTTAGCTACATTATTTCTATGTTTAAATTCAAGATAATAATCTTCTATAGATTCATTATTATTCATAGGAACATTAAAAGCAGGATGAGCTCCTATTGAAAAATAAATATCTTTGCAATCTGTATTTTTTACAGTCCACTCTATATTTATACTTGATTTCACTAACGTATATTTTATAATTAATTCAAATGAATATGGATAAAGCTTCTTAATATCATCATTAGATTTTAAAATATAAGATATAGAATTATCACTTGTATCTAAAATTTCAAACTCTAAATCTCTAGCAAATCCATGTTGGTTCATAGAATATGTATTACATTCGATAGTTGTTTTATTATCAATAAGTTTTCCTACAATAGGAAATAAAACAGGTGATTGTCTTCCCCAGAATTTACTATCACCAGACCATAAAATATCTTTACTTTGCTTTTTAGAATAAATTCTAGTAAGTTCAGCGCCAGATTTTTTAGATTCGATTATTAAATAATCATTTTGTAATTTGTTCATAAAACTCCCCCTTAAAAGTATATATTTTTATTATATATTAAATGCTTACAACAATATAGCTTATTTTACAAGAATACAAAAGGAAACAAATGTATTTATTTTCCATAGTATGTATAAAAAAAGGAGTTTTTGACAGTGAATAATAATTCAACAAATAATATTTCATTTAATTATAAAAAACAGCCATCTTTAAAATATAGTAGCAGACAGTATAGATCTAAATGTAAGCTTAATCATAATGAATATTGTAATAGCCCTTGCTATAATTGTTATAATCATGGCTTTAACTATTCAAATAAAAATTCTAAAAATAAAACAGCTTCTAAGTGTAATAACAGCCCGTGTGCATGCAAAAAAAGAAGACCTGGTTGCTGTAATATAAATCCATTATGGTGGTTAGTATTTTTATTTTTTATTTAATATAACTAGAGTTATGATATAAAGGTATGTGATTTAAAGTCATGTACCTTTTATATTTTATTTAAGTATAAGGAAATAACTAGAGTACATATAGATTTGTTTAAATTTGAAATTTATAATGATAAAAGTAAAAAAAGTCGTTTTTAAGCGAAAAATACTTTTAATTTAAAATGATTATGATATAATTAATGATAAATATGAGGGAACACGAAATATAATTTAAAAATATTGAATTAAATACGTGTTTAAATATTATTTAAGGGAGAATTATATGATTAAAAAAAATGGACAGAAAATAGCAGCGCTTGCTATCGCAGCAACAATAATTGGTCAAAACGTACAGCCAATACTTGCGATTGAAAATGTAGTTAACCAATTAAGTGAAACACAGCAGACCATTGAAAAAGTAGAAAATAGTAATACTTCTAGTGAGGAAGTTGGAGAAACTTCACAAGAAGAATCTAAGGGTGAAAATGCAGAAGAAGTAGTAACAAATGAAGCTAAACAAGAAGCTTCAGAAGAAGAAACTGATTTAAGTAAAGAAGAAACAAAAGATGCAAAGAAGAAGGCATCAGTAGACTTTTCTATAATGGCTATAAGTGATTTACATGCAAATTTAATGAATTATGATTACTACACAGGAGGAACAACTAACAGCTCTGGTTTAGTAAAAGTTTCAACTCTTATAAATCAATATAAAGATAAAGTAGATAAGAAAAAAGATGATAAAAAAATAGATAATGCTTTAGTAGTAGATAATGGAGATACAATAGAAGGAACTCCTTTAGCAAACTTTTTTGCTAAGAAAAAACCTGTTCAGCCAGGAACTCAATATCCAGTATATAAAGCATTAGAAGAAGTTGGATTTGATGCTACAACTATAGGTAATCACGAACTTAACTATGGTTTAGACTTTATAAAGCAAATAACAAATGATAATAATAGTATGGCTACAGTTTGTGCAAACGTAAATGATGCTAAAACTGGAAAGCCTGTATTTGATCCATATAAAATAGTAGAGGAAAAAGTAATAGATTCAAATGGAGAAGAAAGAACGCTTAAAATAGGTATAACAGGTGTTGTTCCTCCTCAAGTAATGAATTGGGATGCATTACTATTAAAAGGAAAAATAAATGTTAACGATATGACTGAAAGTGTTAAAAAATATGTTCCTCAGATGAAAGCTGAAGGAGCTGATATAGTACTAGTGCTTGCTCATACAGGATATGGAGATGAAAATACTCCTAATGCAAAAAATAAAGAAAATGCTGGATATGATATAGCAAATGTTGAAGGTGTAGATTTAGTAATAGGTGGACATGTTCATAGATCATTTAAAAAAGAAGTTAAAAAAGCAAATGGCGATATAGTTCAATATATACAACCATTAAACAACGGTAGAGAATTAGGGGTAGCTGAACTTAAAATAGATTTAGAAGAGAATAATGGTAAGGTAGAATACAAAATAAACGATGCTGAATCAAAAATAGATACTGTAAGCGTTAAAGATGTGCCTAATGATGAAGTCTTAGTTCAAAAGGTTAAAGAGTACCATGACGCAACAGAGAATTATGTAAATACTCCATCTGGAGAAATAACTAAAGATTTAAATAGTTTCTTTACATTAGTAGCTGATGATGCATCTGTACAAATAGTAACTGATGCTCAAAGAAAGTTTGTTGAAAAAAGCATAAAAGATGGAGAAGAATCTTTAGTTAAATATAAAGATTTACCATTATTATCAGCAGGAGCGCCATTTAAAGCAGGAAGTAGTGCAGGAAACTATGTTGATATAAAAGCAGGAGGACTTGCATTAAAAGATCTTTCTAACTTATACAAATACGATAATACTTTAACTGTTATAAAGTTAAAAGGTAAAGATATAAAAGAATGGTTAGAACTAAGTGTAGTAATGTTTAATACAATAGATACTAATTCTAAAGAAGAACAAGACTTAATAAATAGAGATTTCCCTACTTTTAACTTTGATGTAATAGATGGAGTTAACTATGAAATAGATGTAACTCAAAAACCAAAGTATGATAAAGATGGAAATACAATAAATGCTAATTCACAAAGAATAGTTAACTTAACTTACAACGGAAAACCTATAAACTTAGAGCAAGATTTCTTAATAGCTACTAATAATTATAGAGCTGGTGGAAATGGATTCCCATGGAATGGAAAACAAGAAATAGTATATAGTGGAACTTATGAAAATAGACAAGCAGTAGCTGATTATATAGAAACTGCTGGTAAATTAGAGCCAACAGTAGACAACAATTGGAAGTTTAAATCTGTTGATACAGATGCTAAAGTAATATTTACATCTCATGAAAATGGTGCTAAATATTTAGGAGCCCATCCTCAAATAAAATCAGGAGAAAACATAGGAGACAAATTAGTTAAGTATAGCTATGATTTATCATATGTAGTTCCAGGAACTAATGAGAAACCAGAAGAAAATAAACCAGGAATAAATAAACCTGAAACTAATAAACCAGGTTTAAATAACTCTACAACAAATAATACAGATAATCCTAAAACAGGAGATACTAGTATAATAGGATATGTAGTTTTAGGAGGAGCTGCAGCAGCTGGGTTAGCAGTAACTTCAATTAAGAGAAAAAGAAAATAGTTAATTATAAAATTTAAATAGCTCCTTAAAGTAATAATTTAAATACTATTACTTTGAGGGGTTATTTTTATATAATTAAAAAAAATGGTTACTTATATTAATTTAAAATGGTATAGTAGATTATAACATATAAATTTATTTAAAAATAAATGTTAAAAATATAAATTACAGTATATATTTTATATTTCAATATAACTATACACTTTATATAGTAAGGAGATGCTAAAATGAAATTAAATAGAAACGATGAATGCTGGTGTGGTAGTAATGCAAAATATAAAAAATGCCACATGGAATTTGATGAAAAATTAGAAATATTAAAAGGAAAAGGATACATAGTTCCAAGCCATGATATTATAAAAACGAAAGATCAAATAGAAAAAATAAAAGAAAGTGCAAAAATAAATAATGCAGTATTAGATTTAGTAGCAAAAGAAATAAAAGAAGGGATGACTACTGATGATATTGATAAAATAGTACACGGCTTTACAATATCTCAAGGTGCAATACCAGCACCGCTTGGATATGGAGGATTCCCAAAGAGTTTATGTACATCAATAAACTCTCAAATATGCCATGGTATACCAAGCGAAGATGTAGTTCTTAAAGATGGAGATATAATAAATGTAGATGTATCAACAATATACAATGGATACTATTCAGATGCTTCTAGAATGTTTATGATAGGAAATGTAAGTGAAGAAGCTAAGAGATTAGTTGAAGTAACTAAAGAATGCTTATATAAAGGAATAGAAGCTGTTAAACCTTGGGGACATTTAGGAGCTATAGGAGCAGCTATACAAGAACATGCTGAAAAAAATGGGTACTCAGTAGTAAGAGACTTTGGAGGTCATGGGATAGGGCTACAATTCCATGAAGATCCATTCGTATTTCATGTAGGCAAAAAAGATGAAGGTATGATTTTAGTACCAGGAATGATATTTACTATAGAGCCTATGATAAACCAAGGAGATTATGATCTTTATATAGATGCAGAAAATGAATGGACTGCATATACAGATGATGGTAAATTATCTGCTCAATGGGAGCATATGATATTAGTAACTGAAGATGGCATTGAAATCTTATCTAAATAAAAAATATATACTTGGTTAAAATAATTATAAAATATTATTTCGAGGTGATATATTATGAAGAAAGAAAGTAAATGCGAAGTTAACAACCAGTGGGCAGGAGCTAATACTACATTAACTAGTAAAGCAGGAGTCAAAGAGAAAGATGAAAATAATAATCAATGGACTTCGACTAACAAAAAAGCACCAGAAATGTATCAAGATAATTTTAACAAGGGAAAAAATAATAAATAGATATATAAATAAAA
>NZ_HG529306.1 GCF_000499525.1 Faecalimicrobium dakarense | reverse complement strand
TTTTTATTTATATAAAGGTATGTTTATTACTGGAAAATAAGCTTGAATATTTAGTTGATATATAGTATGATATTATTTACAAAGTATTGAAAAATCAATAGTTTAAGATGATTTAAAAAAGAATAAGTTAACTAAAGGAGATTGTTATAATGGCAGAGTCATATGCAATAAATAGAGCAACACGTCTTCTAACGATTTTTAGTGCAGTATATGCAGCTTTAGAGGGAAATGTAGCTTTTTTGGCACCTATAATAACTATAGTTATACCATATAATTTTATGAAAAATAAGGATGGATCTAAAGAAAAAGAAAACAAAAAGATATTAAGTAATTTATTTTTATTTAATTTAGTTTCATTTTTAGCAGCTATAGTCATTACAAAGAAGATAAACCTAATGATATTTGACTTAATTGTAAATATATTTATAAGTTTTATATATTATAAAATGATATGCTTTTTTGATAATAAAAAGGAAAATATGTATAAAAATCCAGAAATTGTATACAATAAAATAAATAAAAAAATTGATATGTTAGAAAACTTAAAAATTCAAACAAAAGAATTAATGGAAAATGCTGAAACAGAAAAAGATAAAATGTCTATACAGTCGAAGCTTGATGCAATACAATACAAAATAGATGAAACTAAAAGACAGTTAAGTATAATAAGAGAACAAGTTGAATTAAAAAATAATAGTGAAAAATAAATTTCAAAGTAAAAGCCTTTAGATTGTAAAAATCTAAAGGCTTTTATGATACAATTTTAAATAAAGCCAAGTAAGTAACTTTTGCGGGAAGGGTAATTATATGGTGCTTAAATTTAAAAGATTATATAAAGAAGATATTTCTGATTTTGAATTAATAGCAAATTGGGATAATCAAGATGCTATAAAGTATTTGATTAGGCCTAATTTTATAGAAGGGGAAATAGAAGATGTAACATCAAAGGACTTAATAGATGGGATAGTTTATAATCCGTATAAATACATATATATTATATCAATTGATGATAAAAAAGTAGGATATATAAGTATTGATACTAATTTTAATTTGTTTAAAAAGAATATAGATAAATCTTGTTGGATTGGAATCTGTATAGGTGATGTTAATTATCATGGTAGTGGTATAGCAAAAATTGCAATGGAGTTTTTAGAAAGTAGAGCAAGAAAGCTAAATCAGAGGAGAATTGAACTAGGAGTGTTTGAATATAACAAGAGAGCAATTAGCTTTTATAAAAAAATGGGATATGTAGAAATAGGAAAAAATGAAAATTTTGTATATTACAATGGAAAATGGCAAAGTGATATTAGAATGGAAAAATATATATAAAAATATAAAATAATTAATACCACTTATATAAATTATATAGGTGGTATTAATTTTTACAAACATTTTAAAATAAAAACATTTTCAGAAAAAATAATATCAATTATATATTGACTTTATACAGTATATTGTATACAATATACTTATAGAAAATAAATAAGAAATAATAAATAGGGAAAGAGGAATAATAGATGATAGTATTAAGTAAAATAGCAAAAACTTTAAAGGGAATATCAAATTACTTATTAGTAAATGAGAGAATTAACAGCCAAAGATGTATGGCGAAAGATATAGATACGACTAGAACTATCTTAGATAATAAATAGTCAAAAAAACTTCACAATTATTTTAATTTAACCTCCCAAAAAAGCACTAGTCAATACTAGTGCTTTTTTATTTAAAATTGAAATATATAACTATATAACAAAAGAAGTATGTTAAAATGGAAGTATATACAAAATTTATTAAATATTAATTGTTTTAGAAGGGAAAGATATTATGGATCAAAATGTAGTATGGGTTAATGAGAAAAAGATAGAAAGAACTATAAAAGCTTTAGAAAATAATAATATGAATGGATACTTAGTTAGAGACAAAGAAGAACTTTTAGATAAAATACAAGAATTAATTAATGATGGAGATTTGATAGGATGTGGCGGATCTATGAGTTTATTTGAAACAGGAATCATAGATTTTTTAAGAAATGGCAAATATGAATTTTTAGACAGATATGAGGAAGGTCTTACAGCCAAAGATTTAAAAGAAATGTATAGAAAAACATTTTCAGCAGATGCATATTTTACTAGCACAAATGCAATTACTGAAAATGGAGAACTTTACAATGTTGATGGAAATGGAAATAGAATAGCAGCAATGCTTTATGGCCCAGATAAGGTAATAGTAATAGCTGGAGTAAATAAAATAGTAAAAGATATGAATGATGCTATAAGAAGAAACGAAGAAATCAGTGCACCAGCAAATGCAAAAAGAATAGGTACTAAAACGCCTTGTAAAACAGTGGGGCATTGTATGGATTGTTTAAGTCCAGAGAGGATATGTTGTGAATACGCTATTATAAAAAAGCAAAGAACCGCTAATAGAATACATGTAATATTCTTAAATGAAAATTTTGGATATTAATAACAAAGAGTCCTTGTGTATGCATTTAGCCATTATATATTATAATAAATAAAACTTAAATAATATTAATATAATATATAAATGCTTTGCTATATTAACGTAAGGAGGAAAAATGAAAAAAGTAAAACTAATATATAACCCAAATTCAGGGGAGAAAAGAATTAATAATCAATTAGATGATATTATAAAAGTATATCAAGAAAATAATTATATACTTGTACCATATAGATTAAATATAGAGGAACCTATAAGTAAAGCATTTGATGGAGTAGATGATACTTATGATCATTTATTATTAGCAGGTGGAGATGGGACTATAGATATGGTATTAAATGCTATTAAAGAATGTAATATAAATTTGCCTATAGGGATATTACCAACTGGAACAGCTAATGATTTCGCAAATGCACTTAAAATTCCAAATAATATTAAAGAAGCTATAGAAAATATTATAAAATCAGAACCTAAAAAAATAGATATAGGTAAAATAAATGATAAATATTTTATAAATGTGGCAAGTGCGGGAATGTTTACTGACGTGTCTCAAAGAATAAATCAAGATTTAAAAAATTACATAGGAAAAGTATCATATTATATAAAAGGTATAGAAGAAGCCCTTTACTTGAGGAAATTTAATATAAAAGTACATTCTGATGAATTAAGTTATAATGGAGATATGTATCTTATGCTAATTTTTAATGGAAAAACAGCAGGAAATATAAACCTAGCTTATAAGGCAGAAATAGATGATGGATATTTAGATGTTATTATATTTAAAGGAATGCCTATCCCAAAATCTATTCCAGTTTTGATAAGTGTACTTAGAGGAGAACACTTAGATCAATTAAATGAAAATGAGCTATTATATTTTAAAACTAAAAAGATAACTATTGAGTGTGAAGATGACTTATTGACAGATATAGATGGAGAAAAAGGACCTGATTTTCCGCTTAACATTGAATGTATTAAAGATGGTATAGAAATATTAGGATTTGTTAAATAATAGAGAACAATAATTATTGTTCTCTATTTATTTGTGGTTAGAAACTTATTAATAATACTTAGATAAACATAATAAAAGGGAATAATTATTCCCTTTTATTTATTATAAATTAAGTTTTATTTGCCTGGTTTAAAAGAACTCTTTAAAGGCACAACTCTATTAAATACTAGCTTTTCATCAGTAGTATATTTGTTATCTACACTGAAGAATCCATTCCTTACAAATTGGAATTTATCAAAAGCTTTCGCAGCTTCAAGTTGAGTTGGTTCTGCAAATCCTTGTAATATTTCTATTGAAGTTGGATTTATTTGTTCTAAGAAGTGCTTTCCTTCATTTTCAGGAGCATCATCTAGTATTAAAGGTTCGAATAATCTAAATTCACAAGGAACTGCGCTATTAGCTTCAACCCAGTGAATTGTTGCTTTTACTTTACGACCTGTAAATCCTGAACCACTCTTAGTTTCAGGGTCGTAAGTACAGTGAACTTCAACTACATTTCCATTTTCATCTTTTATAACATCAGTGCATTTTACAAAGTAAGCTCCTTTTAAACGTACTTCATTTCCTGGGAATAATCTGAAGTATTTCTTTACAGGCTCCTCCATAAAGTCATCTTGTTCTATATACAATTCTCTACCAAATGGAACTGTTCTAGTTCCCATAGTTTCATCTTTAGCATTATTTTCTAATTCTATCATTTCAGTTTGACCTTCAGGATAGTTTGTTATAACTAATTTTAATGGCTTTACTACTCCCATTGAAAGAGGTGATTTAGATTGTAAATCTTCTCTTACGAAGAAATCTAGCATTTGGCTGTCAACAGTAGAGTCAGCTTTAGATACACCTATCTCAGCACAGAATTTACGTATAGCCTCTGGAGTATATCCTCTACGTCTAAGACCTGCTATTGTAGGCATACGTGGATCATCCCATCCATCAGTAACACCTTCATCAACAAGTTGCTTTAATTTTCTTTTACTCATAACAGTATTTGTAAGATTAAGTCTAGCAAACTCTATTTGTCTTGGAGTAGATTCCATTTCACATTCAGAGACAAACCAATCGTAAAGAGGTCTTTGGTCTTCAAATTCTAAAGAACATAAAGAGTGAGTTATACCTTCTATTGCATCTTCTAATGGATGAGCAAATGCATACATTGGATATATACACCATTTATCACCTGTATTATGGTGAGTTGAGTGAGAAATTCTATATATTATTGGATCTCTAAAGTTAATGTTTGGAGATGACATATCAATTTTAGCTCTTAAAACTTTTTCTCCATCTTTAAATTCTCCATTTTTCATTTTTTCAAATAGTTCTAAGTTTTCTTCAACTGATCTATTTCTATATGGACTTTCTTTTCCGGGTTGAGTTAACGTTCCACGATATTCTCTCATTTCATCTGGAGTTAAATCACATACGTAAGCTTTTCCTTTATTTATTAAAAGTAGCGCTCTTTTATACATTTCATCAAAGTAATCTGATGCAAAGTATAAGTTGTTCCAGTCAAACCCTAACCACTGAACATCTTCTTTTATAGAATTTACATATTCTACATCTTCCTTAACTGGGTTTGTATCATCGAATCTTAAATTAACTTTTCCGTTAAATTCATTAGCAAGACCGAAGTTAAGACAAATACTCTTTGCATGTCCTATATGTAAGTATCCATTTGGTTCCGGTGGGAAACGAGTTATGATACTATCATGTTTTTTAGTTTCTAAATCATTTATAATAATGTTTTTTATAAAGTTAGATGAATTAGTTTCATTTGACATATTATAATACCTCTCAATTAATTAATTTTTATATAGTACATAAAGATACTATAATCCATAATATTCATTTTAATCTAATATTGGAAAAAAATAAAGATATAAATATGGTTTAATTTAAATCTATTTACATAAAATGTTTATATTCATCATTATTATCAAAGTTAAAATATTTTATGACCATAAAAATAAAATAGTAAAATCTATTTTTAATATATACTATAATAATTAAATATAAGAAATATAATTATATACTAATAATATTTAACCTATATATTAATAATATGGATATAACATATTATTAATATATAAAAAGAGAGGAGAAATTATGAAAAAAGGCTCGAAAATACTAATATCTATAATAATTATTTTAATAATAATTACAGGAGGTCTGTACTACTCACTGATACCAAATGAAAGAGTCACACAAAATACTAATAATAAAATTGTTACTGAACAAGACCTATTAAAAAATGCTTCTATAGATGAGTTTCAATTAGTTAAAGACCCTCTTAGATTAAAAGGTGAAATATCTATATCAAGAGATGAGTTTCAAAATATAATTTATACTGTTATGAATAAATACAATGTAGAAGAATTTAAAAATTCTAATGTAGATATAAAGGATAGTAAAGTTAAAATTAAGTATCCGTATAAAGTTTTAGGATTCATAGACAGTCAACTAGAAGTAAATTTAATACCAACAGTTGTTGAAAATAAGTTAAATATTTTGCTTACAGATGCTAAGCTAGGTAAAATAAATATAAGTGATAAAGTATTAAAAGAAGGTTTAAAAAAATATCAAGAAAAGATACCTTTTAGACTAGAAAATAATACTATCATAATAGATAAAAGTGATACTTATCCAACAACTCTTAATAAAGTAGAAATAACTGAAAAAGATATATTAATAGGGCTAGAAATTCAAGCAAATAACCTTATTGACTTTATATCTAAGTACAATATTAATGTTAAGCAGTAATTTTATATACAAATGATATTAAAGTAGGTGCATAGATGGAACAAATATTATATTCACTGTCAGATTACAAAGTATTAGCGATAATAGCAGGATTTATTATAATCAGTGTAGAAACATTTATTCCAGTACTTCCCCTAGTAGCAATAGTAGTAGCGAATGTTTTTATACTAGGGATGTGGCTAGGTTTTTTTGTATCTTGGGTAGGATCGAGTGTAGCATCTATCTTATTATATTTTTTAGCAAGTAAGTTTTCAAACGTAATATATTTAAAAAGTATAAGCAAAATGAAAAGGTAAATGAAATAATAATATGGATAAGAAAGCAAGGATTTACCAGTATATTTGTATCTTATTCTTGTCCATTTATACCAGATTTTTTAATAACCATAGGATCTGGTTTAGTACAGTTAGATTTTAAGAGTTTTGCTTCTGGAATGATATTTGGAAAATTTGTAATGTTTTTGCTAATAAGCTATGTAGGAGAAGATGTTGGCGCATTTTTCTCAAGTCCAATTAAAATAATAGTATTTTCAATAAGCATTGCTATATCATGGATTATTGGAAATAATGTAAATAACAGAATACATGAAACATATGAGAAAGATAAATAAAAGTAACCAGTATAATTATAAAATTTGAAATATTTAATTCTTTGTGTTAAACTATTATAGTTATACATAAGTCTATAAATATTAAGGGGGAAGGTTATGAAACAGATATATATAGTAACGACTTATACTGGAACATTCTTATCATACCTTATAAGAAATATAAGTAAAACCCCATATGCACACGTATCAATAGCCTTAAATCAAGATTTAGCACCGATGTATTCATTTGGAAGGCTAAATCCTAAAACGCCATTATTTGCAGGATTCGTTGAAGAGAATATAAATCAAGGCTTATATGCTATTAGAAAGAATACTATGTGTAGGGTGTACTCATTAGATGTAACAGACACACAATATAATAAGTTATATGATAATATAATGGAAGTAAGTAGAAATAGAAAAAAATATGATTATGATGTTAGAGCACTCGTATATTTATCTATAAATAAACCAAGAGAAAGAGAATATAAATATGTTTGTTCTCATTTTGTGGCAGATATGTTACAAAAGAGTGGAATACATATTTGTAATAAAAATTCATATGAGATAAGACCAAATGATTTTTACGACTTAGATAGTTTAAGTCTAGAATATGAAGGTTTATTATCAAGATACTCTAAAGAAGAACATTCATATGTATCAGAAATTGCAAAAGCTTAGAAAAATACCTCTTACGATTAGAAGAGGTATTTATTTTTTTGTTTATATGTTTCTATAAAAAGCAACTAGAATAAGTTATAGTATTAATGACTAAAAGAGAAAGTGAAGTAGTAAAAGGGTAATAAAGAAACTGATTTTATAGATATACAAATGATGAGTTGATATTGCAGCAAAGGGGGATTATTAAATGAAAAAAATAAGTAAAGTATTATTAATATTTGGTTTATTAGTTGCTATAATACTTTCTAATAAATATATTTATTTAGAAGGGAACTTAGATAATTTAACATCTAATAAAATTTTAGGTGACATTACTCTTGATAATGGTACAAAAGTATATGAAGATTATATAACTAATACTACAAATTTTAGTAAAACTAACAACAGTCAAAAGTATATAGTAATTCATGATACTGCAAACGAAAGTCCAAATGCAGGAGCTGATAGCCATAGAAAGTATTTCCAAAATAATAATAGACATGTTTCTATACATTACATTGTAGATAAAACTAAAATAATACATGCATTACAAGATAATTATTCGGCGCATCATGTAGGAGATAGAGGTAATATTTTAGGAGATAAAACTAACCATACAACAATAGGGATAGAATTATGTGTCAATGATAAAAAAGAATCTGAAGGATGGGGAGTGGTAAAAGAGAATTGTATATATTTAGTAAAAGAATTAATGGTAAAATACAATATACCTATAGATAGAGTAATCATGCATAAAGATGCATCAGGAAAATTATGTCCAGAACGATTAATAGATAATAATAAGAAAGAATGGAATGAATTTAAAGAAAATTTAGCTAATGCTAAATAAATTGGAAAAGTTTTAAATACTGATATAGATAATTCTATAAGTGATTATATAACAAATAAATAGTGAAGAGTCTGTAAAATAAAGTGTGCACCTTCCTTCGAATAATCTAATTTAATTATTGTATTTTGGAAGAATACACACTTTATTTTTTATACAAGATAATTCACAATAAAGATTAATCTATAAATTGAATTAGCTTGTTTATTATTTTATATAACTAATTCGCTTTAATTTTTTGACTTTCAAAAAATTTATCAGATTCTTCTTTAACTTCTTTTCTAAGTTTTATTACTCCTATCATATTTGTTGCTATAACACATGCTAATGTAGCGTCTAATAAAACTATTATATTATCAAATTTGCATAAAGCTCCTATCATTATAAAACATAAGTACACAATTCTTGCTATTTTAGATGCCTTTAATCCAAATAGATATTCTGCTTGTTTTTCCCCATAGAAAATTATAACTATTAGAGTTGATAGAACAAACATCAACATACATATAGTTAAAAATCCACCACCAAATTTAGTTCCAAATACACTTTGTACTGCAATAGATGGCATAGAAGCTGCTTTATCAGCTCCAACAGTTGACCATATTCCTGTAGTCAAAACTAAAAATGCTGTTATAGTACATATGCAAAGAGTATCTACTATAATTTCAAATATTCCCCATAATGCCTGTCTAGCAGGAAAATCAGTGACTGCAGCTGAGTGAGCTATTGTTGATGTACCCATACCTGCTTCATTTGAATAAGCACCTCTAGCAGCTCCGGCTCTTATTGTTGATGCTAAAACAGAACCAGCAAATCCACCAAATGCTGCTGTAGGAGTAAATGCTCCTTTAAATATTAGAGCAAATGTATTTGGTATACTTTTATAATTTGCTAATATAACTATTAGCGATATTAAAAAATATGCAATTGCCATAATAGGTACTAATTTCTCTGTAAATTTTGATATCCTTTTTATTCCTCCATATACAACTAATCCAACTATAAGAACAACTGTAACCCCTGTTACGATAGGATTTATATTTATAGTTGATGCAGTTTGCACAATTGAAGCTGACTGTGTAGCTATTGATGGAGCTATTTCAATCATTAAGAAAAATGCAAATAATGATCCAAGCAAAGGTAGTTTTGCTCCATTTTTAAGGTAATACATAGGGCCACCTACATATTCTCCTTCATCATTTTTAACTCTATATTTTATACCCAATATAATCTCAGAATACTTAAGAGCACATCCAAATATCGCTATAATCCACATCCAAAATATTGCGCCAGGGCCACCTGTAGCTATAGCTAGAGGAACACCAACGATATTTGCTGCTCCTATTGTAGATGCTAATGCAGATGTTGCTGCTTGGAATGGAGTTATTGTTCCACTTCCATCACCTTTTTTAAATACTTTTCCAAACGTCTCTTTTAGTATAAATGGTAACTTAGTTATTTGGAAAAAATTTAATGTAAGTGACATTGTTATTCCACCTCCGACTAATATAATTAAAATCGGATAAAGCCACAACCAATCGATTAGTTGTTTGAACATATCAAACATAAAAAATACCCCCCTTAAATTTATATGTTATTTTATGCTGTAAAAATATGTATGTTATGTATGTATGTTATTTATATATATAATATAACTTTTTAAAAAATTATATTATATACTGCATATGGTATAGTATGACCTTTGGCATAATAATTGCTAGTTATATATTATTTCAATCCATTTAAAGCTAATTTCAATCCATTTTATATAAAAAAATACTTATTTATGGTAAATTTTTGAAGTGAATAAAAATTATTTATTATATAGTACATCAATTTTTGTATTATAATATTTTAATAATTAAGATGTAGTGAAATTCATGAATTTGTGAGGAGGATAAAACTATTTTGAAAAAGTACATAGATTTAATTATAGGAATAGCTATATTTTTTTACTGCATAATGGTTAATCTAATTAGTAACAGAACTATAGCATTTAGCGAAACACTAAGATTTTTAGGTATATTATTAATTATATATCACTTTTTAAAAATAAAATTTAAATCAAATAAATATTTTATTAAAGTAAATAAAATATTAGTAATGCTGGTATCAGTAGGATTTATTATATTCATATTTTCTGAGGTTATGATAATTGGTTACCCGAAGAATAATGAGGAAAGTACAGATTACATAATGATATTAGGGGCAGGTTTAAATAACGGAGATCGTGTTAGTTTGACTTTAAAACATAGATTAGATGCTGCTTTAAAGTATATAAACGGATCAGGTAGTAAGTCATATATAGTTGTATCAGGGGGACAAGGATCAGATGAAACAATATCAGAATCTGAAGCAATGAAGAGATATTTAATAAAAAATGGAGTGCCTAGCGACAAAATAATTAAAGAGGATAAATCAACAAATACCTATGAAAACTTTAAATATTCTAAAGAGAAAATTGAAGAACATAGTAGAAAAAATATAGACAAAAATACTGTAAAAATAGTTACAACTGATTTTCATGCTTTAAGGAGTAGTATGTTAGCTAAAAGAAACGGATATGAGGATATCAATGTATATTCGAGCAAAACTGTATCATATTTAGTTCCACTATTCTATACACGTGAATCATTAGCATTGGCTAAAAGTTTTATTTTAGATAGATAATGTATTTTTAGTAAATATAGATTTCTTTAAAATGTAAAATATCATGTTATTTAGGAAGGTATCCAATTAACTGGGATATCTTCTTTTTTATGTAAAAATTTTAATCAGGCATAAAATAAAAAATTATGTCGCAAATTTTAGAATGTAAAGGAATCTTCTATTTAAAATTATTAATACACTATAACCGTTTAAACGTCTACACCATACAAATATATATTTATTTTTTTGTAAAGTATGGATATAATAGTATTAATTACTATTTACTTTGAAAGGAGTATTAAATGAAAAAAGTTTTGCAAACATATGGAATAGCGTTAATAGTTGTAGCTATTTACGCATTCGTTAAATTGCCAGTACTTAGATTAGATTTTATATCGTTATTTTCAGTACTTATAATATTCTTTGCTGTAGCAGGGGTATTAGATATGATGTTAGATAGAGGGGAGAAAACATCTAAAATTGCTAAGTATAATTTTACAATAGCAATTGTGCTAATAATTTATAGTATTGCAGCTCCATTTGTCACATCATCTCCTATATTACATTCAAAAGCATATAGAAATTTAATAGGTAAAGTTGAAGAAAGTAAATTTACAGAAGATGTAAGTCCTGTAAGTGTGAAGGATATACGTCTTGTAGACGAAGCTATGGCTATGAAGTTAGGGGATAAAAAACTTGGAGAGGTTCCTGCTATAGGTAGTGTTTCAAAACTTGGAACTTTCCATATTCAAAGTGTAAAGGGAAATTTATACTGGGTAGCACCGCTAGTACATAGAGATATAATTAAGTGGATAACATCATTAGATGGGACAAGTGGATACGTAATGGTATCTGCAAGTAACCCTCAGGATGTTAGATTAGTTCAAGAAATTGATGGAAAGCCTATAAAAATAGTATATCAACCAGAGGCGTATTTACTTCAAGATTTACATAGACATATGTATGTAAATGGTCTTATGAATATAGGTATGAGTGACTTTACTTTAGAAATAAACGATGAGGGTAGACCATACTGGGTAACAACATTATACGAACATAGTATAGGATATGGTGGTTCTGATGCTACAGGAGTAGCAACAGTTGATGCTGAAACAGGAGAAATAAAAAAATATAATATAGAAAATACACCAAAATGGATTGATAGAATACAGCCACAAGACTTTATTGTTAATCAAATAAATGACTGGGGATTATATGTAAAAGGATTTTTAAATTCAGTTATATCAGAAGAAGGCGTTTTAGTTCCAACAGAAGGAACATCTCTAGTTTATGGAAATGACAATAAAGCATATTGGTACACAGGTATAACATCTTCAGGAGGAGATGAATCAACAATAGGATTTATGCTAGTTGATAGTCGAACTAAAGAAGCTAAGTTATACAAACAACCAGGGGCAACAGAAACAGCAGCTATGAGGTCTGCTGAAGGTAAAGTTCAAGAGAAAAATTATGAAGCTACATTTCCTGTAATGTATAATATACTAGGAACACCTACATATGTATCGTCGTTAAAAGATAAAGCAGGTCTTGTTAAGATGGTAGCGTTTGTATCTGTTGAAGATTTTAGTGTACTTGGACTAGGAGAAACAAAAGAAGAAGCACTTAGAAGTTATAGAGAAGCATTGTCATCAAAGGGCAATAGTATAAAGCTTGAAGATGATACAACTACACAAGAAATCGAAGGGACAGTTTTAAGAATTAGCCCAGATGTCAAGAGTGGAAATACATATTACTATATGACAATAGATTCAAGTGAAAACATTATATTTAATGCAACATCTAAATTATCTACAGAGATACCACTTACTAATGTTGGAGATAAGGTAAAAGTATCTTTCCAAAAAGGTGAAAAAGGATTGGTAGATATAATGGAGTTTGATAACTTAAATATTGGAAACATAGATATTAAAAAGAAAATAATGCTACACCAGCTGAAAAAAACGCAGAAGAAAAAGTAGCACAATAGATATTGAAGAAAAAATCGCATATTGCATGCGATTTTTTTATGTAAAAATGTAAATTTTATAATCCTATCTTAATATAATAGTATTACGACTTGATACACTAAATAACTTCAAGGAGACTAGACAAAATGGTAGGAATTGAGAAGGAGATATTAATTTTAATAAGTAGGATTAGATGTATGACGGAAAACCAAGTTGGAAAAGTTTTTGGGACAAGGAGAAAGTATGGAAGAAAGCCGTTTAAAAAAACATTAAGAAAAATGTGTAATGAGTATACACTTAGAAAATATCCATGTAATATAAATTATCCAGGATATAGAGATAGCTCTTATATATACTATCTAAATGGAAGTAAAATGTATAGCGGAGAAGAATTATTAAAAGCTGTTATAGGAAGTGAATTAGCTATTAGAATTGATATGGGTGGATATAATTTAAAGAGATTTTATAGGAATATTTCAATAGATGATAGAAAATATGATTTATTTATAGAATATATAAATCACCATGGAGACCAAAAGCAAATTCTTGTAGATATAGACCTAGACGGTGAAGTAGAGATTTCTAAATATGAAAACCTAGAAGAAAAAATTATGAATTGTACAATACCTTTTTTTGAAACCCCAAAAGTTTTAATAGTTACATCATCAAATATGGAAAACATATTATTAGAAAAAAAACTCTTTAATGTAGAGTATTTAGATTTAAATTTAAATAAATTGTTTAGACATATAT
>NZ_HG529305.1 GCF_000499525.1 Faecalimicrobium dakarense | reverse complement strand
TTTTTATATATTCTTAATTTTATATATTTTTAACTTTGCTATTTAAATTTTATAAAAATGCAAATCATAATAATAAATATTAAAAATAGAAAAGAGGTGCAAAAATGGGAGAAATGAATACAGCAGCAGTAAGTTCAAATGAACTACTTTTAATAATGGCATCTATATCTGTAATTGGTGTAATAGGAGGATGGATAGGTGAAAAATTAAAACTACCAGATGTAGTTATATATTTGATTTGCGGAATAGCATTTGGACCTACTTTTTTAAATTTAGTTAATATAGAATCTTTTCCTGTAGCAAATGAGATAATTTTAACCTTTGGATCTGCATTTATACTTTATGAAGGTGGTAGAGAAGTAAAGGTTAAAGTATTAAATGAAGTAAAAATAACAGTAGGGCTTTTAGCATCATTAGGTGTATTTATAAGTGCAGGTGTAATAGGCTTAAGCTCTTATTATATATTGAATTTACCAATAGGAGTTAGTTTACTTTTAGGAGCAACAATAGCATCAACAGATCCAGCTAGTTTAATTCCTGTATTTAAGCAAGTTCCAATAAAAAATAAATTAAAGCAAACCATAATCAGTGAATCAGCTTTTAATGACGCATTTGGGGCAATACTATTTACATCTATTCTTACAGGTATAACATTATCTAAAAAAATGGGACTATTAGAAACTACATTTCAATTAGTAGCGATGATAGTAATTGGTGTATTAGTAGGAGCAGGAGTAGCGCTTATAGGTATAGGCTTATCTTCAGATAAAAAATATGGGATTTTTAATGACTTTGCTCCTATAATATCAGTAATAATAGTTATATTTGCTTATGAAATATCAGAAAGATTTGGTGGAAGTGGATATATGTCAGTTTTTATTGCAGGTCTTATAGCTGGAAATAAAAAAAGATTTGGATTATGGATACCTGATGAAAATTATATATCGGGAGTATATTTTAGAGAAAACATATCTACTATTGCAAGAATGTCTATATTTATAATTTTAGGAACACATCTAGATGTAAATGCTTTACTAAAATACGGCTTAGGCTCAATTTTAATAGTATTAATACTTATTTTTATAGCAAGACCTTTAGTAGTTATAATTTGTACAGCATTTGATAAAAAAGCTAATTGGGCTAGAAATGAAAAGATATTTATGATGTGGATTAGAGAGACAGGGGTAATACCAGCAGCCTTATCAGGTATTATAGTATCTATGAAAGTACCTGGATATGAAGTTATTTCAGCGACTGTATTTATGACAATAATAATAACATTGTTATTACAAGCAAGTACTACGAGTATTGTAGCTAGAAAATTAGATGTATTAGAAGAAAACTAAAATCTTATATCTCGAATATATAATATAAAAATCAAGAAAATAACGCATAAAAAGACAAAATATGTTTTTTATACACTATTTTTGATATTTTTTTCCTATAAAAAGGATAAATATGATAAAATTTATATTAGATAACGAGGAGGGATTTGATGAAACAAAAAATAATTTTACTTATAGCACTGTTATCAATACTTTTAACTGGATGCTCAAATGAAGAGGAAAGTAGTTTAGTTGAGCAAGGGAAAAATGCTTTAGAAAAGCATAAATATGATGATGCAAGAGAATTCTTATCACAAGCATTAGAAGCTGACAGTGCTGATGAAAATGCAAGAGCAATGTATATGCAAGCTATGAGAATGGAAAGTGCAGATGAGTATAAAGAAAAAGGTAACTATAGAAAAGCAATAAAAGAACTTGAGTTTATAGATAAAATAAAAGGTGGTTCACCAACTATAAAAAGTGAGGCTTCAAGTTTAAAAAAAGAACTTGAAAATTTAAATGAACAATATAAAAAAGAACAAGAAGAAAGAAAAGAAAATGCCAAATTAACATCAAAGAAAGATAAATACAAAGTAGAAAGAGATGCTCTCAATTCTAATATAAAAGAAAAACCTAAAAAAGAAGAACCAACGGAGGAAAAGCCTGAAGAAAAACCTGAATCTAAACCTGAGGAAAGCACTCAAGAGTCTAAGCCTGAGACAGTAGTACCAGAAAATTCTCCAGTTCAAGTAACACCACAGAGTCAAGAAGCACCACAAAATCCAGCAGCATAAT
>NZ_HG529304.1 GCF_000499525.1 Faecalimicrobium dakarense | reverse complement strand
TTTTTTTTATTATAATAGATGTATTAATTTATAAGCGGGATAAGATTTAATTTGAATCCTTAAAATCAATTCTTTTATTAACATATTTATCTATTGAAATTTTTATAACCGCAGCTAATGGAACAGCTAAAAATACACCAATAAGGCCAAATAAGGAACCTCCAATTAAGACTGCCGAAATTATCCAAAGAGCACTAAGTCCAATTTGGTCACCCATAACTTTAGGTCCAATAAGATTTCCATCGAGTTGTTGAAGTATTAGTATAAAAACAAAAACCCAAAAAGCTTTTACAGGATCATATGCTAAAGTCATGAGTATTGGAGGTACTGCGCCAATAAATGGGCCAAAATAAGGTATTATATTTGTTAAGAATATTATAAATGATAAAAATAAAACATTTTCAATTTTTAATATAAACTTAAATCCAATAAATGCAAGTACACCGATTATAAGAGAGTCTATTATTTTTCCTATTATATAGTTATAAAAAATATCATTAGATATTTTGAAAAACTCTACAGTTTCATCAGCTCTTACTTTAGGCACTGAAGCGTAAAGGATTTTTTTAAGTCCTCTACCTATTTTTTCCTTATCATATAACATATATATAGATAAAATTACACCCATTATTATATTGAATAATACCGATGTTATAGTAAATATATAAACTATTAAATCTGAGGATATTCGTGAAAATATATCAAGTAATTTTTGAAGTATAGTATTTAAATTATTTTGAATATGAGGTATAGCAAGTTCTAACACCTTTGCTTCAGACATATGTCTATTTAAAAAATCATTTAGCATAGTTATATAATTAGGTATTTCTTGTATTAAAGTATTTAGTGTATCAATTATGGATGGAATTATAAGCTTAAATCCTATAATAATTAAAAGAAAAACTATTATATATGATATAAGAATATTTAATAATCTATGTGATTTTAGATTTTTTTCAAAAAACATCATCATAGGATTTATTAGCAGTGAAAATAGTATTCCTAGCAAAAATGGGCTGAAAAATGATATCAAACCGCTGATTCCAGAAATAAATTTCATTGGAGCATCAATTGCTTTATAAATAAGAATTGATATAAAAGCTATGAATATACAGTATTTTATATTTTCCTTTGAAATCATAATACCTCCTATTTATAATGTTAATTAATTTAAACTATATATAAAATTTAGCAAAAAATAGTAATTTGATTATATGTAAAGTATTTAAAATCAAAATATATATTTAAATAACTTTTAACAAATAAAACTGCTGATAGTGAATAAAGTAATTGCTACTATTTTATATGATTTATAGTTGTAATGTAGTATATTATTTCCAATTTAAATATTAAATATTTAGTTTATATTTTAAGATTTATTATCAAAATGATTTATAAAAATCTAAAATGAAATTTTTGTATAAATACTAAAAAAATCTTTTAAAAAATAGTATTATAATCTTAAGGAGGGAAGCTTAGATGGAGAATATAGTTTTAGAATTTGATAAGAGGACAATAACAAAAGAAGAAATGAGTCAACGTGCTAAATACTATGCTAAAAAGGCTGATGAAGGTGTTAAATTATATTCAGAAGGTAATAAAATAGAAGCCATGCAAATACTTAAAGAACTAAGAAAATATTTAAAAGCTGAGTATTCTTACTATAACAAAGATTCTGTAGATAAATACATTAAAGAAAATTCTTTATATAGGATTTATAAGCAAGGATTAAGTAAAGCTTATATAAATCAAAACTATCCGAAAGCATACCATCATTTACATAGCAATTTATGTGATATTGGAGACTACATATCTAACTATGATATGAATATATTTTTTTAAGAAGAAGAATACAAAAGAACTCTTTTATAGAGTTCTTTTTAATTTGTTTAATTATCTAAAGATTTAATATACTTATATAAAATTATCATTTACATATACTCTTTATAGATATAAAATAAAAAGGTTAGAACTCACGTAAGTTTATAAAAATAAATTACTTATATTAATAGGACAAAATAAGTTTTATAGAAGAAGGTGGAATTATGAGAATTAATAAATACATAGCATCTTGTGGTGTTGCATCAAGAAGAAAAGCTGAAGAAATAATACTTGAAAGAAGAGTAAAGGTTAATGGTAAAATTGTTGAAGAACTGTCATTTAATGTAGATGAAAAAAATGACCTAGTAGAAATAGACGAAAAAAAAATAGGATTAAATAAAAATTATATATACATAGTCTTAAACAAACCTGAGGGTTACATAACTACTGTTAAAGATCAATTTGATAGACCAAGTGTATTAGATTTAGTAACTGATATTAGTGAAAGAATTTATCCTATAGGAAGGCTTGACTATGAAACTAGTGGACTTTTAATTCTTACTAATGATGGAGATTTAACTTACAAATTAACTCATCCAAAGCATGAAGTTGCTAAAACTTATGTTGCAAGAGTTAAAGGTATACCTTCTGCTGAAAAAATGAAACAGTTTGAAGATGGTTTATACATAGAAGATTATAAAACAGCTCCTGCTAAAATAAGAATAATAGATAAAAATGAAGAAAAAAATTATTCTATATGTGAAATAAAGATACATGAAGGAAGAAACAGACAAGTTAGGAAAATGTGCAAAGCGATAGACCATCCAGTTCAAAGACTAAAAAGAGCAGCTATGGGAAAAATTACTCTAAAAGGAACTGAAATCGGAAAATATAGACATTTGACTACTGAAGAAATAGAGTATTTAAAAGCAATAAAATAGAGGTGTATTATGATAAAAGCTAAATATTTAACTAAAGTCACAGATATAAATAAATTGTATTTAGAACAAGTAGTCAATGAAGGAGATATTGTAGTAGATGCAACTATGGGAAATGGATATGATACAAAGTACCTAGCACAAAAAGTTGGAAAAAGTGGTTTTGTATATAGTTTTGACATACAAGAGGATGCTATCAAATCTACACAAAAG
Source organism: Faecalimicrobium dakarense (assembly GCF_000499525.1). Lineage (GTDB taxonomy): Bacteria > Bacillota > Clostridia > Peptostreptococcales > Peptostreptococcaceae > Faecalimicrobium > Faecalimicrobium dakarense. Next base: position 18,912 of record NZ_HG529304.1, on the reverse strand, counting down.
AAACTAGTAAAAGAAAACTTAGAAGATAGAGTAAAATTAATATTAGATGGTCATGAAAATATGGTCAAGTACATTGAAGGAGAAGTCTCATGTGTTTTATTTAATTTGGGATATTTGCCAAGATGTGAGCATATGATTATAACAAAGCCAAATACAACAATAAAAGCTATTAAGCATAGTTTAAAACTATTAAAACCGCATGGAATAATAAGTATTGCAATTTATACAGGACATCCGGGAGGAATGGAAGAAAAAAATAGTGTATATGAATTTGTTAAATCGCTAGATCAGAGTGAATTTAATGTATTAGAGTGTGGTTTCATAAATCAAATAAACAATCCTCCTCAATTGGTTTTAATAGAAAAGAAAAAAGAGTATTAAAGGCCATGCTTTAAGCATGGCTTTTTGATGTAATTTTAAATAAAATAAATACGGAAAAAACAGATAATAATAATCAGTGAAGAAATAAATTTTCCTAAAACTATAAATCCTAATATTTTAGTGTGTTTAATAGAAAAATCTTTAAATGAGTACTTAAAAGATGTAGACAAAGATGGTATAATAATAGCTGATAGCAGTATAAAGGTAGAATATATCGATAATCCTAAATTTTACAAAATTCCTATAATAGAGTCTTCGAAAGAAGCAGTTGGAAGTAATATAGCAGCTAACATGGTGGCACTGGGGGTAATTAGTGGAATAATAAAAGAGATAAAGAAAGTATAAAAAAATCAATAATGAAAAGAGTCCCAAAAGGAACAGAAGAACTAAATATAACTGCTTTTGAAAAAGGAATTAGACTTTTTCAAAATAGTAATATCAAATAGTTATATTAATAAAAGGAGAAATTTATGGACGGTACGAAAGGCTTAAAAGATAGTAAGCAATTGATATCTAGTATACAATCTCAATATCCGAGATTTAGTAAAGGACAAAAACTTATAGCTAAGTATATATTAGCAAATTATGATAAGGTTGCATTTATGACAGCTTGCAAATTAGGTGATACAGTTGGAGTTAGTGAATCTACAGTTGTAAGATTTGCAAATACATTAGGCTACTCTGGATACCCAAAGTTACAAGCTGCACTTCAAGAGCTTATAAAAAATAAATTAACTACAGTACAAAGAGTCGAAATGGCTAAAGAATATAGTGATGACTCAGTAATACTTAACAAAGTTTTAAAAAGCGATATAGATAATATAAGAACTACATTAGAAGACATAGATAAAAAAGCTTTTGAAGAATCAGCAAAACAATTATTAAAAGCAAAAAAAATATATATATTAGGTATGAGAAGTTCTTTTGCAATTGCTCAGTACCTAGGATTTTATTTAAACATAATTCTTGATAATGTCCAAATAATTAGAATGGATATGGGGGATGCATTTGAGCAAGTAGTAAGAGTTGGAGAAGGGGATGTATTACTTGCTATAAGTTTCCCAAGATATTCTAAAAAATCTTATCAAATAGTAAGTTATGCAAAAGATAAAGGAGCACACATAATATCATTAACAGATAGTTTGTTCGCTCCAGTAGCATCACTTGCGGATAACACACTTTTAGTAAAAAGTAATATGGCGTCATTTGTTGACTCATTAGTACCTGCTTTGAGTATAGCTAATGCTCTTATAATTTCAGTTGGAATGAAGGAAAAAGAAGATATAAAAAAATGTTTTGATGATTTAGAACAAATTTGGGAGAAATACTCTGTATATGAATAAAATGATTTATTTATATAAGTACATTACTAGAATATAACAGCATTTAGTGATTATTTAAATGTATTTAATATAAACTAATATAAAAAGGATGACGAACTTAAAGTTTTGTCATCCTTTTTATATTAGTTTATTATTTCATTAATTTATTTTCTTCATATAGGGGGTACTTTTTAGTTAATTTAAGGACTAAATCCTTAGCTAAATCTACGTTTCTTTGAGTTATACATAAGTCTATAGCTTCTGCTATTAAAATCATATCTTCTTCCTTCATACCCCTTGTAGTAATTGATGGAGTTCCTATTCTTATTCCACTAGTTATAAATGGTCCGTTAGGATCAAATGGAATTGTATTTTTATTAACTGTCAGATAAGCTTCATCTAGTATTTTTTCAGCTTCTTTTCCTGTTATATTTTTATTAGTTAAATCTATAAGTATAAGATGGTTATCAGTTCCTCCACTAACAAGATTAATTTTTCTATTTATTAGTTCTTTAGATAAAGCTTTAGCATTTTTAATAACTTGATTTTGATAATTTTTAAATTCAGGACTTAAAGCTTCTTTAAAAGCTACAGCTTTTGAAGCTATTATATGTTCAAGAGGCCCACCTTGTATTCCTGGAAATATTGCTTTATCTATTAAATTAGCATATTTTTCTTTGCATAGTATAAATCCACCACGAGGACCTCTTAATGTTTTATGTGTTGTTGATGTAACAAAATCTGCAAATTCGCATGGATTTTGATGAAGACCTGCTGCAACAAGACCAGCTATATGAGCCATATCTACCATAAGTAATGATCCTACTTCGTCTGCTATCTCCTTAAATCTCTTAAAATCTATTTCTCTAGAATAAGCACTGGCTCCTGCAACTATTAATTTAGGCTTAACTTCATGAGCTATTTTTCTTACTTCATTGTAATCGATTAATCCATCATTTTTACTAACTCCATACTCATAAAAATCAAAATATTTACCTGATATGTTTACAGGCGATCCATGAGTTAAGTGTCCACCTTGAGATAAGTTCATTCCCATGACTTTATCTCCAGGACTTAATATAGCAAAATAGACGCCCATATTAGCATTTGCGCCAGAATGTGGTTGTACATTTGCATGCTCTGCATTAAATAATTTCTTAAGCCTTTCTATTGCTATAGTTTCTATTTCATCTATATGATTACATCCACCATAATATCTTTTACCAGAATAACCTTCAGCATATTTATTTGTTAAATGGCTTCCCATAGTCTCCATAACAGGAACTGAAACTATATTTTCTGAAGCTATTAATTCTATGTTTCTTTGTTGCCTTTCTAATTCTTTTTTCATACTTTCATATATTTCTTTATCAAAGTCTCTTAAATTTTCAAACATTTGATCACCCTTTCGCTGTTAAATATATTAATATTTATATCCGTTTCATTTATCTTAAAACTAAATTTTTCAAATAATGTCGTAAAATATAATATTAATTTTAATTAATCGGCTAATACATATCGAACAAATAAAGATTATATTGAAAATTATTAAATATATATTAATAATTTAATTTGTTTCTATCAGGTGAGTAAACAGTATTTATTTATTTTATATGTTGACATATTAAATAAAAGAGTGTAAAATCTATAAAAATAAATATTTCGTATAACCCTAATAATATGGTTTAGGGGTCTCTACCAAGAACCGATAATTCTTGATTACGAAGAAATATTGTATATAAAATATACAATATTTCTTTGTAGTCGAGAATTTTTTTTATACAAAAAAACATAATAAAGTAAAAATAAACTAATAATATTTAAATAAAAAGGGGGCAAAATTATGATAAAAAAATTACCGAAAATAGACCTACACTGTCATCTAGATGGAAGCGTTAGAGTTAATACAATAATAGACATAGCAAAAAAAGAGAATATAAAAATACCTTCATTTAATAGAGATATAATTAAAGAACTCATACAAGTACCAAAGGATTGTACGTCACTAAATGAATACCTTAAAAGATTTGAGCTTCCTAATGACGTTATGCAATCAAGTTATGCACTAGAAAGAGTTGCATTTGAGTTATTAGAAGACGCAGCAAAAGAAAACATTAAGTATATAGAAGTTAGATTTGCGCCTCAACTTCATACAAAAAAAGGACTTAATCTGAGTGATATAATACAAAGTGTTTTAAATGGAATTAAAAAGGCAGAAAACGCCTATGATATAAAAGGTAATTTAATTTTAGGTTGTATGAGAATAATGAGCGAAGAAGATGGAATAGAAGTTGTAAATGCAGGCCTTAAGTTTTTAAATAAAGGTGTTGTAGCAATTGATTTATGCGGACCTGAAAAAGAGGGGTTTGCAAATGAATTTAGAAAAATTACAGATTTAGCAAGGGAATATGGATACAACATTACAATACATGCGGGAGAAGCTGCCAGTGCAAAAAATGTAATTGATTCAATTAATATATTAGGGGCGAAAAGAATTGGTCATGGTGTAAGAATAAAAGATATGAAAGAAGCTTATGACTTAGTTAAAGAAAAGGGAGTTACACTTGAGATGTGTCCTACAAGTAATATACAAACAAAAGCAATTGAGAGTATAGAAGAATATCCATTTTATGATTTTTTCAAAGATGATATAAAAACAACTATAAATACGGATAATAGAACTGTATCAAATATAGATTTAAGTAATGAAATAGATTTAATGTTTAATAACTTAGAAGTTAAAGATAAATATAAAGATATTTATTTATATACTGTAGAATCAACATTTGCAGATGAAAAAACTAAACAATGGCTAAAGACGCTAATATAAAAATACTGTAGTAACTTATAGTTACTACAGTATTTTTATATTATTTTAATTTTTCGGGGTCTTTGTAATTAATACCTTTAGTATCTACTTTTATAGATTCTATTATTATCTCTTTCTCAGGTTTATCATTATTTCCAACCTCAACACTTTCAAGTTTTTTTACAACATCCATACCACTTATAACCTTACCAAAACCAGCATAATCACCATCTAAGTTAGGCGCATCTTTAGTAACTATAAAGAATTGGCTACCAGCACTATCATTATTTTGGCTTCTAGCCATAGATAAAACACCTTCAGTATGTTTTAAATCATTTTTAAAGTTATTATTTGTAAATTCTCCTTTTATGCTATATCCAGGACCTCCCATCCCTGTTCCCTCAGGGCATCCACCTTGAAGTACAAAATCTTTCACTATTCTATGCAATGTAAGTCCATTATAAAATCCACTATTTGCTAAAGAAATAAAATTATTTACAGTGTTAGGTGCGATATGAGGATAAAGCTCTGCTTCAATAGTTCCATAATCCTTTATTGAAATTTTAGCTATTGGAAGTTCTTTTGGAGGTGTTCTAACTTCATCTACCATAGGCTCCTCTTTAGCACATCCAGCTAATGATACAGATGAGACAAGTAAAGCACATAGAAGTATTTTCCTTATTTTTTTTACCATTTTGTTATACCATCCTTTTGTTAATTTATGGACTAATTATATCATAAATATTTAAATTTAAAAATCTATAAGAGAGCATACTCTTAATTGTTGTAGGTTTTATATCTTAGTAAAGAATGACTATTATACCTATTACACATAATATATGTAATAATATTATTTATGGAGGTATTATCATGAAAAAAGAATGTATACTTATACTAATATGTGCAATATTTATTTCGAATTTTAATGTAGGTATAATAATTGCAAAAGAGCCCATGATGGAGTATCAATATACAGTTGAAAGAAAGAAAGTTGAAAATGCACAATTTATATGGAAATCATGCATTGAAGAGTTAAGAAAAAAAGATATTCTTAGCAATAAAGATGTATCAAATATAGGGAGTTATTTAAGACAACAAATGGTAAGTGATGAAATAGAATCACCATCAGAAAAGTGTGAAAGGCAAAAAAGAGCTCTTAAACTGGCTACACTAGATAATATGGTAAGAGATAAAATTATAACTGTAAAACAAGGCGAGGAACTTAGAATAAAACTTTCTAGATATAATTTATTTGAGTAAATTATAAACGTAAAACTATAATGTATAGAATTATAAATTATATTAATATACAATATATTATGTAAAATAGTTATGATATTTTAAAATAGCAATATTAAATGGGGGATTTTATATGAAAAAATATAAAAGTATTATATTTGATATAGACGGAACAATACTAAATACAGAAAAAATGAATTTGATTCCACTTAAACAATTAATAAAAGAAGAAAAAAATATTGATATGAATTATGAAGATTTACTTTTTGCTTTAGCTTTACCAGGAAAAAAAACATTAGAAAAATTAGGGTTTGAAGATATAGAGTCTTCATATAATAAATGGGTAAAATATGTAAATGAATACGAAGAAGGAGCTACATTATTCGATAATATAGATTGCGTAATAAAGGATATATATTCAAATAATATACTTTGTGGAATTGTTAGCTCTAAAAATAAAGCCCAATATGATATAGATTTTATGCCAACGGGATTGCACGAATATATGAGTGCAGTAATATTAGAAGATGATACAATGAACCATAAACCTCATCCTGAACCTCTTGAAAAAGTAATAGAAAAACTAAAAATTAATCCAGAGGACGCTATATATATAGGAGATTCATTATATGATTATAAGTGTGCAAAGTCGTGTAATATGGATTTTGGCCTTGCACTTTGGGGAGCTAAAAATCCTAAAGATATAAATGCAGATATAAATTTGAAAAATCCTAGTGATTTATTAAAATTAATAATAGATTAATACGCACTTCTTTAGGGAATAAATAAAATATAAATTTCTTGAAGGAGTTGATATTATGAATAAACTTGCCACATTTGCAGGAGGATGTTTTTGGTGTATGGTAAAACCGTTTGACAAATATAATGGAGTATTAAAAGTTGTATCTGGATATACTGGGGGCCATACCAAAAATCCAACATATGAACAAGTTTGTACAGATACTACAGGCCATATAGAAGCTATTCAAATTACATATGATGAGTCTTTAATAAGCTATAATGAACTTTTAGATATATTTTGGAAACAAATAGACCCAACCGATGAATATGGTCAATTTAATGATAGAGGTCATAAGTATAAGACAGTTATATTCTATCACGATGATATTCAGAGAGAACTTGCAATTGAATCTAGAGAAAAATTAGAAAAAAGCAATAAATTCAATAAAAAAATTGCAACACAAATAGTTCAAGCTGGTGTGTTTTATGAAGCTGAAGATTATCATCAAAATTATTATAAGAAAAATCCACTTCATTATGATATGTACTATAAAGGTTCAGGGAGATATGACTTTATAAATAACAATTGGTCTGAGAGTAAATATAACAAGAACGAACTAAGGAAGATTTTAACTCCTATGCAATTTGAAGTAACACAAAATAATAAAACAGAACCGCCATTTCAAAATGAATACTATAATAACAAAGAAAAAGGAATATATGTAGATATTGTAAGTGGGGAAGTACTATTTTCATCTAAAGATAAGTTTGACTCAGGTTGTGGGTGGCCAAGTTTTACAAAGCCTGTTGATGATAATTCTTTAGAGGAAAAATTTGATTTTTCTCACGGAATGCACAGGGTAGAGGTCAGAAGTAATAAATCAAATTCTCATTTAGGTCATGTATTTGATGATGGACCAAAAGAGTTAGGCGGCCTTAGATACTGCATAAACTCTGCATCACTTAGATTTATTCCTGTAGATAAAATGGATGAAGAAGGATATGGAGATTATTTAGACAAAGTATAAAAAACAATTTAATATTTGTTTCTTATACATATATCCTCTTTTTATATTAAAATAACTAAACTATAGCAGACAAAAAATAAGTTTTAAAATGGTAAAATTATGATCTATAAAATAGACTACAAAATATTATATGTAGTCTATTTTTTATTGTCTATAAAAATTGAGAAAGTATTATATAAGGTGTATACTGTTTATATATATATTTTTTGTGATATATTTCATAATATAAGTAAAAATATAAACTACATAGAAATAAACTTAATAATAGAAAATTTTTGGAGGGATAAAATGAGAGAGTTATTAGAAATAAATCCTATAATAGGAGCTATAAAAAATGATTTAGAACTTAATCAAGTTATAAAATCAGATTGTGACATTGTATTTTTGTTAAATGGGGATATACTTACACTTAGAAAAAAAGTAAAATTTTTACAAAAACATGGAAAAAAAGTTTTTGTCCATATAGATATGATAACAGGTGTATCATCTAGTCCAATAACAGTAGATTATGTAAAAAATGAATTAAATTTAGATGGTATAATAACAACTAAAACAAATATCGTTAAGAGAGCTATCGAATTAGATTTAAATGTAGTTCAAAGATTTTTCTTTATAGATTCTATATCTTTAGAAAATGCAATTGAGAGCTTAAAAAAGGTAAAACCACAGGCTATAGAAATTATGCCGGGAATACTACCAAAAGTTATAAAAAGAATGAGTAAAGAATATCCTAATATGCCTATAATATGTGGTGGGCTTATAGACAAGAAGGAAGAGATAATTAAAGTATTATCTTGCGGAGCGATGGCAGTATCAACAAGCAAAATCGAAATTTGGTGATCTAAAATACCCATGTTTTTTATTTTAAAACAAAAAAATATGTTTGATATTTATCTAACGATGTTTTTAATTGACTGGAAAATGTTTTCATGATAAGATTTAATTAACTTAACACTGGGCGAGAGAAGAGAGAGCCATACTATTGAAATAGAGGCTCTCTCTGTTTTTTTGTCCACTTCATTTTAATGATATTAAAAATTAAGGGGGAAATTAAAATGAAAAAGACCTTGACAGGGGAATGCATTTCAGAGTTTATTGGATCATGGATGCTAATTTTCATAGGATGCGGAAGTGTTGCGTCACTTATACTAAGCGGAGCAAGTATATCTCAATGGGAAATAAGTATTATTTGGGGCTTAGCGGTTACTATGGCAATTTATATTACAGGTGCAGTATCAGGAACTCATATAAACCCAGCAGTTACAATTGCTTTAATGGTTTACAGAGATTTTCCAAAGAAAAAGGTTATACCTTATATAGTATCTCAAATAGCTGGATGTTTTTTAGGAGCAGCTACAGTATATTTACTATTTAAAAATTTATTTTTATCTTTTGAAGCATCAAATAATATAGTTAGATCAAGTATAGATGGTTTAGCTACAGCAAGAATTTTTTCTACATATCCTCATTCAGAAATCAGTATATTCACAGCTTTACTTACAGAAATCATAATAACTATGTTTTTAGTAATGGTAATATTGGCAGTAGGAGAAGCTAAAAACAATAATAAGCCACTAGCTAACTTAGCTCCAGTAATGATAGGATTAACTATCGCTATAATAGGTGCAAGTTTCGGAGTTTTAACAGGATTTGCTATGAACCCAGCTAGAGATTTTGGGCCAAAGTTATTTGCAATGATAGCAGGATGGGGAACTAATGCATTGGGTCAAAATATGTACTTCTGGGTTCCTATAGTAGGTCCTATAGTAGGTGGATTACTGGCAGGTTTTGTATTCGATAAAGGGATAAAAAGATACATGGAAGCAGAAGAAATAACACAAGAAGCAAAATAAATTAGTAAAAATTATTAATATATATTAAAATTATAATAATAAATTGAAAAATATAATTAAATTTTAAATAGTAAAATTGGAGGAATAAAAATGGAAAAGAAATATATAATGTCTCTAGACCAAGGTACGACTAGTTCAAGAGCTATTTTATTTGATAAAGAAGGAAATATAGTATCATCATCTCAAAAGGAATTTACTCAGTATTATCCAAAGCCAGGTTGGGTAGAGCATAATGCAATGGAAATATGGGGAAGCCAAAGTGGTGTAATGAGAGAAGTTATAGAAACTAATTCTATAAGACCGGAGGAAGTAGCTGCTATTGGTATAACAAATCAAAGAGAGACTACTGTAGTCTGGGATAAACACACAGGTAAACCAGTATATAACGCAATAGTATGGCAATGTAGAAGAACGTCAGCAATATGTGATAAACTAAAAAAAGAAGGATACGATACTAAAATAAAAGAAAAAACAGGTCTTTTAATAGATGCATATTTTTCAGGAACAAAAATAAAATGGATATTAGATAATGTAGAAGGGGCTAGAGAAAAAGCAGAGAATGGTGATTTACTATTTGGTACGATAGATACTTGGCTAATATGGAACTTAACTCGTGGAAAGGTACATGTAACGGACTATTCAAATGCTGCTAGAACTATGCTTTATAATATAAAAGAATTAAAATGGGATGATGAAATACTTGAATTATTAGATATACCAAAATCAATGCTTCCAGAAGTTAAACCTTCAAGTTGTATATATGGATATACTGATGAAGCAATGCTTGCAGGAGCTCAAATCCCTATATCAGGATGTGCAGGAGACCAACAATCAGCGTTATTTGGGCAAACATGTTTTGAGGAAGGTAGTGCTAAAAATACTTATGGAACAGGATGTTTCATGTTAATAAATACCGGCGAAAAAATGGTTGAATCTAAAAATGGACTATTAACTACTATAGCATGGGGAGTGGATGGAAAAGTTGAATATGCTTTAGAAGGAAGTATATTTATAGCAGGAGCAGCTATACAGTGGTTAAGAGATGAGCTTAAGATACTATATAATGCAAAACAAAGTGAATTTTATGCAAAGTCTGTAGAAGATACTAATGGTGTATATGTTGTTCCAGCATTTGCAGGCCTTGGAGCTCCTTATTGGGATATGTACGCTAGAGGTTCTGTAATGGGCCTTACTCGTGGAGCTAATAGAGAACACTTAGTTAGAGCTACTTTAGAATCCATAGCATATCAAGTAAAAGACATATTAGAAGCAATGCAAGAGGATTCAGGTATAAAACTAAAAGGTCTTAAAGTTGATGGTGGAGCAAGTGCTAATGACTTCCTAATGCAGTTCCAATCAGACATATTAGATGTAAATATAAATAGACCTAAAATTGTTGAAACAACTGCTTTAGGAGCTGCATATTTAGCAGGACTTGCAGTAGGTTTTTATGAAAACAAAGATGATATAAAAAATTCATGGATTATAGACCAAGAATTCGCTCCTAATATGAGTGAGGATAAAAGAAAAATCTTATATAAAGGATGGAAAAGAGCAGTACAAAGATCTTTAGAGTGGGCAAAAGAAGATGAAGAATTTGAAAAAGAGTTAGCAGAAATAAAAGGATAAATTATTAAAATTAAATATTAGATAAGAGAGTCTTCTATACAGTGTATCAGAAGGCTCTTTTTTATGAGTAAATTCAGGGCAAAGAACATTTTTAGACAAAAAACAATATAATAATACAAAGTAGTAATTTATCTACTTAACTATATAGAAAGGAGTAAAATATAATGTCAGAATTAAATACAATAAAGGGTATAGATATAAGTAACTGGTCAGGAAATATTGACTTTTCTCAGGTAGCTAGTAGCGGAGTTGAGATAGTATATATTCAAGCTACTGAGGGGACTTATTATATAGACCCATACCTTCATGAATTTTATAATGGAGCCAAAGAAAATGGCCTTAAGGTAGGATTTTATCACTTTTTCAATCCAGGATTTTCCCCAACTCCAAATGAACAAGCACAATACTTTGTAAATGCATTAGGTGGATTAACTCCTGATGCTAGACTAGTTTTAGATTTAGAAGAAACTGGTGGACTAAGTAATTATGAGTTATCAAATCAAGCAATAGAGTTTCTAGAAGCAGTAAAAGATATAAGTGGTTTAGATGTAGCTATATACACATATACAAATTTTGCACAAACAAAGCTAAACCCAGAGTCTGGCCTCGGAAATTACCCACTATGGATTGCAGAGTACGGAGTAGACTATCCTTCTAGTAATCTAATATGGGGAGATAGTTACGCAGGATGGCAATACTCAGATACAGGAAATATACCTGGTATAAGTGCAAATACAGATTTAGATAATTTTACTGATGAAATGCTATTAGAGAGCAGATTAAACTTACCAGGAGATATAAAAACTAGCTCTAAACATAGTCATGTTATATACTATGTAGTTCAGCCAGGGAATACGCTAAGTTCAATAGCTGAAAAGTTTAATACAACATATGAAAAAATAGCATTAGTAAATGATATTTTAAATCCTAACTTAATATATCCTGGTCAAACCTTAAAAATATATAGTTCGATACCTACGATTACTAAAAAAGAGGTATTTAATCAAACTTATATAGTTCAGTCAGGAGACACATTAACTTCAATAGCTAAAAAATTTAATACTACCGTTAATGAACTGGTAAATTTAAATGGTATTCAAAATCCAAATCTTATTTATGCAGGCCAAATCCTAAAAATACCAACAAATTCAGAAAAAAATATTCATCAGCATCTCCAAAACAACACCTTAACACTTATATAGTTCAACCAGGTGATAACTTAACTTTTATAGCTAAAAGATTTCACACAACAGTTGATGAACTAGTTAAGTTAAATGGAATATCAAATCCGAACTTAATATATCCTGGTCAAGTGCTAAAAATACTATCTTCAGGACAATCACCAAAGGGTAATAATTTTAGAGGGATATATGTGGTTAAATCAGGAGATACTCTAAGTGGCATAGCTAAAAAATTTAATGTGACAGTAGATGAATTGGTTATATTAAATGATATACCAAATCCAAATCTAATTTATCCAGGACAAGTTTTAAAAATATAATAGAAGGCTACCTTTATTTTAAGGGTAGCTTTTTATTATATTTTTAAATGCTAATTAACACTATTTATAAAAAATTTTCATAGATTTTAATTGTACAAATATAAATAGAAAGTGGTGTGAATATGTGTGGAATCGTTGGCTGGGTAAACTTAAAAGGAAATATAAAAGATTATAGCAATATTGTAATAGATATGAGGGATACTTTAACATTTAGAGGGCCGGATTCATCTGGGATTGAGTCTTATAATCATGCTATTTTAGGTCATAGAAGATTATCAATAGTTGATCCAACTGGAGGTCTTCAACCTATGAGTAAAACTATCGGAAATAAAAAATATACAATAGTATATAATGGGGAGTTATATAATACAGAAGAAGTTAGAAATGATTTAATTAAAAAGGGTTATAGGTTTATATCATATTCAGATACAGAAGTTTTATTGGCATGTTTTATCGAGTATAAAGAAAAATGTGTAGATTATATTAATGGTATATATGCTTTTGGGGTTTGGGATGAGTATAACCAAGAGTTATTTTTAGCAAGAGACCCACTTGGAGTTAAACCATTATTTTATGCACTAAAAGAGAATTCTATAATATTTGGTTCCGAAATAAAATCTATATTAAAACATCCAAGTATAGAACCTATAGTAAATAAAGAAGGATTACTTGAGCTTATGTCTTTAGATCCTCAAAGAAAACTTGGTGGAGCTATATTTAAAGATATAAAGGAAGTTGCACCTGCTAATTATTTAAAATTTAATAAAAACGGAGTTTATTTAAACGAATATTGGAAACTAGAAGCGAAGGAACATGAACAAAACTTAGAACAAACTACACATCATCTAAGAGATTTATTGGTGGATGCAATTGAAGGTCAATTAGTAAGCGATGTTCCTGTATGTACTTTTTTATCAGGAGGACTAGATTCAAGTTTTATATCGATGGTAACAGCAAGTGCTTTTAAAAGAAATAATAAAGATCCATTAAGTACTTTCTCTGTTGATTATAGTGAAAATGAAAAATATTTTAAATCTAATATATTCCAACCAAATTCAGATTCTCACTGGATAGGTAAAATGGTTGATTATATAAAAAGTGAGCATCATAATATAGTTTTAGATAACGAAGAATTAGCAACGTATTTGATACAGGCAACTAAAGCAGCAGAGTTACCTTTAATGGCAGATATTGATTCATCACTTTATTTATTTGCTAAAGAGGTAAGAAAATATGCAACAGTTGCACTATCAGGTGAATGTGCAGATGAAATCTTCGGAGGATATCCTTGGTACACTAAAAAAATTGATAATTTAGAAATATTTCCATGGGCGGACTCAGTAGGTCATAGAAAAAAATTATTATCAAAACAATTAAAAGATTTACCTATAGAAGAATATGTAAAACAAGTTTGTAGTGATAGCTTAAAAAATGTTGATAAATTAGCAGGGAGTCTAAAGAAGATTCACTAATGAGGGAAATGTATTATTTAAATATTAAATGGTTTATGGTAACTTTATTAAATAGAAAAGACAGGATGACTATGGCAAACAGCCTAGAGGTTAGAGTACCTTTTGCAGATAAAAGATTGGTTGAATATGCATACAATATACCTTATGATATGAAATTATTAAATGGAAGAGAAAAAGGACTATTAAGAGAAGCAATGAGAACATTACTTCCAGATGAAATAATAGATAGAAAGAAAAGCTCTTATCCAAAAACACATCATCCAATATACACACAAACTGTTAAAAATATGCTGAAAAATATAATAAGTAATAAAAATGCAAGAATACTAGAAATAATAGATAAACATGAAATTGAAAATATTATAAATACAGATGGAGAGTCATTTACAAAGCCTTGGTTTGGGCAATTAATGACAGGTCCACAAGTAATGGCGTATTTAGTTCAACTAGATACTTGGTTAAATGAATATAATGTAAAACTTGAAATAGACTAAATATAAAAGGAATTGCTAACTTTATCAATTCCTTTTATATTTAACATATACTATTATTAGATAAGCAATTATTTAGGGGGAGTATATTATGGAAACAAAAGTATTAAATTATTTTGTTTCAAGTGAACTAGATGAAAAGGACTTTAAGGGTATAGAAATAAGTCCATTAGAATTAAAGGCACTAATACTAAAAGATGTGAAAAATTTAAATGATAAAAATAGTTCAAAAGAAATGAATATAAGTTCTAAAGAGTTTGAAGGATTATTAAAATCTGCTAGGAAAAAAATAATAGAGGCTTTAATAAATGGAACTTCCATTATTGTAAAAGATGAAAAGGAAATAAGGCCTGAAGATATAATCACAACGCTTTGTACCTTTAGATGTGCTACATGTGGTAATGTTTATACTATAAACTATGAAAAAGAAGATATAATATGTCCATTATGTTTCTCAGCTAAAGTAATGACTAGTGAAGAAGCTGGGTTTATAAAAAACAACATAAATTTATAAATAAAAATAAGAAGTAGCTAATTCTAGCTACTTCTTACTTTTATTTATAAGCAATATTAAATATATTTTTTACATCATTAGTATCTAATAATTTTATACATCCTATATTTCCAAAACGTGTAGCTTGAATAGACATTTTATCAAATAATGAATCATCATCTATACCAAGGTCTCTCATAGTTATAGGCATATTTAATTTACTAAAGAATTTTTTTATTTCATAAATACCTTGTTTTGCAGTTAAGTCTAAATTATTTTCATCATACTCAACATTAAATACTTCACTAGCAAAAATAGCAAAACGCTTTAAATCATATTTATAAACATACTCCATCCAAGCAGGTATTATAACTGATAAAGTTGCACCATGAATTGCATTATAATGAGCACTTAGTTCAGTAGCTATCATATGGGAAGCCCAGCAGCTATTTCTACCAGTATCTAGTAATCCATTGTGAGCTAATGTTGATGCCCACATTATCTCAGCTCTAGCATTGTAGTTAGTTGAATCATTTACTAAAATTAATCCATTATTAATAACAGTTTTCATAAGAGCTGCACCTAGCCTATCAGTAAGTTCCACATTTTCTGTATTAGTAAAATATCTTTCCATAGCATGAGATAATATATCTACTACACCACAAAAAGTATGATACTTAGATAAAGTTAATGTTAATTCAGGATTTAATATAGCAAACTTTGGTCTAAGCAATGGGCTTAAAATATCAAATTTAGAATTAGTTTCAGGATTAGTAATAACAGCACCGATACTTCCTTCGCTACCTGATGCAGCTATAGTTGGTATTACTCCTAAGGGAAGTACTTTATTTATTTGTATATTTTGAGTAAATAAATCCCAAACATCTCCATTATAATAAACGCCTGCAGATATAGCTTTAGCAGTATCTATAATACTACCACCACCAATTGCAAGAACTAAATCGATATTTTTATCTAAACAAATTTTAACTCCTTCTCTTACTTTGTCTATTGTAGGGTTTGGAACTATACCAGATAATTCACAGAACTCTATATTATTATTAACTAAAGATTCTCTGACTTTATCCATAAGTCCGGATGATTCAATATGATTACCATTACTTCTTACAATTAATACTCTATTCCCATATTTTATACATTCATTACCAACTTTATTTTCATTGTATTTACCAAATATTACTTTAGTCTCAAAACTCCATTCAAAATTATTCATTTTTTCTCCTTTATCGTAGTAAGTATTATATTAATAAATTATATTATTAGTATAATTTATTAATAAAAAATTTAAAAGTATATAGATATATAATAAAAGAAGAAGGAATATTATTTATTCCTTCTTCTTTTATTATATATAGAGTTATTTTGATTAGAGTTAGATTTGACAGATTTAGAAGTTTTATTAGGTATAGATTTTTTTTTATCATCTACTAAATTATCACCTTTTTTGTTAGCTAGTGTGTCTAGTACTACTTTTTTTATAACACTAGCATTTCCTGATTTATTTATAAAACCAACTGAGTCTTCTGTGGCTATAGCTAACTCATAATAATCAACACCTCTAATTTCATCTTTAAAGTTGATATAAAAACTATACTTTCCACACTTACTGTGAATCATTAAAGTTTCTTCATCAAGAGCAATACTTTTAAATAAACTTAAATCATCAAATTGTAATAAATCCATAAATTCACCTTTTTCTATTAAATTACATCTATTATAGTATAAAAATGTTAATATTATTATACTATAAATAGTAAAAATTAATAGGAAGTTTTAGGTTTAAATATAAAAAGATTAATAATATAAATATTTTTATTGAACTAGTTTTAAAACTATGAAATAATATATAAAGATTTGAAATTAAAAAGGAGTGTGTTTTATGAAAAAAACTAGTTACTCTGAGCTCGTAGGTAAACTTCTTAATAAATAAGGAGTTTATATAAACAAATAAAAGTCCTTATTTATTAAGTTGTGTAAATTATAGAGACTGCACATTTATAAATAAAGGAGAATAAAAATGAATCAAAATACATTTGAAAAATTACAACTAAACGAGTTAAAAGAGCTAATAAAAATATACTGTGTAAGTTCGCTTGGAAAAGAACTTATAGACAAACTAAGTCCAAGTAAAAATATTAATGTAGTAAAAAGAAGATTAAAAGAAAATGAAGAAAGTAGAAAAGTATTAGAAAACAGTAATCATATACCTTTAGAAGGGTTATTTAATATAACGCCAATTATAGATAAAGTTGATAAGGGAATGATACTAGAACCTAGTGAATTAATTCATATAGAAGATTTTTTTAAGAGGTTGCTCAAAAATAAAATCATTTATGGCAGATAAAGAGTTTTACGCACCTACATTAAGTTCATATTCATTAAATATAACTGAATGTGAAACTATAGAACATGAGATTAGCTACTGTATAAAAAACAATAAAGTAGATTCTAATGCATCTAAGGAGTTAAAAAAGATTAGAAGAAACATAGAAGCTTCAGAGGCAAAGATAAAAGAGAGGCTCAATAAGTTTTTAACATCAAGTTCAAATAAAAAGTATATACAAGAGTTTATAATAAGTAAAAGAGATGATAGATATGTTATACCTATTAAATCTTCGTACAAAAATGAAGTTGATGGAGCCATTCTTGATACTTCATCAAAAGGAAGTACTGTATTTATTGAACCTTCTAGTGTTTCAAAATTTAGTTTAGAACTAATTTCATTAAAGAGTGAAGAAGCCATAGAAGAATATAAAATTTTATCATATTTGACAGAACTTATATTTGAGAAAATAATGATGATAAAGCTAAATATGGAGATAGTATCAGAATATGATATGGTTTTTGCTAAAGCTAAATATAGTCTAAATAATAAAGCAATTACACCAAAGGTAAATGATATAGGATATATTAAAATAATAGATGGAAAACATCCGCTTTTAAAAGGTGATGTTATACCTCTTAATTTTGAAATAGGAAAAGATTATAGATCTCTAGTAATAACAGGTCCTAATGCAGGAGGAAAAACTATTTCATTAAAGACAGTAGGACTACTTAGTCTTATGACTAGTTTAGGGCTTGATATATGTGCAAAAGAAGGTACTGAAATGAGTATCTTTGAAAATATATTTGTAGATATTGGAGACAATCAAAGTATAGAAAATTCATTAAGTACATTTTCTTCTCATATAAAAAATATTGCAGATATTATGAATGATAGTAATAAATCAACTCTTTTAATATTTGATGAAATAGGAAGTGGAACTGAGCCAAATGAAGGAGCTGGACTTGCTATATCAATACTTGAAGAGTTTTACCAAATGGGGTGTATAACTGTTGCATCAACTCATTATGGAGAAATTAAAAAGTTCGCATCTCTTCATCCTCATTTTGAAAATGCTGGGATGATGTTTGATAAAAATACATTAGAGCCTCTTTATAAATTAATTATTGGAAGTAGTGAAGATAGTAATGCATTATTTATATCTAAAAAGATGGGAATAAAAGATAAGGTATTAAGTAGAGCTAAAAATTATATAAGTGATAAGAACTATAATTTTGATTTAATTAAAGAAAATAAAATATCTGTATCAAAAGAGGTTGATGAAATTATAAAAGAAATACCTGTATATGATGTAGGTGATAGTGTAAAATTATTAGATAAAGACGATTTTGCAATAATTTATAAGCCAGTTGATAAATTCAATAATGTACAAGTATTGTATAAAGACACATTTTTAGAAGTAAATGTAAAGAAAATCAAGCTTCATATAAAAGCAAATCAATTATATCCACAAGGGTATGATATGGATAGTTTATTTATTGATTATAGAGATAGAAAACTGGAAAAAGACATAAAAAGAGGGTCTAAAAAAGTCTTAAAGCAAATTCAAAAAGAAATAAGGCAAAATAGATAATAATATAAAAAGCTA
>NZ_HG529303.1 GCF_000499525.1 Faecalimicrobium dakarense | reverse complement strand
CTCTAGCTTTTTATATTATTTATGTATTATAAAATCATATATATTGAAATACTAAAGTTATATTAGTGCTTTAGGAGGTAGTATATGAATATACAAGAGATAAAAGATTTATCAAAAGAAATAATGGATATTAGAAATAAATTAATTGATATAAAAGAAGATAAATACTTTATATGTTTAAAAGATAAGTTTGATAATATGCTAAGTTTATCAGAAAGTATAAATTTTGAATTAGAAGCTATAATCAATAAATATATAGACCAGCAAGATTATGAGAATTGTTTTAATTTAGATTATTTTTCGAAATACTATTTTTATGAAGAGGAAGAGTTTAAAAATAAAAAAGAAGATGGTGAATACATACTAGAACAAGTTAAATTAAATGGAAGATATGAAATTGATGGACATTCATTTACGTATAGTAAATATAACAATGTAGTTGAAAGTGAAACTAAAACTAATGTAGAGGTTAATATAATAAAAGATAGCGAGAATATAGCTATAAATGGAGAAGAAAAGCATTTAGATTTAAACTATAAATTTGATAAAAAAAGACTAGAAGACCATATAAGAATAGCTACAAGAATAATTGAAAATTCTCACTCAGTCTCTTGCCTTTTATATATAAATCATCAACAAGCAGATAGTTTTTTAAATACTTTAGAGTATATAAAAAATATACAAGAGCGAAATATTAGTAGAAGAAATACGCATATTATGAAATAATATAAAAAATACAATTAGAAATTTGTAAATATATGATATAATTATCAAGGTGAAAATCATCCCAAATATAAAATATCAATATGTAATAAAAAGTTTGATGAAAATCTATTTGGGTAAAATATTTTATATATTTATTGAGTCTTAAAGACTATTAAAATACAGATAAACAAGGAGACAAAATGCGAAAAGTAGAATTATTAGCACCAGCAGGTGATTTAGAAAGATTAAAGATAGCTTTTACTTATGGAGCTGATGCAGTGTATATAGGTGGAGAAATATTTGGAATGAGGTCTGCTGCTAAAAATTTCACTAAAGAAGAAATGGCAGAAGGTGTAAGATTTGCTCATGAGCGTAATAAGCAAGTCTTTGTTACTATGAATATAATACCAAGAAATGATGAGTTCCTTCAAATTGAAGAATATTTACTAGACCTTCAAGAAATAGGCGTTGACGCAGTTATAGTAAGTGATCCAGGTGTATTTACAATGGTAAAAAAAATAGTTCCAAATATGGAGATACACATAAGTACTCAAGCTAGTACAACAAATGCAGATGCAGCGAACTTTTGGTATAATTTAGGAGCCAAAAGAATTGTTACAGCAAGAGAGTTATCATTTAAGGAAATAAAAGAAATAAGTGATAATTGTCCAAAAGATATGGATATAGAATCATTTGTACATGGAGCTATGTGTATGTCATATTCTGGTAAATGTGTGATAAGTAACTATACGACAGGAAGAGATGCAAATAGAGGTTCATGTGCACAATCATGTAGATGGAAGTATACATTAGTAGAAGAAAAAGCACCAAGAGAATATGAACCGGTAGTTGAAGGTATAGATCCAGAATTCTTCTTTAACTCAAAAGACCTATGTATGATAGAGTATATACCAGAGATATTTGAAAGTGGTATAACAAGTCTTAAAATAGAAGGTAGAATGAAAACTTCTTACTATGTAGCTACAACAGTTAGAGCTTATAGAATGGCAATAGATGCATATTATGCAGACCCTGAAAATTGGAAATTCAATCCTATGTGGTTAGAAGAGTTAAAAAAAGGAAGTCATAGAGATTATAGCACAGGATTCTATTTAGATAGACCAGACTCTAGTGCTCATAACTATAAATCTGCATCATATATAAGAAATTACGATTTTATAGGTATTGTAAAAGAGTATGATGAAGAGAGTGGACTTCACATAGTAGAACAAAGAAATAAAATGTATGTTGGAGATAAAATAGAGATAATAGGACCTTACAAAGAAACTATGTTTAGTACTATTGAAGAAATGTATGATGAAAATGGAGAACCAATAGAATCTGCACCTCGTGCAAAGCAAATAGTAAAAATGAAATTAGATATAAAGCTTGATAAAGATTATATATTAAGAAAGCCAATAGTAACTATGAATGTATTATAAATTATAAAAATAGACACTATACCACGTGGTATAGTGTCTATTTTTATAAAAAGAAAAGCATTCTTAAAAATTCATAATAATCATCAGTTTTAAATTGGATAGTTTGAGAGTTAATCTGTTTTACACCAGGATAAAAAGAAGATTTATAGGCTTTATAATGTTGCCTAAACTTTATTTCTATCTCAAATTTCTCAGGTAATTTTATCATATGTCTAGATAAATCTCCTGTTAATGAATTTTTAACGCCTTCTTTTATTTTACTTAATGCTAAATTAGGATGAATAGATACAGATGCATTTCCAATACCTTTTGATACTGGTACAGCAATAATATTTGGATTAATTTTCTTTGCCTCATTACAAAGCATTTCATCACCACTAACAAAAGCTATAGGAATTTTAAAATAAGCAGCGGTATATGAATTTATAGTAAATTCACTTACTATATTGCCGTTTATTTTTATATAGTCATAGTCGCAGTGAATAGTGTGAGATAAAGGATTTCCATTTTGGCTAGATCCACTATGATATCCAACAAAAACACAAGCATCAAAACTTTTATCAAGGCCCGCCATCATTACAAGAGGATCTTTAGTCCAGCCTCTTAGTATGCTGACGTTTTCAGGTAATGATAATGGATTTATACTTCTAGCACTATCATGTGCATCTTTAACTAAAATATTAGTCGCATTAGCAAAATTAGCTCCTAGACAAGCTGCATTAACTTCTTTTGTCATCTGCTCTTTATGATATTTTCCTACACTACTCTCTAATTCAGTTTCATTCCAGTCTACAATTCCACAAGTTCCTTCTATATCAGCGCTTAGATAAATTTTCATACCAATTCCTCCATAAATTTTAATATTAAATGTAAACTATATAAACCATAAAGAAAACTAAAAATAGGTAATATGAGCAAAAATATGGAATATATAAGAATTTTAACTATATATTAATAATAAGAAATATGGAACATATATAGAACTAGATTATAAATATAATTTAGTTTTAACAAAGGAGGAATCAGATTGAGACTATTAAGACCTACATGGGTAGAAATTAATTTAGATTGTATAAAGCATAATTATACACAAATAAAAGAAAGTCTAGATAAAAATGTAAAAATAGGTGCTGTTTTAAAAGCTAATGCATATGGCCATGGAGCTATAGAAGTTGCTAAATTATTAGAAGAAGAGAATGTAGATTATATATGTGTGGCGGGGCTAAATGAAGCTATAGAACTTAGAAATGAAAATATAAATTCAAAGATATTAGTAATGGGAGATATACCAAGTGATTTTATAAATTTAGCTATAAAAAAAGATATAATTATAACTATATTTTCATATTCATATGCAAAGTTAGTATCAGAAGTCGCAAAAGATTTAAATAAATTAGCTAAAATACATATAAAAATAAATACAGGTTTTAACAGACTTGGATTTGATATAGATAATAATATATCTAATATAATACACGATATTTTTAATTTACCAAATATATATATAGATGGCATATATTCTCATTTAGCCCTAAAGGATATAAAAAGTGATTATGCTCAGTATGAGATATTCAAAAAATGTTTAGATAGTATAAAAGATATAAATATACCTATAAAACATATATGTGATAGTATCGGTATGGTCGAATATAAAAATTTAAATATGGATATGGTCAGAGTAGGGTCGAGCCTTTACGGTTATAACAGTAGAAAAACTAATATGCAACTAAAACCAGTAATGACATTTAAAAGTAAGATAACTCAAATAAGAAGCATAAAAAGGGGACAAGGCATAAGTTATGATTATACATTTATAGCACCTAAAGATATGAAGATAGGAACTATTCCTTGTGGATATAGTGATGGAATCCCTAGATTATTGTCAAATCAAGGGTTTGTAAGTGTAAATGGTTATAAAGCGAATATAATTGGAAAAATGTGTATGGATCAATGTATGATTGATTTAAGCAACATAAAAGGTGCAAAGGAATATGATGAAGTGATATTTTATGGAAATGGTGGACCTGAATTATTAGATGTATCTAAGTTTGCTCAAACAAATAGAAATGAAATATTATCTTTAGTTTCAAGAAGAGTACCAAGAGTTTACTTAAAAAACAATAAAGTTCATAAAATAGTAGATTACATAGAAAATAACTAATATCTAAAATATTAGAAGGGGGAGTTTTAGTGTTAAATTATGTATGGTTTGCTTTATTAGTAGGAGGTGTGATAATAGGAGTTTGTACAGGCAATACACAAGCAGTTACTGATGCTGCTATATCTAATGCGGAAACCGCAGTAGAGTTATCCATAGGGCTAATAGGAGTTATGGCTTTATGGTTAGGGCTTATGAAAATAGCTGAAGAATCTGGCTTAGTTCAGCTTATAGGAAAATGGTTAAGACCAATAATGAAAAAGTTATTTCCTGATGTACCTCAAGATCACCCAGCTATGGGCGCAATAGTTATGAATTTTGCAGCAAATATATTGGGGCTTGGAAATGCAGCTACTCCATTGGGAATAAAGGCGATGCAAGAATTACAAACATTAAATGAAGAGAAGGATACTGCTACAAATGCAATGTGTATGTTTTTAGCTATAAATACAGCATCTGTAACGTTAGTATCTTCAAGTGTTATAGCATATAGAGCTGCAGCAGGCTCAGCTAACCCCTCTGAAATAATAGGGCCTACATTAGTTGCAACAGTAATTTCTGCGATATCGGCAGTAATAGTTGTAAAAATATTTGAAAAGTTTTCTAAAAATAAAAAATCTAAAAAAATAGAAAATATGTAAAAGTAAATTATTTTAGGGGGAGTATAGATGTTTGAAAATATTATAAATGGAATATCGTTGTATGCTATACCATTTTTTATGGTGAGCATTCCTATATATGCTCTTGTAAAAAAAGTCAAGGTATATGAAGCATTTACAGAAGGTGCAAAGGATGGGTTTACGACTGCAGTAACAATAATACCATTTTTAGTAGGAATGTTAGTAGCTATAGGTGTATTTAGAGCATCAGGTGCAATGGATTTAATAACTGATTTATTTGCACCTATTACAAATAAAATAGGTATGCCTTCAGAAGTATTACCGATGGCAATGATGAGACCTTTATCTGGTGGAGGAGCATCAGGTATTATGAATGAATTATTTACAATTCATGGACCAGATTCTCTTATAGGTAGAGTGGCTTCAGTTATAAATGGATGTACAGAAACAACTTTTTATGTATTAGCAGTTTATTTTGGGGCAGTAGGAATAAAGAAAACTAGACACGCATTACCAGCAGGACTCATAGCAGATGCAGTAGGAATAGTAGTAGCTGTTGTAGTTACTAATATTATGTTTATGTAAGGGGAGAGGAATGTATGATATTTCCAAAGGGATTAAAAATAGGAGACACTATAGGTATAATAGCGCCATCTAGTCCATTTAGTAAGTATAATTTAGAAGAAATCGAAATAGGATTCAAAGATTTAGGATATAAGGTTAAATTTGGTAGAAGTTTAAGAAGAAGATATAAAGGATACTTGTCAGGAGAAGATAAAATAAGAGCTAAAGATATAGAAGATATGTTTTTAGATAAAGAAGTGTCAGGAATAATTTGCATAAGAGGTGGATACGGCACTCCTAGAATATTAGATATGATAGATTATGATATTATAAGATCAAATCCAAAATTTTTCGTAGGTTTTTCAGATATAACAGCACTTCATGTAGCCTTTAATCAAAAGGCTAACTTAGCAACTATACATGGTGTAATGGCTGGAAGTGTTTTAGAGTGGGATTCATTTACATATAAATCTTTGTTAGACAGTATAAATATGAATCATAAGTTAGAAATATCAAATCCTAGAAATGAAAAAATAATTACTATATCAAATGGTATTTGTGAAGGAAAATTAATTGGAGGAAATCTATCCTTATTAGTATCAACAATTGGAAGTAAGTATGAAGTGAATACGAGAGGAAAGATAATCTTTATAGAAGAAGTAGGAGAATCAATTTATAAAATAGATAGAATGTTGACACAGTTAGGCCTTGCAGGTAAGTTTGATGATTGTGAAGGTATAATATTTGGTGATTTTTGTGACTGTAAAAAGGATGATGAAAATGAATTTACAATAGAGGAAATACTAAAGGATAGAGTAGAAAAATATAATAAACCTTGTATCTATAATTTAAAATCTGGTCACTGTATGCCTATGATAACAATACCATTTGGAGTTAAATGTAAATTAGATGCAAGTAACCAAACTGTACAATTCTTTAAATGATTACTTAAAAAGAGTACGAGTGAATATAACAAAATGTGACATATATAAAAATCGAATAAAAGAGAAATATAATTAGTTTTAGAGAAGAACAATTTAAAAGATAAAAAATAAAAGTCATAATAAGTACTTTAATAGAATAAGAATTTTCTTTGAAATTCCAACAATAAATTATATAAAGGGAATATGAAATAATTTAGTGAATTATATAATATACTTTATATTTTTTCAAAAGGGGATAAATAACATGAGATTGAGTAAAAGGGTAGTTAGCTTAATATGTTTATCATCTATGATGTTAAGTTTTAATTCATCATCAGTAAGTAACATAGAAGATAATTTTAATTTAAGCTCAATGAGCGTTATTAATAAAAAAGTAGATACGGTTGTGAAATCAATTAAATATGAAAATTCAGATTCTGAAAAATTAAAAGAACAAAGCAAATTAGATAAGGAAAGAAAAATAAAACAAAGAAATTTAGAATTAGAGAAATTAAGAAAAGAAAAAATTACATATCTAAGAGAAAATATTACAGTTACTAGTGGTATAACAGAAGAAGAATTAAAATCAGTTTTGTTAACTTACAATGGTGCAAGTACTATGGCTCATTTATCAAAAGCATTGGTGGATGCGGAAAATAAGTATGGAGTTAATGCTTTTGCGATGGCTGCTATAGTAGCTTTAGAAAGTGGATTTGCAACATCAAGAAGAGCTATAGAAGATAACAATTTAACCGGATATGAGGTTTATAGTGATGATTCAGAAGGACGGTTGTTTGACAGTCAATATGAGTCTATAATCCAAACTGCAAGGCATTTATCTAAGAATTACCTAACAAAAGGATCTATGTATTATAATGGTGTGTCAGTAGATTCAGTGCAAATAAATTATTGTCCAGATGAAGGTAAAGGAAAAAATTGGGATGGTAAAGTGGATAGCTTAGCAAATGACTTTCTTAAAACATATAAAAAATTATATTTATAATTAATAAACTCAAAGGCTCCTAATTAGTAATAATTAGGGCCTTTGACTTTAAATAACAAATCCACCATTTGGACTAATTACCTGTCCTGTTATAAAGTTAGATTTATCATCAGCTAAGAAAAGTGCTACATTTGCAATATCTTCTGGAGTACCAAGTCTCATTAAAGGAGTTTCATCTTTTAAAATATCTAAAATTTCATTGCTTACATTATTTATCATGTCAGTCTGTATAACTCCTGGCGCTATGCAATTAACTTGAATATTAGAAGGCCCAAGTTCCTTAGCAAGAGCTTTTGTCATACCAATTATCGCAGCCTTTGAAGTTGAATAATGAACTTCATAAGAGCCACCAACCATTCCCCATATTGAAGAAATATTTATTATTTTACCACTCATTTCAGGTATCATGTATTGAAGAGCTTTTTGAGTACAGTAAAAAACTCCATTTAAGTTAATATTCATCATATTTGTCCAGTCTTCATCAGTTATATCCGTAAATAACTTGTCCTGGCTTATTCCTGCATTATTAACTAAAACATCAATACGGCCAAATTCACCAATGCAATAGTTTACTAGTAGGTTTACCTCATGTTTTTTAGATACATCCGCTTTAAATAATTTAACAGATAAGCCTTTATTTTTTAAGTAAGTATAAAGTTCTGTAGCTTTGTTTTCAGACTTACTATAATTTATTACCACATTATACCCAGATTCTGCAAATAAGATTGCAATTGCTCGACCTATTCCACGAGAAGAACCTGTAATTATAGCTGTTTTTTTATCCATATGATTATCCTTTCTTACTATATAACTTAATTTATATAATTTTATGTATATTACAAATTATAAAGTAGTATTTGAAATTTGTAAAATGTAGCTTCTATAAAGGAATTGAATTTTACATAGAATTTTTATAAATTATTTTAATATATTATATCATGTTTAAAATAGATTAAAAGTTAAAGGATTATAATTACTCTATAAACTCCGAGTAGAGATAACTACTATAAAAATAAAAGGTATTTTAATACCTTTTATTTTATTAAACTCTCTTAACATTAAAAGCACAAAGTCCTCTAGCTGCTGACACCATTTCAAAATTAACTTCTTCGCCTTCATCTAAATTTTTATTATTATCTTCACTTATATTAGAATAATGAACAAAAACATCTTCTCCATTATCTGCACATATAAATCCATAACCTTTTTGAGGATTATACCATTTAACGACCCCATTTATATTAGACATAAAAGAACCTTCTTTCTATTTGTAATAATATATAAATATTTAACCTTATATATTATTTACTTTAAACACTCATTTAATATATAAAAAAATATGAAAGATATCCATATGTTAACTATTGTAAAAGATTAATTTTAAATATGTTTCTATGAATTTAAAAATAGTTAATTTAAATTCATAGAAAATAAAATAAGTATAGTTGTAATATATATTATTTTTATTTTACAAAATACATCAATAAGTTTTAATATGCTATAATTAAATTAAATATTTATAGTATATGCTTTATAGGGGTATAGGGGGAACTTTTATGCAAATATATTTAGATAACGCTGCTACATCTATGATAAAACCTGAGATTGTTCCAAAATCAATGTATGAATTTATGATAAATAATGGAACTACTTCAGGCAGAGGTTCTTATAAGAGAGCAATTCAATCAGATAGACTAATTTACGAGACTAGAAAATTAGTTGCATCTTTATTTAACTTTGACAATCCTAAAAATATAATATTTACGTCTAACATTACAGAATCACTAAATCTTGCAATAAATGGTATTTTAAATGAAGGTGATCATGTTATAACAAGTTCACTAGAACACAATGCAGTATGGCGATGTTTAAAGACATTAGAAAGAGATAGAAATATAAACATAAGCAAGATTAAAGCTAGTAAAGAAGGCTTTTCTAATCCTAAAGATGTAGAAAATGCGATACAAGAAAATACAAAACTAATAATATTTAATCATGCATCGAATGTACTTGGAACTATCCAGCCAATAAAGGAAATAGGTAAAATAGCAAGAAAATATAAAATACCTTTTTTAGTAGATACAGCTCAAACAGCAGGTACTTATCCAATAGATATTCAAAATGATAATATAGATTTATTAGCGTTTACAGGACATAAGTGTCTACTTGGACCAATGGGAACGGGTGGATTAGTTATAAACTGGGACGGAAATATAAATCCTTTAAAGTCAGGAGGAACAGGTGGAGACTCAGCCTATGAATATCAACCTGATTATTACCCAAATAAGTTAGAAACTGGAACTTTAAATGTAAGTGGATTAGTTGGTCTTGGAGAAGCTATAAAATTTATAAATAAAGAAGGAGTTAAAAATATACATAATAAAGAAAAAGAACTTATAAAGCATACACTAAGAAAACTTCAAGATATAGATTGTATCGAAATTTATGGACCTAAAGATAGTGAAAAAACAGTAGGTGTAATATCTTTTAATATAAAGAATAAAACTCCTGAAGAAGTGGCTTATAAATTGGATGCTAAATATAACATTATGGTAAGAGCGGGGCTTCACTGCTCACCAAATGCTCATGAACTAATAGGAACAAAATCTATAGGTACTATTAGGATAGGAATCGGGTACTTTAATGAAAAAGAAGAAATAGATATACTTATAGATGCATTAAGAGAGATTGCTAATGATTAACACTAAGGGGGAACAATATGTACTTAGAATCAATAGATTTAAGATTTATACAGCCTTGTACAACACACACGTCAAGAATTAGGATAAAAGCAGATTTATCAAGGGATATTTCTGCACTATTTCCATATATAAATTCCTATATTAAATCATGTTTATATAATAATAAATCTCAAAATATAACATTTACTTATGAAGGTAAAATAATAACTATATTTAAAGAAAGCTTAACAATAACTAAGTTAATAAATGAAACAGATGCTTATGAGATGATGGACTATATAAAAAATATAATTAATAAAATATACAATGATAAAGATCATATAGAGCCATCATATGAAATGAATAAACTTCCAAGCCCGATAGAATTATACAAATTATTGCCGAAATTAAGTTGTAAAAAGTGCGGTGAAGCTACATGTATGTCTTTTGCAAATAAACTATTAAATGGTCAGAGTAGTTTAAAAAAATGCTTACATCTTAATGAAAGTTGTAATAAAGAAAATTTAGAAAAATTAGAGGATATACTTTTAATGATTGGATATGAGGTATAGCTATATATTATAAAAAGTCTAGGTATTTTCCTAGACTTTCTCTATTATATGCATTACTTAATTTATTTACACTGCTCTTATAATAGCTAATAATATAAGTATAGCACCTGATAACCAAGATAAATTTATATTAGCTTTTTGTGCAAATTTCGAACCTAAATAACTTCCAAGTAATAAGGCACATAAACCTATAACTAAAGATAAAACTACAACCTCAACATAATTAACACTTCCAAGGCTACTACCAAAACCAACTGCCAAACTATCAAGTGATAAGGCAACAGCTAAGTAAAAAGCTTCCTTCCAAGTTAAAACTTTAGATTTATCATAATCTGCTTTTATTTCATCAGCATAAATTTCAAGTACAAATTTAAAATCAAATACTTTGAAAGTTAATGGAACACCAATATTTGAGCATTTCTGGATATATTTTTTGAAAAAAGATTCAAATAATCTATAAACACCAAGCAAAAATAAAAGGCAAAAACTTACTGAAGTAGCTACACTTGGATTTAAAAAATCTTTAAATATAGACCCCAAAAACAAAGAAAAAGCTAAAAATAAAGAGCAAACAATATTTATTATCATAGCTGAAGAAAAAGGTATCTTTATTTTGTCTGTGCCATAAGCGATACTTGCTACAAATGTATCTATACATAATGAACATACTAAAAGTAAAGATTCTAACATTCGGACACCCCCTATATTGTCATAACTATTATTATATTATTAAAATTAGTTTAATTAGTTACTTAAAATTTATAAAACACATATAAATGTAGTATAATATTAACCTCAAATCTGGACTAGTGATAACACTGATGCAATAGAAAGGCTAAAGATACAATGTGGAATATCTTTAGTTTATCCTAATATATGTATGGGATGACATGTATCAGATATACTACATTTACTCTTTAGCCAAGGAGGTAAAATGAATGTCTAAAGCAAATTATGGAGATATCATATATGTAAATCATCTCTTATATAAACATTTTGGAATATATTTAAGTGATGATTGTATAATACATTATGATGGTAAACAGGATGATTTACTCTTAAGAAAAATGTGTGTTAGAGTTACAGATATAGAAAGATTTTTAAATGGTAAAAAAACTTATAAGGTAAAGAACATTAAAAATGAAAGATATTCTCCTGATGAAATAGTAAAAAGAGCTAAAAATGAAATAGGATTACAAAATTTTAATATCATTTTAAATAACTGTGAACATTTTGCTAATTGGTGCAAAACTGGAAATAGAAAATCTAATCAAGTAAACTTAGTTCTAGGGGCGGTGTTTTTATATTTATTAAATGATTGTTACAAAGAGATATGATAAAAAAGGATTTATGCAATTTATATTGTATAGATCCTTTTTGAATATAAATTACATAAAAAATAATAATAAAATAATTAAGGTTATTATGAAAGGAGATATTATATTGAAAAAAATTGTGTTAATAAGGCATGGTCAAAGTTTATGGAATTTAGAGAATAGGTTTACAGGATGGAGTGATGTAGATTTATCTGAAAATGGATTAGTTGAAGCTAGAAAAGCTGGCAAAATTCTTAAAGAACATGGTTTTACATTTGACATAGCTTATACATCAGTTCTTAAAAGATCTATAAGAACCTTGTGGATAGTACTACATGAAATGGACCTTATGTGGATACCAGTTCATAAGTGTTGGAAACTTAATGAAAGACACTATGGAGCACTACAAGGATTAAATAAAGAAGAAACAGCAAATATATATGGTGAAAATCAAGTCTATAATTGGAGAAGATCTGTAAATATAGCTCCTCCTCCAATAACAAAAGAGGACGAAAGATATCCAGGTAGTGAAATTAAATATGCTAATCTTAGTACAGAACAAATTCCTCTAACTGAAAACTTAGAAGACACAGAAAAAAGAGTTCTTGAAGAATGGAATGATGTAATAGTCCCTAACTTAAGAAATGATAAAAAAATTATAATATCAGCTCACGGAAATACTCTAAGAGCTTTAGTTAAGTACTTAGATAATATGAGTAGTGATGGAATTGCAAATCTAAATATTCCAACTGGGACACCTTTAATATATGAATTAGATGATAATTTAAATCCGATAAGGCATTATTATTTATCCATAGAAGGTGAAATACCTAAAGATAAGATACCAAAATTTATACAATAAATTTACTATTGACAAAATAATTTAAAGGTATATAATTTTTTATAAAATAAAACAAAATTATAAAAATAACTACTAAAAAATATAATATATTATATGAATTCATATTTTCATAGTGAAAATTGTAGTTTAAAACATCATTAAAAATATTAAGGTTCAAGAAAAGTTCATATACTATATATATGTAATAATTATTTCTTGGGACATAATTTAAAGGGAGGTATTTTTATGGATATAGAAAGAATGACTGTAAGAGTTCAAAAAAGCTTAAATGATGCTTATAGCATTGCTGTGAAAAATCACAATCAACAAGTTGATGTTATTCATCTTTTCAGTGCTCTTGTTAATCAAGAAGATGGTCTTATACCAAATATATTAGAAAAAATGAATATATCAGTTGAATCATTAAATTCAAGTATAGACTTAGAACTAAAAAAACTTCCCCAAATACATGGAGAAGGTATAAGTTCTCAAGGTGTTGTGGCCACAAGAAGAATAAATGAAGTTTTAATAAAAGCCGATGAAATATCCAAAGAGTTTAAAGATGCATATATAAGCGTTGAACATGTTATGCTAGCAATTATAGATATGGAAACAAGCACATCTATCGGTAAAATATTAAAACAATATAATATAAATAAAAGTGACTTCTTGAAAGTATTATCACAAGTTCGTGGAAGTCAAAGAGTTGAAACTCAAGATCCAGAAGGAACTTATGAGGCTTTAGCACGTTATGGTACTAACTTAGTTGAGCTTGCTAAAAAACATAAAACTAGATCCTGTAATAGGAAGAGATGAAGAAATAAGAAGAGTAATAAGAATTTTATCAAGAAGAACTAAAAATAATCCAGTCTTAATAGGTGAGCCAGGAGTTGGGAAAACAGCCATTGTTGAAGGTTTAGCTGAGAGAATAATAAGAGGAGATGTTCCAGAAGGTCTTAAGGATAAAATAATATTTTCTTTAGATATGGGTTCTTTAATTGCCGGGGCAAAGTATAGAGGAGAATTTGAAGAAAGATTAAAAGCTGTACTTAAAGAAGTACAAAGTTCAGATGGGAAGATAATATTATTCATAGATGAAATACACACTATAGTAGGTGCAGGAAAGACTGAAGGTGCTATGGATGCAGGGAACTTAATAAAACCTATGCTTGCGCGTGGAGAACTTAACTGTATTGGTGCTACTACATTTGATGAGTATAGACAATATATAGAAAAAGATAAGGCATTAGAAAGACGTTTCCAACCTGTTATAGCAGAAGAGCCTAGCGTTTCTGATACAGTATCTATACTTCGTGGACTTAAGGAAAGATTCGAAATTCATCATGGAATAAGAATTCATGATAGTGCTATAGTTGCTGCTGCAAAACTTTCTGATAGATATATTCAAGATAGATTTTTACCTGACAAGGCTATAGATTTAATAGATGAAGCTGGAGCTATGATAAGAAGTGAAATAGATTCTTTACCTACTGAACTTGATATAGTTAGAAGAAAGCTATTTACACTTGAAACTGAAAGAGAAGCTTTACTTAAAGAAAATGATGAGAAAAGTAAACAAAGACTTGATATAATAACTAAAGAGATAGCAGAACTTAAATCAAAAAACGACGAAATGACTGCTAAATATGAAAAAGAAAAGAATCAAATATTAGAAATAAGGGATTTAAAATCGCAACTTGATGAAGCAAAAGGAAATGTTGAGAAATATGAAAGGGAATATGACTTTAATAAAGCAGCTGAAGTTAAGTATGGAATTATACCAAAATTAGAAGAACAAATAAAACAGCATGAAGAAAAGATGCAAAATAGCTATGATAATGCTTTACTTAAAGAAGAAGTAACTGAAAATGAAATATCTCAAATAGTTGCAAAATGGACTGGTATTCCAGTTGCTAAACTCGTAGAAGGAGAACGAGAAAAGTTACTTAAATTAGAGGATGAGCTTCATAAAAGGGTTATAGGTCAAGATGAAGCTGTTACAGCAGTTTCAAATGCTGTTATCCGTGCTCGTGCAGGTCTTAAAGATGAGAAAAAACCAATTGGTTCATTTATATTCTTAGGTCCAACAGGAGTTGGGAAAACTGAACTTGCAAAAACTCTGGCTCGTAATTTATTTGATAGTGAAGAAAATATAATAAGAATAGATATGTCTGAATACATGGAAAAACATGCAGTATCTCGACTTATAGGACCTCCTCCAGGATATGTTGGATATGAAGAAGGAGGCCAACTTACAGAAGCGGTAAGAAGAAATCCATACTCAGTTATATTATTTGATGAAATAGAAAAAGCTCATGAAGATGTGTTTAATTTATTTTTACAAATATTAGATGATGGAAGGCTTACTGATAATAAAGGTAAAACAGTAGATTTTAAAAATACTCTTATAATAATGACATCTAATATAGGCAGTCACTATTTACTAGAAGCTGGAGAAAATATAACAGAAGAAACTAAAGAACTTGTAATGGGAGAAATGAGATATAAATTTAAACCAGAGTTCTTAAATAGAGTAGATGATATTATAATGTTCAAACCTTTAGATAAAGAAGGTATAAAACGTATAATAGATATATTTATGAAAGATCTAGAAAATAGATTGAAAGATAAAAATATAGATATAGAAGTTACTAATTCTGCAAAAGATATAATGGCTAGAGAAGGCTATGACCCTGTATATGGTGCTAGACCGCTTAAAAGATATATAGGAAATACTTTAGAAACAATGATTGCTAAAAGGATAATTGCAGGAGATATTCATAGTGGTTGTACAATTATTATCAACGAAAAAGATGATAAAATAACAGTTGATATAAAATAGTAAAAATAGGGTGGCTAATAGCCATCCTATTTTTAATTATGTCTATAAAATAAAGAAGTATTTGATTATTTATCAGATTAATCTTTTATTATATGATATATTTGTAGTGCAAGATATAGGATAAAAGTGAATTTTTAGATAGCATATGATAAAATATGTACTATAAAAATATAATGAGGTGAAATAATGAAATTATTCCATTTAGGAGATTTACATATAGGAAAAGTAGTAAATGGATTTTCTATGATAGAAGATCAAGAATTTGTATTAAAACAAGTTAAAGATAAAATAAAAGAATATAAACCGGATGCTTTAGTACTTGCTGGAGATATATATGATAGAAGCGTTCCTCCAGCTAAGGCTATATCCTTATTTAATGAATTTTTAAGTGATGTGTTACTAGAGTTAAAAACTCCAATTCTTGCTATTGCAGGTAATCATGATGGAGCAGATTTAATAGGATTTGGGAAAGAAATATTTGAAAAAACAGGTCTATATATAGAGGGTAATTTTAGCAGAAATATAAAAAAAATATCGCTAAAAGACGAGTACGGACATGTAAATTTTTACTTAGTTCCTTTTGCAGACTACGCTGTAGTACGTGATGAATTAGATAACAAAGAAATTAAATCTTTAAATGATGCTATGAAGGCTATAATACATGAGATAAATAAAGAAATAAATATTAATGAAAGAAATATTCTTGTAACACATGCTTATGTTACAGGTGGAGAAAATCCTGAAACTAGTGATTCAGAAAAAATGTTGGTTGTAGGGGGAAAGGAATATGTTGAGTCAAGTTTATTTGATAATTTTGATTATGTAGCCTTAGGACATTTACATAGATGTCAAGGTATAGGCGGAAATAGAATAAGATACTCAGGTTCACTTTTAAAATACTCATTCTCTGAAGAGAACTATAACAAATCAATAACTATGATAGATATAGATAAAAATAAAGAAATAAAGTGTGAATTATTACCATTAACGCCGATAAGAGATATGAAAACATTAGAAGGTAATTTAGAAGATTTATTAGAGAATATAGATGAAAGTATAAAAAATGATTACATAAGAGTTATATTGACAGATCAAGGAGAGCTTATAGAGCCGATGTCAAAACTTAGACAGGTATATCCAAATGTTATGTTACTTGAGATAAAAAGAATAATAGGTAATATGACTCAATCACCTCTTACGTCAAGTGAAAGACAATCAAAATCAATGGATGAGATATTTAGTGATTTTTATAGATATCATATGAAAAATGATTTAAGTGAAGAAGGTATGAAGATATTAAACAAAGTTATAAAAGAAGTAAAGGGGGAAGAGTTTTAATATGAAACCTGTATCTTTAAAAATAACAGCTTTTGGACCATATGCAAAAACTACTACTTTAAATTTTAGAGAAGATTTAAAAAATCAAAATATATTTGTTATAACGGGTCCTACTGGAAGTGGTAAAACTACTATATTCGATGCTATATGCTATGCACTTTATGGACAAACTAGCGGAAATAAAAGAAATGGAGAACAACTTAGAAGTGATTTTGTAGGGATTGATGGAGATAAAACAGAGGTTGAATTTACTTTCTCGGTTAAAAATAAAGATTACTTTATAAAAAGAAGCCCTAAGCAAAAAAGAAAAAGTAAAAGAGGAAATAAAGAAGTTGAAGATAGTGCTAGTGTAGAATTTAAAACATTAGATAGCGATGATGCACCGCTTACAAAAGATAAAGATGTAAATGAAAAAGTATTATCTGTAATAGGATTAAATGTAGAACAGTTTAGAAAAATAGTAATGATACCTCAAGGAGATTTTAGAGAATTTTTATATGCAAATACTTCTGTAAAAGAAGAGATACTTAGAAAAATATTTGGAACAGATATATATAAAAAAGTTCAAGAAAGACTGTCTGAAGAAACTACTATTCTTAATAAAGATGTTGAACATATAAGAAATGATATAAATTCTATACTAAAGGTAGTAAAGTGTAGTCAAGATTCTGAACTTTATAATATGATTAAAAATGATGAACTTCATTCAAAAATAATAAATAAGTTATCAGAATATATAGAAGAAGAAAAACGAGTAAGAAATGAAAATATAAAAATTATAGAAGATTTAAACTTAGATATAAAAAATAAAAATGATAAAATAAACAAATCAATAGTAATAAATGATAAATTCAAGGCTAAAGAATCTGAAGAAATCAGATTGAATAATTTAAAACAAAAAGAAAATGAAATTAAAATTAAAAGTGAAAATCTCAAAAAATATAAAAAAGCTTTAGATGTATTAGTATATGAGGAAAATTATTTAAAAGAAGATGTTGAAAGAAAAGAACTTGAAAAAATATAAAAATAACACAAGATGAATTAAATAGGTGTTCAGCTGAATTAGATGAAATAACTCAGATGTATAACAAAATAGAAGAGAAAGAGAGACAAAAGGAAAGGCTTAATATAGATTTAAATAATTTAATGAACTATATAAAAGATGTTAGAAATATAGACACTATGGCGAATAACATATCTAAGCTAACTAAAAATAAAGAAGAAATAGATAAAAATCAAAATTCTTATAAAATTGAATGTGAAAACTTAGAAAAAGAAATTGATACATTTACAAATAAACAAGAAGAGCTTTTTAAATACAAGCAAGAAAAGATAGAACTTGAGAATATTAATAGAAACTATGTTATCCTTAGAGATAAACTTTTAAATTTATATAACTATGCTAAGGATTATAATACTTATTATTCTGAGCTTGATAAAGAAACTATAAAAGAAGAAAATTTAGAAAAAGAAATAAATAAACTAAAAGAGCAAGAACAGGTAAAGATAGATCTATTTATAAATGGGGAAGCTATAAGGCTAGCTAAGCATCTTAAAGAAGGATGTGAATGTCCTGTATGTGGATCAACATCTCATCCTAACAAAAGGACTACTAATGAGGAGATACCCACTAAAAAAGACTTAGATGAATTTAAAAATTCTGTAAATTTTAAAGAAAAAGAAAAAGAGATTTTAACTAAAAATAAAAATGATTTACAATCTAAATTAAATGGATTGAAAACATATATAAAAGAAATGTTTATAGAACTTGTAAATGAAAAAATATTTACCAATGATGATAAAGTTTTAGATTATACAAACACAGTGCTACCAAAAGGAAAAGAAATAAAATTAAAAATGGATGAAACAAGCTCTAAATTGAAAACTTTAGAAATTAAAATTATATTATTAGAAAAAGAAATAAAAGACCTAAATGATAAGAAAGAAAAATTAAAATCACGTAAAGAGGAACTTGTAAAAATAGAATTGGAAGTAAAAAAAATAAGTGATACTTTAATAGGTGAGCAAAATTCATACAATGAAATATTAAAAAGAGTTCCACAAAAATATCATAGTTTAGAAACCTTAAATTTAGATATAAATACTTTAAGCAAAGAGCTAAATGATATAGAATCGTATATAAAATCAGTAAGAAATAACTATGATGAAATATCTAAGAAAAAAATAACAATACAGAGTGGTTTAGAAAATTTAAAAAATAATTTAAATAATGCCTTATCTAAGTTAGAATTACTTAAATCAAAATTTGAAAATTTAGTTAAAGAAAACTTCTCTAGCTTAGAAGAATATAATTTATCTAAAATAGATGAAAATACAATTGATAACTTAGATAAAGAGATAAATAAGTATAATGAAGATGTAACTGTATCTATAAGAGCAATAGAAAACTTATCTAAGGAATTAGTCGGTTTAACAATTGTAAATTTAGACAATTTAAAAGACGAATTAAATGTATTAGAAACTAATAAAGAAGCTTTAGATAGTAAAATTAAAGAATTAAACTTAAATATAGTAGATAATGAAAAGATATTAATTAAAATTAAAAAAGGTTATAATTCAATTAAAGAAAAGGAAGAACAATATAAGTTAGTTGCTGATTTATCTAAACTTGCGAATGGAAGCAGTCAAAATAAAGTATCATTTGAGACCTTTGTGCTATCTAGTTACTTTGAAGATGTAATAATAGAAGCTAATAAAAGATTGCAGTCAATGACTTCAAAGAGATACTACTTATTAAGAAGAGAAGAAAATAAAGGCGGAGGAAGAAAAGGACTAGATCTTGATGTATATGACAGTCATACTTGTAAGTCAAGGCCAGTTAATACATTATCTGGAGGAGAAAGCTTTAAGGCATCATTAGCTCTAGCACTTGGACTTTCTGATACTGTTCAACATAACTCTGGAGGCATTAGGTTAGATACAATGTTTATAGATGAAGGTTTCGGGACACTTGATTCTGAATCATTAGATAATGCAATAGATACACTAATGGAACTTCAGGATAATGGTAGAATAATAGGTGTAATTTCTCATGTTAGTGAGCTAAAGGAAAGAATACCTTCAAAATTAATAGTTGAAATGGATACTAAAGGTAGTAAGGCATATTTTAATAAAGCA
>NZ_HG529302.1 GCF_000499525.1 Faecalimicrobium dakarense | reverse complement strand
TATTTATATAGTAATATCATATTCTTCAATTAATTGATTATTATAGTGCTCTATTTCAAGTCTTACATCAAATCTAAAAGCTATAAAGGCAATTATACCGATTAATAGTAAAATTAACCCTGTTTTTAAACTTTTTATACAATCTTTTTTGTTTCCTTTAACAATTAAATATAATCCATATAGAATAAAAAAAATACCAACTATTCCAGGAACTATTAAAATAGAAAAAATAACAATAAATAGTGTTAAAACTGAGAATAATACCATTTATATAGCACCCCCTCTATTATACTATATATTATTAAGAAACATTTATAATAGTTCTAATTTACAAGTAAGATTAATGTATACATATAGAAGTTTAATTATTTTTTATAAAGACTAGTTTATTTGCAAAAAGATAGATAAAAAATTCGAGAAAGTGCTATTTTTTTGCGCTAAGAACAAATGTTCTTGTTGTGAAAAAGTGGCACTTATATATTTACCTACTTTTATGAAACATTGAAATTTCAATAGATTTATTTATGTTATTAAATATTTATATTTTATATTAATATATAAGTAACACTATGTAGATATTTATCATATTATTTATTATACTATTAAAAAACTCCCTACAATAAAAAATATTAACATAGTTATCTAGAAATTTTTATAGATAAAACCCATAGCTTAATACATGTAGGTAAGTAAATATAGTTATATGAAGTGACTGTGAAATTTTAGGTTGCTTCATATTTTTTTGTATTTTAATACTGAAGGAAACATATAAATTATATGTATAAATAATTAAAAGGAGAGTGATATAAAATTGAATAATATAATTATTAACTCTATAACCATAGCATTTTTGATAATAATAGTATTATATTCAGTAATAAATATAGTACTAAATAAAAACTTATATAACTTTATAAACGAGGATCTTATAAGGCTCAATGAAAATTATAAGAGAAGCATATTATATTCAGATATAAAAAATAAATATTCTTTGTACATATTAGAAAATTCACATGCAGATATAAATATAGCTTCATTTATTGAAGAGATATGTGCAGGTTTGAAATTTAAAAATAGGTTTGTATTAGATAAAATAAAACGTATAAAAAATGCTTCTTCTACTTGCATCTTATTAGGGGTATTAGGCACATTTATAGGACTTTCAATGATGCTTTTAAGTATAAATACCAATGATATAATAAATTCTCTTCCTGAGACGATAAGCAGTATGCAAACTGCATTTATAACAAGTATATTTGGTATAGTATGCTCAATTATAATAAATTTAATAATGGGATATCATGATTGTGAGCATATACTAGTTCAATTAATGTTAAAAATGGAAAATTTACTAACATCAGAAATTACTCATCAAAAATCACAAGGCATAGATACTAAAATAGAGGATTTAAAAAGTACTATAAAAGAAATAAGCGTATCAATAAAATCAATAGAAAGATTTGATCAAATATCAAAAGATTTAACTGAATTTAATAGTGAATTTATAAATGG
The DNA here is from genome assembly GCF_000499525.1 of Faecalimicrobium dakarense. Taxonomy (GTDB): domain Bacteria; phylum Bacillota; class Clostridia; order Peptostreptococcales; family Peptostreptococcaceae; genus Faecalimicrobium; species Faecalimicrobium dakarense. The sequence continues at coordinate 1,312 of NZ_HG529302.1, read as the reverse complement.
AATAGAATCTTTAAAGGAATTATTAGATGGATCTCAAGACTCTATTAAAACATTTGATCAGAATGTTAGAAAATTAGACAAACAATTCAGTATAATGAATATGAAATTCACAAAGCTATTTGATACATATGATAATCAAAGTGAAATAAATAAAGAGATATTACTAGATATAAAAGAAACTTCTAAAAATATTTTTAAAGTAAATGAAAATCAAATTAAAATGAAAGATTATTTAAGAACTTTATCAGCAAGTTTTGCATTATATGAAAGAAGTGCTCAAGATTTGCTTAATAAGTTAGTAGACCACGAGAATAAAATAATAAAAACTCAAGGACATCTTAATGAAGAACAAGTAAATCTAGATATAACTGTAAAACACTTGGCTTCTGTAATTGCTATATCGTCTCAAGATATTGAACAAAAACTAAATATGATATTTGATTATATAGATATTTATAAAGAAGCTTCAACAATTAATGCTATGCAAAATGATAGTTATAAAAAATATTCAAACGAAGAAATTTATGAAATGGAAAAAACAAATGAATCAAATGAGATAATTAAATCTTCGAATAGATATCCAAATAAAACAGCCACATCTAAAAAATCATACAATAAGTTTAGAAGCAAGTTAATTGGAGATGATAGAAATGGTAAATAAATATAGGAGAACTATAAATAAAGAGTTTGAAAAAAGTAGCTTTTGGCCTACTTTTACAGATATGATTTCAACTGTATTAATGGTTGTTATGCTTATGCTATTTAGTTCTGAGTCAATTGCAGGATCTGTTGAAAAAGAGCTAGCAAAAAATGTAGGTACATCAGTAGAAGAAACTCTAAAAGCAAATGGAATACCTGTTGATGTAGATAAAACAACTGGGCAAATAACTTTTGGAGAAAAAACTATGTTTGATGTAGATGAATCAGAGCTAAAACCTGAAGCTAAAGAAATGCTAAAAATATTCATTCCAAAGTACATAGAAACAATTTATAAAGATTATGGAGATAATATATCTAAAATAGTTATAAAAGGGCATACAGACGATGTAGGGAGTTATTTATATAATTTAGATTTATCTCAAAAGCGTGCTTTTAGTGTTGCAAAGTTCATTGTTAGTGATGAAATAGGGGATTATAAGTATAAAGATAAAGTTATGAAAGACATAGAAGCTATAGGAAGGTCTGAAGCTGAACTTATAAAAAACGAAGATGGTAGTGTAAATAAAGATGCATCAAGAAGAGTAGAAATAAAATATGAAATAAAAGTTAATAATTAATAAAAAATAAAAGGTGTATAATAATCACCTTTTAT
>NZ_HG529301.1 GCF_000499525.1 Faecalimicrobium dakarense | reverse complement strand
TATCTTTCGCCCGCTTATAATTATTGGTCAAAAAAATCCCCTCCAAATCCCAAAATAAAATTAATTTATTATATATTTTGTTAATATAATTTTTAGGATACAAGGTTTAATTTTGGGAAAATATATTTTGAAAAAATATATATATTTATAGTATACTATCATAGAAACAAAAAATTTCCATTTAAAATAAAGTTTTATTAAAATTTTATTTTATGTGGCATAATATCTAATGATATTTATGATTTTTTACAAATTAAGGAGGAACAAAATATGAGTACACCAACACCACATAATAATGCAAAAATGGGAGATGTAGCAGAAACTGTATTATTACCAGGAGATCCGTTAAGAGCTAAGTTTATAGCAGAGACTTTTTTAGAAGATGTGGTTCAATATAATACAGTAAGAGGTATGTTTGGATACACTGGATATTACAAAGGAAAGAAAATATCTGTTCAAGGTTCAGGAATGGGTATACCTTCAATAGGAATATATTCATATGAACTTATACATTTTTATGGAGTTAAAAATTTAGTAAGAATTGGTTCAGCAGGAGCTATAAGTCCAGACTTAAAATTACATGATGTAGTAATTGGGATGGGCGCTTGCACAGACTCAAACTATGCAGATCAATTTGATTTACCAGGAACTTATGCTCCAATAGCAAGCTATGAATTAATGCAAAAGGCAATAGATACAGCAAAAGAACAAGGAACAAAGGTAACTGTAGGTAATATACTTTCAAATGATGTATTTTACTCAGATAGAGGACTAGAAGGCGGACTTGGTAAGTGGCAAAAAATGGGAGTTCTTTGTGTAGAAATGGAAGCAGCAGGACTTTATATGAATGCTGCTAGAGCTGGTGTTAATGCTTTAGCTATACTTACAATCTCAGATTGTCCATTTACAGGAGAAGAATGCTCTGCTCATGATAGACAAGTAGCATTTACTAAAATGATGGAGATTGCTTTAGAGTTAGCTTAATAATACTTAAAGTTCTTATTAATCATAATATACATAGACAATTATGAACTTTAGAAATAGAGGAGATTACTATGTTAAAGATTTTATCACTGTTTTTTATAGTATTAGGAATTATTTTAAGGACTTCGTATAAAAATTCTATTAAAAAAAGAAAGTTTAACAGATAAACAAAGGAAAGACTTAGAGAAGTCTAAAAATACAGGAAGTACTTTTATATTTGCTGGAATATCAGCTTTTATGCTAAGTTATATGTTTACTGTTTTTAAATAAATGTATTAAGTAAAAAAGATATGGATATCCATATCTTTTTTATATTACTCTAAACACACCTGTTACGATACCTACTAATTCAACATCTTTAGAGTTTAATATCATAGGCTCCATAAAATCATTCTCAGGCTTAAGTTTTATTATATTATCTTCTTTAAAAAATCTTTTTACAGTAGCGTACTCATTATGTATAAGTGCTACGACTATTTGAGAGTTAGATGCAGTAGATTTTTTATCAACTACGACATAGTCTCCATTTAATATACCTGCATTTATCATACTGTCACCTTTAACTTTTAGCACAAAGTTATCAGTTCCTTTGACTAAGTTGGCAGGTAGAGGAATGTACTCTTCTATATTCTGTCTAGCTAATATTGGAGTACCAGCTGTTACTTGTCCAACTAAAGGTAGATGAAGTATTTCTTGGTTAAGACCATTTTCAGAGTCTGACTTATTAGAATCTAGAACTTCTATAGCTCTTGGCTTAGTTGGATCACGCCTTATATATCCTAATTTTTCTAATTTATTCATATGAGAGTGAACTGTTGATGTTGACTTAAGACCAACCGCAACACACATTTCACGAACTGAAGGTGGATAACCTTTTAGCGTTATTTGTTCTTTAATAAATTCTAATATAGCTATTTGTTTACTACTTAAATCTAAATACATAAAATCACTCCTTTCTAAACTTGATGTAGTTTAATAAGAGTAGATGAATACCTTATTAATATAATATACCTATATTGTAGCACAATAAGTTTTTTTATACAAACGTTTGTTCTTGAAATTAAAATATTATATGTTACGTTCAATTTCTACTTTTATTTCATTGGTACTTTGATCATTATCATCAATCCATTCAAAATTATTAACGATATCACGTTTAACATGTTTTTTATGTGCGGCGTATAATTGAGTAGTAGTTACATTATCATGATCAAGTAGATTTTGAACATCGTAAATAGAAAATCCATTTTGAATTAAACTAGTTGCAGCTGTAGCACGAAGCTTGTGAGGACTATAACCACCATCTCTTGTTGTATCCATAGAAATAGATGTATATTTTTTTACCAATTGTCTGATAGCCTTTGGATTAAGACGTTTATTTTGCAATGATAAAAATAGAGCATCTTTATTTTCTTCGCTAAGAATTTCGCTTTGAGGTCGCTCATTATATATATAATCTTTAATTACTAATTCACATGTATGGTTAATAGGCATTAAAACTTCTTTACCTCTTTTTCTATAAATTTTAAACTCACCTCTAGAAAAGTTAAACGATGAAATATTAAGTTCACGAAGCTCATTAAGTCTTAACCCATAAGTAACGAATAAGGCTAATATCGCTTTATCTCGAAGCTTAGTTTTTCTCCAATAGATTTTTTCTTTATCTGTTAAACCTTCGCCACTTTCAACAGCATCCAACATTTTTGCAACTTCATCAATTTCAAGACGTTTTATAGCATCAGGTTGAGGCTTTGGAAGCTTAATAGGATTAAATCCATCAGTTATATTATTATCTAACTGATCATTCCTATAAAGAAATTTAAAAAGGGTAGAGATAGATGATTTTTTTTCTGGCTAATGCACGATTATTATTTTCAAAAACTAATGTATTTCTCTCTGTTTGCTTATAGTATCTAGAACAATAATCACCTAAAAATAGATTTATATCTCTAGCCTTAATACTGTTAAATTCATCCTGAGTAATATCCTTTATTTCTTTAGCAATAGTTAGTTCTTGCATTTCTATTAAATAAGAACAAAAGAAATGAATATCTTCCAAATAGGCTAGTCTAGTAGAAACAGCTACAGATCCTTTTAAATATATACAGTAATCTTTCATGAACTTAGGAAGATTATTTTCAACTGTTATACATCTTTCTATAATATTATTATCACGAATAACTATGTTATCAGGTTTATCAGATTTATTATGTATTTTTATAATTTTTTATCGCTCAAAATTTACCTCCAAATATAACTTTATATAAGTATAAAATACCATATAGGTTATAGGGTTTCAACTATACCTTAAAATGTATTTTGTAAGTTTTTTATTAGTATGAATTAATGGTATTATTAGAATATGTTTTTAGTTCATTATAGTGGTTATAGTTATAATAGATAAGTTGTAGAATGTAGTTAAAATTAGTACACTGATATATTTTATATTGTAAAAGAAAGTAAATTGTTAATATATATAAATTAGATAGATGGTTTAAAAATATAAAAATAAATTTATGTAACAGAGTAAATAATCGTGTATATGAAATACCATATATGTTATGTGAATGTGAAAAGGTATAAATTTATATATGCGTAAGAAAAATATCTTTATTTTTATAACTATACCTAAAATATACATTTAAAGACTAGTTAGATTTTAATTCAAAATATAACTAGTCTTTATAAACTTACTACTACTTCATTTACTGTGCGGCTGTATGCATGCATATTTTATATATTATGAATATAAAAATATACCCAATATCTGATTTTGCATGCATATTTAGATATTGGGTATATTTTCGACATTTTATTCTAAAATAATTAAAATATTTTTAATGAATTACTTATACATTTCACTTAATTGTTCTAAATCAACTTCAAATCTCGTATTTCCATGTAAAGATTTTACATAAGCTGTACCTATGTTATTATCAACACTTTCTATAGTTACTGGATTTTGTTTATAATAAACTATAACATTCTTATCTTCTGAATTAACTATTTCTGCTGCTCTTCTTAGTTGCATAAATATCCTCCTATTATAATGTTATTTTATATTTAGATTAACCAATAGAATATAAAGTATTAATGTTAATATTTAACTAAAATATAAAAAGCGCAATAGAATTTAATATTGTACTTCTAAATTCTTTTGCGCTCTTGTATTTTATGATAGACATTTTCCTATTTTTCTAAATTTATTATATCTTAATTCGATGATCTCTTCTTTGCTAAGCTTCTCATAGTGATTTAATCTGTCTATGATAAATTTCTTTATATCTTTTGATACATACTCTACGTTCTCTTGAGCTCCATTAAAAGGCTCTTTGATAATTTTATCAATTATTTCAAGGTCATATAAGTCTTTGCTAGTAAGTTTCATTACTTCACTTGCTTCTTTAGATTTAGAAGCATCTTTAAATAGAATGCTAGATAATCCTTCAGGAGATATTACAGAATAAACTGAGTGCTCTAGCATGCATACTTCATTGCCTACTCCGATACCTAAAGCTCCTCCACTTCCCCCTTCTCCAATAACAAAACAGATTATTGGGACAGATAATTTACTCATTTCTAGTAAATTTCTAGCAATTGCTTCACCTTGACCACGTTCCTCAGCTTCTAGACCACAGAATGCTCCTGGTGTATCGATGAAAGTTATAATAGGCCTACTAAACTTCTCAGCTTGCCTCATAAGTCTAAGTGCTTTTCGATACCCTTCTGGATGTGGCATTCCAAAATTTCGTTTTATGTTTTCTTTAACATCATTTCCTTTTTGATGCCCTACTATTGTAACATTAAATCTATCTATTTTACCAATTCCAGCTATGATTGATGGGTCATCTTTATACAATCTATCACCATGAAGTTCAAAAAAATCAGAACAAATATTATTAATATAGTCTTTTGTAGTAGGCCTTTTAATATCTCTACTTAAAGTTACTTTTTCATATGGTGAGATTTCTACTCTAATTTCGTTTTTAATTTGAAGAAGCTTATCTTCTAAGCTTTTTATTTTATCACTTAAGTCTATATCATTAGAAGAAGATATAAATCTAAGCTTCTTTATATCCTCTTCTAAATTATAAATCTTATCTTTTACATTAAGAGCTATTGTAGACAACTTATTTCCTCCTTATTCAGGTTAACTTTTTAAACTATAAATGTAGAGATAAAATTTTATATATCGTTTCTTTCATCTCTACTCTATTTATTATCATATCAATAAAACCATGTTCTAATAAAAATTCTGATGTTTGAAATCCTTCTGGAAGTTTTTGGTTTATAGTTTGTTCTATAACCCTTGGACCTGCAAACCCAATTAAAGTATTTGGTTCTGAAATTATAATATCTCCAAGCATGGCAAAGCTAGCAGTTACTCCACCTGTAGTAGGATCTGTTAATACAGATATATACGGAAGAGACTTTTTTTCTAATTTAGAAAGTGCCTGAGACGTTTTAGCCATCTGTATAAGAGAAACCATTCCTTCTTGCATTCTAGCCCCTCCTGAGGCGCTACAAATGATTATAGGTAGATTATTATCAGCTGCATATTCTATTGAATATGTAATCTTATCTCCAACGATAGATCCCATACTTCCCATCATAAAGTCAGGATTCATCACACAAATTACACTTTTAATTTTATTAATCTCGCAAACACCACAAATAACTGCTTCGTCTTCTTTAGTTTTTTCTTTGTATAAGTTTAATTTATCTATATATTTTGGAAAGCTTAGTGGATCTTGAACATCTATATTAAATTGAAATTCATTAAAACTACCTTTATCAGATAATAAATTTACTCTATCACGAGCTTTAAATTTATAGTGTCTTGAACACTTTGGACATATATTTAAATTTTCTTCGATATCTTTTCTGAATACATGATCATTACATCCTTTACAATAAATCCAAAATCTATCATCTACACTATTTTCTTTAAAGTTATTATTTAAAGGAACTGTAACGTATTTAGATTCTTTTGGCGACAAAAACTTCTTTATCATAATTTATTAACTCCCTTTAGAAATGTATATATAATTTTAAAATCTATACATTGCATTTATACTGTACTGGCTACTTCTAATACAAATTCTTTTTCTATAAACTTAGTGTGATGTTTATCTTCTATAAATTCAGTGCAATTTATAAGCATTTTTTGAAATTCTGTATTAGTATTTATACCTTCTATTATTATTTCATCTAAAGCTCTATTCATTTTCTTTATACACTGATCTCTATCCTCAGCCCAGCATATAAGTTTTCCTATCATTGAATCGTAAATAGGTGGTATTGTATATCCTGTATATATAAATGTATCAAATCTAACTCCGAAACCACCAGGTATGTTTATTGATTCTATTTTACCTGGGCAAGGTTTAAAATTTAAAGATGGATTTTCAGCATTTATTCTACATTCAATAGCGTGTCCTCTAAAAGTGATATCATTTTGATTAAAAGGTATAGCTTGATTATTTGCAATTAAAATTTGAAGATCTATAAGATCTATTCCTGTAATCATCTCTGTTACTGGATGTTCAACTTGTATTCTTGTATTCATTTCTATAAAATAAAACTTTTTATTTTTATCTACTATAAATTCAATCGTTCCTGCTCCTAAATAACCTATTCCCTTAACAATATCTATCGCTGTTTTATATAAATGATCCTTTTCTTTTTCATTTAGGTAGCCACTAAGAGATTCTTCTAAAACTTTTTGATTTCGTCTTTGCATAGAGCAATCTCTTCCTCCTAAATGTATGGCATTTCCAAAGGCATCTCCAAATACTTGGACTTCTATATGTCTAGGATTTTCTATAAATTTTTCCATATATAAATCACTACTTGAAAAAGCAGCTAAAGCTTCAGAACTTGCCATATCAAAGCTTGAAAACAAATCGTCTTCACAAGTAACGATTCTCATACCCTTTCCACCGCCACCATTAGATGCTTTTATTATAACTGGATATCCAATTTTATTAGCAAGAGATAAAGCCTCCTCTTTGTTACTTAAAACACCACTTGATCCAGGAACAACAGGTATGCCTAAATTCATCATAGTTTCACGAGCTTTAGATTTATCACCCATTAAAACCATCTGCTCCATTTTAGGGCCTATTAATATAATTCCATTCTCTTCACATTTTCTAGCAAATTCTGCATTTTCAGATAAAAAGCCAAATCCTGGATGTATTGCATCACAATTAAGCTTAAGAGCAAGATATATTATATTATCTATATTGTTATAACTTTTACTTATGTTATTTGGGCCTATACATATAGACTCATCTGCTATGTATCTATGAAAACAATCTTTGTCAACATCAGAATATATAGCTACTGTTTTTATATCTAGTTCTTTACATGTTCTAATTATTCTAACGGCTATATCTCCTCTATTTGCTACTAGTATTTTCTTTATCATATTAAATACCTCCTACCTATAGTGGTTTTATTTTAAATAGAGGTTGGTTATACTCCACTAATTCTTCATTTTTGGCTAAAACTTCTATTATTTCACCATCTATATCACTTGTAATTTCATTCATAAGCTTCATAGCTTCGAGGATACACAAAGTATCACCTTCGCTTACTACATCTCCTACCTTTACAAATATATCTGCTTCAGGGCTTGGAGATGAATAATACGTTCCCATCAAAGGAGCTTCTATTACAATTAAATTATCATCATTATTAATGTTTTTCTCAATATATTCATAAGCTTTAGGTATTATATCTTCTTCAGAACTTTCTCTTACACCTAAAGAATTTTGATTGATAGAATTAACTTGTTTTGATACTTCAAGCTTTAATTCGCTACTTTCAAGTTTCACATATTCCAAATTAGTTTGGTCTATAACTTTTAATAAATCTTTAATTTCATTCATATTCATTTGTGTTACCCCCTTGTATTATTACCTGGTACTAATATTATATCACAAAAAAAGATTTTGTAAACAAAATTTCCCACTACCCTATATTTTTCAATAAAAAAAGTGTTGATGAAATCATCAACACTTTTTTAAAGTAACTCAACTAACCGAGCTATTGATACGCTATTGATGCTATAATCAAAATGAATTACTTTAATATCTTTGAGATAATTATAGATATTAAGTTTTTAAATTTCAACTTAATTTTTAATTTCTTTTCTAATTTCTTCTATTTCATTTGTTTTTAATCCAGTTATTTCTGTAATAAAATCAATATTAGCATTTTTATTTAATAGATCTATAGCCATCTCTTTCTTTGCCATAGCTATTCTAATATTTCTTTCAATTGCTTTGCTTTCAATATTGTTTTCTAGATTAATAGGTAAACTATTGTTTTCTTCTAAAGTGCTAGTTTTTTTCACGGCGAACATTTGTTCTTGATGGTTAAAAGTAGCACTTTTTTTCGGTAGAATCCTCTCCTATAGCTTTAATATCAAATATTTTATCCTCTAGTTTATAACTAAATAAATTAAAAGTTATAAGTAGAGCTGGTATAGTGAAGTATATTTTAGCACCCATAAATCCTACTATTACTGTAGTAACAATAAAAAATATATTTATATTATCCAATTGCATATTGAAAATTTTTATACTTGGCTTATAAGCTTTTATAATAGCTAGTACCAAAGTTAAAATGCATAAAGGTGTTAAAATATAACTAGAAATGATGCCGTCAAACCCTAGGAAATCAAAGTAATTGTCTATATTACCATATACAAACATAAATCCATTTAGATATGCATATATACAGGCAATTATTCCAAGTGTGGCACCTAGTGCTTGTGTATACCAATTTGCGAACCTTAAATTCATTGTATCACCCCTAAAGTACATATATAACATTCTTATGCTACTTAAGGCTCAAATATTTCTTTTAAATTAATAATTTACATTAAAAAAGCTTC
>NZ_HG529300.1 GCF_000499525.1 Faecalimicrobium dakarense | reverse complement strand
AAAGCTTCTTATTATAGAAGCTTTTTTAATGTAAATTATTAATAGCGTCTTGTAACGTATCTATACTTTCTTTTGAAGATTGTAAATCTATTAATTGAGAAGTTAATAGTTTAGCGTTTTCATTGTCATTAGATGCTATACATTGATATATTTTATTAAGTAAATCGTACTCCTCGTTAGTCACAGGTTGGTTGGTTTGTATTTTATTATTATAGTTATATAAGCACATATCAATCTCCTTTTTAATAATTTATTATTTATAGAATTATATAAATCTATATAAAAATCCTTTTTTAATACCAGATAATATATTATTTATACTAATAATATATACATTTTAGAATAATTTATTCAAAACTTAAATTATAAGTTACCATCTTAATATAATTTTATTTATTTTTTCTATAAAAAGAATTATAATTTAATTTGTAGCAATTAAGTTTTTATTTTATATTTGATTAAATATGATTGATATGGAAATAATTATATTAAATCCACTGAAGGGGAGCTTTGATTATGTTAGACACCATGGAGTTTGTACTTAAAATTTTATTTTTTATTTTATCGATAGTTTGGGTTGGTAAAATAATGATTTTAAGAACTGATAAACAAATCGTTATAAATCCAATACTTATTTTAATATCAGCATTAATAGTTATATTACCAGAATCAAGTGAGTCAATAAAACTATTTGGAGTTAACACAGAAATAATAAAAATAACACTATATTCATTATATTCATTAGTAGTTATAATAGGAATATATGTTACAAAAAGGAAAAATGGTATATTTTAATAAATTCGTAAATAATAACAAAAGGTTGTGATAATTCACAACCTTTTATTATTATTTACGAATTTTAGCTTCGCATCTGAATATTTTCATTCCATAAGACATAAACTTATCTTCATACTCAGTTGTAACATTTTCAAATTCACTATTAGCTAAATCTAAAGATATATTTTTAAAAATCCAGTCGTTAGATGATATTTCATTTAAAGTGAATTCAAATAAGCCTTCATTATCAGTCTTAAAATGAAGTTCTCCATCATTTTTAAGCAGAGTCCTATATTTATTTA
>NZ_HG529299.1 GCF_000499525.1 Faecalimicrobium dakarense | reverse complement strand
AGCAGAGTCCTATATTTATTTAAAAAATTAGTATGAGTTAATCTTCTCTTAGCCCATCTAGCTTTTGGCCATGGATCACAGAAGTTAACATATATCCTACTTAATTCATTTTCCTCAAAATAATCTAATACATTAGAAACATTTGCCCAAGCAAATAAAATATTATTTAAACCATACTCATTGGCTTTTTCTACTCCTTTTATAAGAACTTCTTCCTTTATTTCAAAAGCTATATAATTTATATCGGGATTTTGCTTAGCTAGAGTAGTTATAAATTTTCCGCGCCCAGTACCAAATTCCACATATATTGGATTATCATTTTTAAACTTAAGATTCCATTTACCTTTAAGTTTGTCTATATCATCCCTAAGAACATAATCTTTATAACTTAATAACTTCTCATCTGCACCTTTTATTTTTCTTCTTCTCATGTCAGTACTCCTTATAATTTATTAAAGTCTAATTATACCTAACTTTAGAAAAAAATAAAGAGTACTAGCTTAAAGCTAATACTCTTTTAATTTTAGTGCCCGCAGCCAGAGCATCCTCCGCCGCATCCACCTTCATCTTGTATATTTTCTGGTCCTACTTTAAATCCGTAGCCAGTATCTTCTATAACTATATTTCCATATTTAGTATAATCTTCATTACTCATTATAAAATGTAAACCTTCTACATTGTATTCTAAATCGTCAGCCTTTTGCTCATCCAGAGCAATTCCAAATGATGGACCGCCTCATCCTATACCTGCGAAATAAACTCTTATATTCTTAGGTCTATCTTGATTATCTTTTAAGATATCTTTTAGCGTATCAATCGCTGTTTGTGGTAAAGTAACCTTCATTTAATCATTTCCTTTCAAGTTATATATTTATCTTAAAGAAGCTTTATGTAAATTATAAAGCTTCTTTAATTGTGAATTAATAATTCTAGTGTCCGCAGCCTGAGCACCCTCCGCCACATCCGCCACCAGGTTGAATGTTTTCGGGTCTAACCATAAATCCATAACCAGTATCTTCTATGACTATATCACCGTATGTAGCATAGTCTTCATTACTCATTATGAAGTGTAAACCTTCTATATCAAATTCTAAATCATCAGGATTTTGCTCATCTAAAGCTATACCAAACGATGGGCCGCTACATCCATTACCTGCAAAATAAACTCTTATTCCTTTAGGTTTATCTTGGTTATCATTTAAAATGTCTTTTAAAGTATTTATCGCTGTTTCTGGTAATGTGATCTTCATAATAATCGCTCCCTTTCAAATTTTGTTGAATTTATATATATTATATACTTTAATGATACATATAATCAATTGATTTTTACTAATAATACTAAATTTAACATAAAATGTATGTAATTACTATGTAGTAATCATTATTAAATACATTTTTAATGTATTCATATTTTACCCTTATTTTTATATTGTAAACATTATTAGTTTTAATAGAGTCAGTTTATTTCTTTAGTTTGTACAATTATTTTATGATATAATATTATTTTGTAATGAGATTATAAAACTTATAACAACTTAGGGAGGGAATTATAAAATATGAAAAAAGACGAAACTAAATTTTCGGCTATTTTGACAGAAGGGCTTGGTTTATTAGTGGGATGTATATCTATGAGTATAGGTATTAACATGTTTTTTAAACCTTACACGATTGCTCCTGGAGGTCTTAGTGGTATGTCTGTAGTGCTTAATAAAGTCACAGGTATATCTGTGTCTAATATAATGTTAATTATAGGTATTCCTTTGGTAATATTAGCTTTTAAAATACTGGGTACTAAAAATTCTGTAAAAACATTAATCGGAACAGTGCTATTCTCTTTTATGGTAAATATAACTTCATCTTTTGCTGAAGTTTTACCAACAAGTGATCTTTTATTATCTTCTATATCAGGTGCAATATTAGTAGGCTTAGGTATTGGTATTGTATTTAGAGTCGATGGTTCTACAGGGGGAACTGATTTAATAGCTTTAATATTGAGTAAAAAGTTTCCTGGTATAAAGGCGACTAAATTCATGATGTGCTTAGATGGTGTTGTAGTTGTATCTTCTGGTATTGTAAATAAAAATATAGAAACTGCGCTATACTCTGCTATATCGCTTTATGTAATAGTTAAAGTTGCAGATGCTATAATGGAAGGATTTGATTTTTCTAAAGAATTTATGATAATTTCTAATAAGTCTGATGAATTAAGAGAAGTTATAACCAATGAATTAGATAGAGGCTTAACTATACTTGATGGTAGGGGTGGATATACTGATGATAAAAAACAAGTTTTACTTGTGATAATATCTAGAAATCAAGAAGTGTATTTAAAAAGTTAGTTAAAGCTACAGATCCGAATGCTTTTATAATAGTTAGCACAGTTCATGAAGTACTAGGAGAAGGGTTTAAAGAATTAGGAAATGGTAATGCTTAAATAAAAAAGTGGCTTAAG
>NZ_HG529298.1 GCF_000499525.1 Faecalimicrobium dakarense | reverse complement strand
TTAATTAATATAGGCTGAATTAGTATTCCGCTTAAAGTTCCTGACTTTAAAAATGGTACTTCATGATAAAATTCAGCTTTTATCAAGCAATCTGAGATAATATTCTTTACTAGAATTTCAGATATAGAATATAGTAAAGAAGGCCTTTTATCTGTTTTTATATAATCATATTCACCTGTAATCTGTATATTATCAAATAATACCTCTGTTTCTTTATCCCATCGTACTGGAGTTTTAAAGGTGATATCTTCTCCAAAATTTATTGATATAGACTCTAATAAAATTAACTGTTCAATAGCTATCACTTTTACATTTTTGCGATGCAAACTATCTATAAAAGATAAATCACTTATTTTATTATCTGATATATTTATCAAATTTAAATACCTTAAGTTTTCAAGGTTTGGAACTTTAGATATATTATTGCTATCTAAACCTATGCTTTTAAGTCTCTTTAAGCTAGGTAGAAACGAAATATCTTCTATTCTATTTTCACTAAGTTCCAAATTATTTAGTCTAATCAAATTTTTTAATAAATCAGCATCTACAATTTCATTTTTATTCAAATTAAGATTCTCCAAATTACTAGCATATTGTATCCCTGCTAAATCATATATTCCTCTTTCTGATAAATCTATTTCTTTTAATGTCCTTAAATAATCTTTAGTTATTTGAGATAGCTCTTTATTACATGATTTAGCTATAGCATACATTAGGTCTTTACTTATCCAACTATCATTATTTTTTTCGCACAAATAGAATCATCCCTTTTTTATATAGTCACTTTTAAGCATTTGGTATTTATGGCAAACTGTGTATGTTCCTAATTTGTTAGAAGGGAATTTTTTTCTAAATTTCCCGATGTAATCAAATCCTAAAACTTCTAATGGTTTTTTAGAGTACTTATTATCTTCAAATGTAATAGCTATAATTTTATTTAAATTTAAATTTTCAAAACCGTATCTTAGCATCTCGGCGGCTAACTCGGTAGATAAATGTTCACCCCAATAGCTAGGGTTTATACAGATACCCATTTCGCCTTCTTTTGAATTAGGAGATATATTATTAAATCCAACATTACCTATCACTCTATTTTCTCTTTTTAAAACAATTACATAGTGTCCTATTTTTCCTTCATTATAGTTTTTAAAGAAAAATAATTTTATAAATCTTTCTGTATCTTTTATGCTTTTGTGCTTTTTAAATGGAAGATACTTTACGACGATATCTTCTTTATAATAATTAAATAAATCTTTAGAATCATTTAATGTTACTGGCCTTAGAATGCATCTTTTTGTTTCTAATATTTTCATATTACTATAGTTAGAGTCATACATAATTATGTCCCCTTTAATAAATTGTATATATATTATCTATATAATTTATGCTATACAATTAACAACGGTTCGCAAAAGACATAAAATATATAATTTTATGCCAAAAATATAAAACTTAGTATTTGCAATATGTATATGTAGAAAAATAAAATTTATGTCAGTTTTATGTCAGATATTTTTATTATATATTTATAATATTATGATATAATAAATATATAATTGTAATATATTGGAGGAATGTAATGAGTTTCGCATTTATAAGAAAAAGAAGTAAAAACTACATCGTTTATTTAGAATATAAAGATAAAGAAACAGGTAAAAAAGTACAAAAGAATATGGGGTCTTTTGAAAAAAAAAGAGATGCATCTAAGAAGTTAAATGAGTTAAAAGATAGCATTTTTAATGATGAATTAACACTACCAAATACCATAAATGTTGAGTCTTTTTTAGTGGACTTTTTAGAAAAATATAAAATTAATTTATCGATAACCACTTATAATTGCTACCTTAGAATTTGCAAAAAATACCTAATACCACTCCTAGGAAAGTATAAACTAGAAGAACTAAA
Organism: Faecalimicrobium dakarense; assembly: GCF_000499525.1. Taxonomy (GTDB): domain Bacteria; phylum Bacillota; class Clostridia; order Peptostreptococcales; family Peptostreptococcaceae; genus Faecalimicrobium; species Faecalimicrobium dakarense. The sequence continues at coordinate 3,129 of NZ_HG529298.1, read as the reverse complement.
ACCTATCCATATACAAAATTATGTTGATGATTTAGTAGGAGTACTAACTCCACAGACTATAAAAATACATATAAATATTTTAAATTTAGCACTAAAAAAAGCGTATCGATTAAGGTTAATAAGGGAAAATGTAGTAGATTGTATAGAAATTCCAAGAGTTAGAAAATTTAAAAACAATATATATAATAAAGAAAACATGGTCAATTTACTTCAAATTTGTAAAGGAACACCATTAGAATTGCATATATTTTTAGCCAGCGGATTAGGTCTTAGAATATCAGAAATATTAGGTCTTACATGGGATAATATAAACTTTAGCGAGAATACCATAACAATAGATAAAATTACAGTAAGAAATAACGGTTCAGTTATACTAAAAAGTCCTAAAACCGAAAGTTCAGAAAGGACAATTTCAGCGCCAAACGAGATAATAATATTACTAAAAGAACATAAAAAGAAACAATTAGAAGCTAAGTTAAGAGGAGAAATTAAGAATAGTTCAAATTTACTATTCTTCGATAAAAACGAGCAACCAATAGCTCAAGATGTTATGAGCAAAAAATTCAACCGCTTTCTAAAGGAAAATAATCTAGAACATATAAGATTTCATGATCTTAGACATTCACATGTAACTTTGTTAATAAATTCTAAAGTCCCTATCAAAGTAATATCAGAAAGAGTTGGGCATTCAAATATTAATACAACATTAAATATTTATGCTCATGCACTTAAAGAAATGGATTCTGAAGCTAGTGACAAGATATCAGAAACTCTATTTAAATTAGGGTAAAATCAGAAAAAACCAACCTTTTAAATTGAGTTTTAAGAGGTTTTATTTATTTTTGCAATTAATTATATTTAAAAAGTTTAAAATCGCTTAAAAACCGAAATAACCCATTTTCATAGCGTAGAATTAAATTTAACATAAAAGCAGTTACTATAACTAAATTATGTAAACTAAAAGGTTTGATTGTGAATTATTGAATCATAAAAATAATAATATGAGTATAAATTTTAAGCTGATTTATGTTTTATATAATGAAAAAGATGAAGTTGACATAATTTAATTATATCGACTCCATCTTTTGTATTGTAAGATTATAATTTTGATATAAAATTTTTAATAATTTTTACTAATTCAAAGGTATCTTCTAAATAAGGTGTATGTTTACCTTTTATATTCTTTAATATATAATTTTCAAACTTAAAATTAATGTGATGCTTAATTCCGATTGCATAATCTTGATCGCCAGAAATTATAAGAGTCTTTACTTTTATATATTTAGTAATATAATAGTAATTTTTAAAATACTCTTCATTATCAAAAGCTTGTCTTGACATAGAGTGATTTTCGAAATCCTCATCTACAACGTTCATTCTTAAGAAATTTTCATATTCTTTATATTGCAACTTATAATATAAATCCTTTTGAATAAGCTTGTAAGATATCTCTCTCCAAGTTTTTATTATAGGGTGACCTGTATATTTATCTAAATCATAATTTAACAAATCACACCCATATTCAATTTGACTAAAAAGAGAATCTTCTAAATTAAGTGTTGAATTTAATAATATAAGGCTTTTTATATTTTGCGGATATTTATAAGCGTAATTTACAGCTATTATACCTCCAAAAGAATGCGATAATAAAATGACTTTATCAAGACTTAGCTCTTTTCTTACAGTTTCAATATCTTTTACTAGAGCGCTAATAGAATAATTTATACTTCCATTTCCTCCGGATCTTCCACAACCTCTTTGGTCCATGTATATCATACGTAAATTTTTTTCCAAATAAACTCCACAAAATAATTCAAAATCTTTGCTCCATGAGCCCGGACCTCCATGTATATAAATACAAGGAATACCACTACCTTTTTCATTTACATATAAATTTATATTATCATTAGTATTTATAAACATTATTACCTCCACTATCTTTATATTTATAATTGTATCATAGTATTTTAAATCTCCAAAATTCCTCTTAAAAATCAATCTACTATTTTGAGTTTTAAGGCATATATAAAATATGAATAAGGTTATTCCATTGTAAAAATACAAACTTGATTACAATTGATTTAAATTAATTCTAAAAGAAGTTAATTCAAATTCAATCAATATGGTTTTAAATAATAAAATTATGTAAACTTATATATTTTAATTACTTACTATTTAGAAGATATTGGTTTATTAACAAATATTTTAAAATTTAAATAACATAAGTTTTTCTTAGAGACGAAAGATTATTTGCTGGCTTAATGAAGCAGACCATTAATCACTCTAAATTATTACATTTAACATAAAGCAGACATGATACTTTTTATGAATAAATTAACTATATAATATAAAACAACCTATATAAATTAATAGACTTGAATAAGTTATTATTTTTATATAGGTTATTTATTAAAAATTTATAATTATTTACATAGATTTTTCTAACTTAGAAAATGCGTAATTTAAAACAGACTCTAAATTACCATTGTTTTTTCCTCCTCCTTGAGCTAAGTGAAGGTTCCCCCCTCCTCGACCATCTACTAAGGTAAGAGCATCTTTTAATAAATTATTCATACTTATATTTGTTAGATTTTTAGCTGCTGAAAAAATTACATTTACTTTATCACCATTTTTCAATGCAAGTAATGCAATAGTATTTTCTGATTCTGTTATTTTAGAAGCTACTCTAGATATATATTTCAAATTTTCATTAGTGTAAATTTTATTAACTACAGATATATTCTTTATCTTTTGGCTAGAATCTATCATTTCTTTAATTTCATAGCTAGCTACGGTTTCTTCAAGTTTTCTATTAAGATTTATGCTTTCTTCGATTTTTTCTTTTAATTTTCTTACACTATTTACAGCCTCTTCTTCATTTGAGCTTAAATATCTGCATATGTTAGTTAAGTAATCATCTCTTTGTAAAGAATATTTTATAGCTCTTTTACCTGCCAAAAATTCAATTCTAGTAGCTTCTTTATTTTTTTCCCATTTTTTTATTTTTATCATTTTAAGGTCTAGTGTTGATTTTGGATGAACTCCACAGCAAGCATTAGAATCTAAATCTCCTACTTTAAGAATTCTTATTTCATCAGCTGTTTCTGGTAGATCTCTTCTTATCCATAT
>NZ_HG529297.1 GCF_000499525.1 Faecalimicrobium dakarense | reverse complement strand
CACTTATCATTTTCATTAGCATATAGTTCTGCAGCTTTTATTTGTTCTTCAGTTAGATGGCCATTAATATCTACTGTACTTATATCTTTACCTAAATGAAAAGCACTTGTATTAGCATTAAATAATTTATAAAAGCTTCCTGATAATACATGTTGTCCAAAATGTTGGTGCATTCCGTCTTCTCTTCTATCCCAATCTATTTTACATTTTACTTTGTGTATTTTTATAGGTTTTTTATCTAATACATGATAAATCTTATTGTCCTTTTCATAAACATCTAAAATACTATGAACATCTATTGTTCCTAAATCACAAAACTGTCCTCCTCCACCTGGGAAAAAGGCTGTTTTATCTAATAGTATATGATATTTATCTTCTATTTCTAATATTTCTAATATTTCTGCGCTAAATTCTTTTATGTATTGATTTGTATAATATAGTTTTTCCATATTTAATTATCCTTTCTAAATTATAATAATATAATACCATAACTTAGATAAAGTAACTCTATTTCTATATATTACCGTATTGATAGATAGAATTATTTCATTATAGATCTTATTTTAATAGTATTATAGATTTTAAATCTGATAACAAATACAATTCATCGCTAGAATTAAATTTATTATTCATACTTATTTTAGTAGTTACATTTTTAATAAATTCTAATACTTTATTTTTATCTAACATTACTTCTTTTTGAATAGAATTTATTAAGATATATCTTTTTAAGGCATAACATACAACAACAAATCGTTTTGAATCTAAATCTAGAAAAAAATATAATTCAGGTCTTCTATCAAATACATATTTTATATAATCAACTATTTCAGGTATTTCATAAGTCTCTCTATCATCATTGTCGTAGTCATGTATACATAGGTTTACTCTACATTGTTTTGCATATTCAACTCTTAGTAAGGTGTTTACCCATGAATATATATTTGATATGTCTTTTGATAAAACATCTTTTTTAGTAATATCTATAATTAAAGTATGTCCAATATTTGGGCATAGTCTTACGAACTTAGTAGGTGTCATAGCTTCTGTAAATAAAACATCTATATTATTCAATTTCATATGTATTCTCCTTATCTTAAAAGATTATATTATGATTATCTCTTAAAATAAATAGAGATATACATATAAGCATATATAAAAGGCACTTACTTTAAGTAAATGCCTTTTATAATAACTTATTAAATTTAAAAATAAGAATACCAATGACTATAATACATGTCATAACGCCTAATGTTAATGGATAGCCATATAAAAATTCTAACTCAGGCATATGTTTAAAGTTCATACCATAAATCCCTGTAATTATAGTAAGAGGTGCTGAAATTGCAGTCAAAACTGTAAGTTTAGTGATTAGATTATTAGTTTTTTCAGCTACTTGCGAAGAGTAAATATCTAAAAGCTTATCTGCTAATTCTCTTGTAGATAATGCAAATGCATATAGTTTATCTATTCCAAAATCTAATCCTTGCAAGTTTTCAAGATTATATTTTTTTACATCTGAATATTTTAAGTATCTTATGTTTTCTTTTATAATTCTATCTCCTATATATAAAAGAGGTCTAGTATTTTTAACTACTGATCTAGTTATTGAACGCACATAATTTATTTGAGAAATATAATCATCTTTTTTGCCATCCATCATAGCATCTTCTATTTCGAGTATCAAATCCTCTATTTGTTCTAAATTTTCAAATTCATGAACTATGATATTTTTAAATATTAGGTAATTTATTTTAAATAAACTTACAATTGGTGGTGCATCATCTAATTTTATATTATTTAAAATAAGTGTTTTCACGAAGCAATATATATAGTGTTCTTCTTGTGATACTACTAGTATATAGTTATCTGAAGTATAAATATTTACCTCTTCTACAACAGAATTAACCCCATTTAAATGAAAAGTATTTACACTTAAAAAATCATAATCATCAAATAAATCTAATTTTATGTTTTCATCAAAGTTAAGACAATCTTTAAAAGTTATTTCGTCTATATTTAGTATATCTTTTAATAATTTAAGTTCATTAGGAGTGCTAAGCATTACATAAGAATCTTTTGTGTTGTAAAAATCTTTATTAAATTCTTCTATTTTTTCTCTTGTGTCCAAGTTTAATATATACATATTATCACCCCTGCACTTAATAGTATATACTAAATCTACATTAGAAATTCATGATTATGTTATTAATTTATGCTTTAAAATTCCATTCTCCATAAAACTCATCTAAAAATTTTTACTTCTTACTATCATTTTTGAAATTTTTGTATTCATTCCCGTATTCGATTAATTAAATAAAGTTTTCTAGAGTTAAACTTTATTTAATTAATCGAAATGCAATTTCTTCCAATGGAGTGACTTAAAAATATAAAGTTTATATGAAAAATATTATCTAAGCTCTATAGCATATTTAATATTGTCATATATGTAAATGATATAAAGACTATATTTAAGTTATTATCAAGAAACAAAGTAATAAAAAGATGCTAATTAACGTCTTTTTATTACTTTGCTTATAATTAATATATTATTTAATTTTTAAACTTGTGTAGAATTTTTATTTTATTAATTTATGAAAATAAGAAAACATAAATTTATAAATAGTTGCAAATATTTTACTAGATAATAAGTAAGTAACAAATAATGGGCTAAATAGTATTATACACTTTGTTAAAATACTTTCATCCCACGTTGGTATTAAATAAAAAATAATTAATACAACATATATATGAAATGCATATACATACATTGTAGATTTTGCTAAATTGCTATAAAATGTTTTTATAGTAGGTGTTAATATACATATAAATAAACTTAATGCTATACTACTCATATAAAGTAATATTCTATAAGCCATACCTATCCAAACATTCATATTAAGTTCTTTATATGAATAAGATCCATATAAAAATCTATAGTCTAATATATTTTTATCTGCAATGTAAAGACCTAATACAATAAATAAAATTACCCCAAGTAAAGCAGTCCATACATTTATTTTATTTAACTTTTCTAATTTATTAAAATCACAGTAGTATCCTAATAAAAAAAATGGTAAGAAAAATATGGTTCTTGAAAAAGATAGGATAGATCCGTTAGGAATCAATCCGACTATTATGCCAAGCACAAAACTTATAGGAAGTATATATTTTATTTTAATTAAATATTTAAGAGATATTCTCCAGAAAAATAAACTAAGCAAAAACCATAATGTCCATCCTGGATATATTATTGGTAAATTTTTTTCTCCTGTATATAAGTAAGCTAGGGTATACCATATAACATTAAGAACTATGTATGGAACTAATAAGTTTTTGAAGAATATTTTTTGCTTTTATGTATATTTTTAGAAAGAAAGCCAGATATAAATATAAACAATGGCATATGAAATGTATATATAAACATATACATTCCCATTAGTGTATCATTGGTATTTATATAACGTTCTATTAGGTGCCCAAATACTACTAGAAATATTAGTAGTACTTTAAGATTATCTACAAAGTAGTTTTTATTTATTTGATTCATTTAATTATCCCTTTCTTACTTACTATTCTTCCCAAAATAATCATTATATATTTAAATTACAAAAACTTAGTAAAATATTTTATGTACTTTACTAAGTTTTTATGATTTAGCTTTCTTTTTGCTTTAGACTCTCTATATTTTCTATAAAATCTAATATATATTTAGAATATTTATTTCCATTTCCTCTAATAATATCTATAGTATCTTCATGTTCAGCTTTTTTTATTATTTTTAGTATAGTATTTTTATCTAAATTTTGTACTTTATTTACGAAAGATATAGAGTTTTCTATATCTATAAGACTATCACTATCTCCATGTATGCACATAATCGGTATATGAACCTCTTTATCCAATAAATTTATCGGATTTGTATCTTTAATTTCTTTTTCATAAATATAATTTTTAATTAAAAATTTTGAATAAGATGATTTACATTTAAGAAAATCTAATACGCCAGATATAGATATAAACCCTTTTAGATTATTATTATTTATATTATATTTTTTCTGCCTATCAGTATCAAAGACTAAGTGAGAAGATAATTCTCCTCCGGCTGAATACCCCGACACTATAATGCTATCATTTATAGTATTTTCCGTATAATGTTTTAATGCCGTAAATACGTCTTCTATCTGAGAAGGGTATCTATAAAATGGTGCTAATCTATATCCTACTATAACCGAAGAATATCCCATTTTGTAAAAATACTTTCCTACAGAACTGTATAAATACGGATTTCCATGCCACCATCCTCCTCCATGAACAAAGAATATAGTAATATTGTTTGAAGTATCTGGATTATATACTTTATAATATTGTCTGCGGCTTTTTCCATATTTAACTATATCACCTTTTATCTTAGGGTCTTTTATATAGCTATATACTATAGTTCTATGAATATTAAGCATCTTATTTTTAAATTTAGAAAGTCTAAAATTATTCATATTATATACCTCTCTTAATGTATTCTATATAATTTATATAAAGCAGTTTATAAAATTTAAGACATGAATTTTTAAACCCATGTCTTTTTTAATGACCCTTATATTTTATTTTGCCAATATCCTTAAACTTTATATTAGTAATGTATTCCTATAATTTAATTATATTACTAATTAAAACTATTATATATAGTTTAATTTTAAAATTATAAAATAAAAAACTCGAATAACTATATTATAATCATTCGAGTTTTTATTTTTATAAAGCTTTTAAAGCGGCTATGTTTAATAAACTCCACGGTTTATTAAAATGAGGTTGGAAGAAAAAGTCTGTCATAGCTAATTCTTCTATAGTCATATTATTTTGTATCACTACTGATAATGTATTCATAAATTGAGTTAAGTCTATTTGAGATATTATTTGTCCACCAATTACTCTTCTAGTATCTTTATCAAATACTAATTTTACAGTAGCTTCTTCAAATGTTGGCATAAATTCTGGTCTATAATTATCACTAGCTATTACTGATCCTACATTTAAATCTGTTGTATTTTTAGCAACTTCTTCTGTAAGTCCAGTTGAAGCTATACATAAATCATATATTTTAATACCAGACGTTCCCTGAGTTCCCATATACTTTAAAGTAGGATTTATTAAATTTCTGGCAACTAGTGTACCCATTCTTACTGCATTAGTTGCTAAAGGTATATATCTTTTTTCATTTGCTGGATTAAAATTAACTACACAGCAATCGCCAGCTGCAAATACATCCTTTTTACTTGTTCTCATATAATCATCTATTATTATAGCCCCATTAGGCAAAGTATCTAGTTTACCTTGAACTAACTTAGTACTAGGTGCAAATCCTATACATAATACCACTAAGTCTGCTTCAAATTCTTCTTTATCTGTAACAACTTTTGATACCTTATTATCAATTCCTTCGAATTTAGACACCTTTTGCCCAAGTACTAAATTAACACCTTTTTTAGTAAATTCAGCCTCTGCTATATCAGTAAATTCTTTATCTAAGTACTTTGCCATTATTCTATTTTCAGCATCTATTAATGTAACATTTTTACCTTGTATTTCAAATGCTTCTGCAAGTTCTACACCAATATATCCTGCACCTATTACCACAACATTTTTAGCATCTTTACATTTTTTATTTATAACTTGAGCATGATCATAATTTTTACATAATACAATATTTTCTAATTGACCACCTTCAAATTTTGGAACTATTGGCCATGAACCTAAAGTAAGAACTAATTTATCGTAATCATCTTTAAATTCTTCACCAGTTAATAAATTCTTAACTAAAATAATTTTATTATCAAAGTCTATATCTAAAACTTCGTGCTTCATATTTGTTATTATACCAGAAGCTGATAAGCTCTCTGGTGAATTGTAAAATAATTTTTCGGTTTCTGTAACAACGTTTGCAACATTTAATGCTATACCACAAGATAGGAAAGATATATTATTATTTTTTTCATATATAGTAATTTTACTTTCTGGATAAAGCTCTTTCATATTAACAACTGCAGCAGTTCCTGCATGTGTACATCCTACAACAACAATTTTCATAATAGTTACCTCCGATATTTTGATAATTTATTAACACAAATTATTTATACCCCGCTTGATAATTTTAAAACATAAAATAGCTTTATATTTTTCAATGGTTTAGTATTTATTTTAATTTAATAAATTATTCATACTATTTTGTTTTTATTTATATCTACTCGGATTTTTGAAATTTTAATAAAAATGTAAAAATCAGTGTGATATACCATACTGATTTTTACATTTTTATTTCTGATAATTTATTTTTTTACTCTTACAAAGTATTTGGTATGAAGAAGTTCATGTGCTTTATGACTTAATGGGTGATCTAAATATTTATCATATATTTCCAATACTGCAGGATTTTCATTTGATCTTCTTAGTGGTAATGATCGATCTATTGAGTTTAAACCTTCTGCTCTTTTTTCTAAAACTTCCTGTCTTTTTCTAGCTTTAGGCTGTCCACCACCACCGACACATCCACCAGCGCAAGCCATTATTTCTATAGCATGGAAAAATTCTTCTCCAGATCTTATTTTATCTAACATTTTTCCAGCTTCTCTAAGTCCATAAGTAACTCCTATCCTAAGTTTTATATCTCCTACCTCAAGTTCACAAGCTCTAAAGCTATCCCACCCTCTAAGGCAATCAAACTCTATATTATCTAATCTTTGCCCTGTCATTTTTTCTATAGCTGTTCTTGTGGCAGCCTCTATAACCCCTCCTGTTCTGCCAAATATAATTCCTGCGCCTGTGTATTCTCCTAAAACTTGATCAATTTCTTCACCTTCAATTTCTTGTAAATCTATACTTGAATCTTTAAATATCCTTATAAGTTCGCTAGTTGTAATTACATAATCTACATCATAATTAAGTCCTCTTGAAAATTCTGGTCTTGATGCTTCATATTTTTTAGCAATACATGGCATAATTGCAACTGATGTGATTTGATCTCTTGCAAGCCCATGTTCTTTTCCCCATAAATCTTTTGCAACTGTTGCAAACATCTGCATTGGTGATTTCGCTGATGATGGAACATCTAACATATCTCCATAGTTTTGTTCTATAAATTTAACCCACGCAGGACAACAAGATGTTAGTATTGGTAACTTTACATTAGTATCCCCTGCAAAGTACTTTTCAAGCCTTTCTTGAAGCTCTGCT
>NZ_HG529296.1 GCF_000499525.1 Faecalimicrobium dakarense | reverse complement strand
CTTCTTCCATTATTGTTAAATCAGCTGCCCATGTTGTATCAAATACATAATCTACTCCTAATTTTCTTAAGGCTGCAGCAATTTTATTTTCTACATTACTTCCAGGCTCAAACCCAAAAGCTTCACCTATGGCCACTCTTACGGCAGGAGCCATTTGAGTAATTACAACTTTATTTGGGGTTGCTAAGTCTCGAAGGAATTTAAATGTATTATCTCCTGCAGTTATTGCATTAACAGGGCAAGCTGCTATGCATTGTCCACAATGAGTACACCTAGTGTAATCTATATGATGATGTTTTTTAAATTCACCCTCAATACAATCTACAGGGCAAGCTCTTTTACATGAACCACACCCAATGCATTTATCTGTTATAGTCAATTTTATAAGATGATTACATTGTGATGAATAACATCTATTTTCTTCTATATGTTCTTCTATTTCATCATAGAATCTATCAATTATTTCTTCCATTATATTATGGCTTTGGTTGAGTCTATGTTTAACGTTAGTAGCAAGTTCTCTTAAGAGATATACATCACGCATATTTCCTCTTCCCTTACTTATTCTATCTAATATCTTCCACATTCTAATTATTTCCGTTTTTACAATAGAGTAACTTTCAAATGATTTATCCTGAAGTTTGCCAAGTAAAAAGTCTATATAAAATTTAGCATACTGAACTATACAATCTTCTTCTGATAAAATAATTATCGTTCTACTTGTTCCTTTAGGAAATAATTTAAAATCTAGTACTTTATCTAGACTATCTTCACTTAAAAATCCTCCAAATGGTATACCTAGCTGGGCTGCTTTAAATCCTTTGTCATTTAATAGTCCTCCTGCAAGGTTTATTATATCAACTAATGTTGCTCCTTCTGGCACCTCTCTTATCCCAGGATTATTAATTTTTCCAGATATAGCGATTACTCGTTTTTTATCTTCTGTTATTTTTTTTAATTCATCTTCACTAAATACAGAAAATACTGAACCTAATGAGCTTTGTATTATAGTTTGTTTTTATCAGACATTATTTACTCCTTATCTATTTAAACCAATATTATATTCATATAATTAATTTTCCGAGTAATGGCTCTATTATTCCTATTTTTCCAAAGTTTTCTATTGGATTTGTATTTTATTGAGTTATAAATAAAAACCTGTATTGTCTTTAAAG
>NZ_HG529295.1 GCF_000499525.1 Faecalimicrobium dakarense | reverse complement strand
GTTTTTATAGCTTAATTTATAAATAACAAATCTTTCACGTTCATCTTTCTTATTTAATTTTGGTAATATAATATCTTTTGATAATACAAATGGGCTTAGATACTCCAAATAATATATATAGTCTTCTGATGGATAGTATAAAATAATTTCTATATTTCTAGGGTTTTCTTCAAATGATATCAAAATATTTTCAACAACTTTTGTAAATATCTGTACAGAAAATGGATTAAAAAAATAAAATTTATTATCATATGGTTTTATCTTATAATCTTGAGCTAAACAACACTCAAAATTTACTTTATATAAGCTCTTTTTATTTTTCTTTAGGTAATTTGCTTTATTTTCTAAAGCTTCATAATAAAATATTTCATTCATTTCAATTCCTGTTATATTTGATTTATAAAAATAGTTTATATAAAAATTAAGTCTACCCTTTCCGCATCCAAAATCAACTACATGATCACTGCTTTTTAATGTATATCTTTCAAATAAATATTCAAGTGCAGAATATAATGTCGGTTCATAAGGATGATAATGTGTATTATTTTTACTCCATTTCTGATCTCCTATAGTTTTTATATTTAATAAATTTTCATAATAATATTCGTCCATTATGGTTCCTTTCTATGCTAAAATTCATAATAAGTCTGTATATTATATTGTAAATCTTTAATTAAAAGTAATCAAGTTTTTATATATTTTACTCTACCAATATATACCTAGAGACTTTGAATATACCTTAATTATATAATAATATAGAGAATATATTTTGGAGGAGTTAGAGATGGATATTAATGAATTTATTGAAATTTTAAAAGACTGGGGGGGGAAAAAAACGATATAATAAGTGGGACTAATTGCATAGATGGATGCAATGATTGTAAATTAAATCATAAAATTTTAATAGGTAATGAAATTAATACATTATGTACTATTTTATGTAAAATGAGTAAAGAATTAAATAGTATATAAATATACAATAATCTTTATACTATTTAATTTCAAATAATAAAAGGCTAATAGTTAACTATTAGCCTTTCATTATACTGTAACTATATAAACAATAATACCAACTAATATCGCTGGAATTGTTGTAACTATGCTTGCCCAAAGTGCTGACTTTTTATCTAATGCTATAATAGGAAATAAAGCATCTCCATCTTGAGATATAGAGTTTGCAATTACAGCACCTAATGGTAAGTTTCCTTTTAAATAAAATGACATAAGCAGTATTTGCACTCCACACCCTGGTATTAATCCAAGTAATGCACCTATAAACACACTTCCTATTCCAGCATATAAAACAAGATTAACAATGTATTCTTCTCCTCCTAGTAACATTACTATAAAATCATATCCAAGGTAGGCTATAAATATCCATGTTATTATAAATGAAATCTCAGATACTCCATTTATTAATATATTTTTAAGTGACGATCTATCATCTTTATCTATATTATAGCTATTAGATACAATTTTAAAACACATAGTATAAATTATAGATGATAATATACCTAATATTGCTAAAACCTCTTCAAGTTCATGAATAGAATGAACAATTTCATTTTCTATTCCTGAATGAGCTACAGTCATAAAGACAAATCCTACTAAAAGAATTACTAAGTATATTTTATATCCTACTTTATGAGTCATTAAATATGCAAATTTATATATTTTACTGTTTTGATTTTTAATAACTTTTTGTTTTTTGTGAGAGAATCCATGATTACAACCACATGAAGTTCCTCTAGTTAATGGTTCTATTTTATTTTTTCTAAGATTTAATACACTTTCAAGATTAAATATATCAACTATATATCCTGTTAAAATACCTGTTATTAATCCAACTATAGTTACTATTAAATAAACTTTAAAATTTGCTGAAATTAATATAAATGCTGCATCTCCCATACTTGCTATTAAACTTGCTACGATAGATCCAAAGCTAAGCTTTCCTTGTATGTATAATGGAATTATAGCCAAACTACCACCGCAACCTGGTATAGCTCCTATTAACGCTCCTATTAATGGTTGTAATTTTTTGTTTTTAGTTATGATATATGTAAAGTTTTCATTAGTTTTATAATTTATATATCCAAATAATACTATAAAAAAACCAATCATAGATCCGACGTGTAAAAATGCTTCTTCAGCTGATGACATAAATATCTCCATGACTTAACCTCCTTTTTATTACTCAATAAGTATATTTGATAATCATTATCATTGTCAATATATTTTTTAAAATAAATTTTTTTCCTAACTGATTTATAACATAAATAACTTAATTCTATACCTCATTTTAGATTATGAACTATAAACTTGTATATATTCTTATTTAGTGATAATTATATAAATATAACATATAATTATAAAAAAGTATGCACCTATAGGT
>NZ_HG529294.1 GCF_000499525.1 Faecalimicrobium dakarense | reverse complement strand
AAAACTTACAACATCTTCAATTATCCAATTTGGAGTAGATGCTCCTGCTGTAATACCTATATCTTTAAATTCTTTTAGTAATTCATAGTTTAAATCTTCTTTAGTTTCTATTGCAAAGGTTGGAACTACTTCTTTACATATATTAACTAGTTTTTGAGTGTTAGAACTATGCTTACCTCCTATAACTATCATACAATCTACCTCTTTAGATAATTCTTTCGCTGCCTCTTGCCTAACTTTCGTTGCTGAACATATTGTATTATTAAATAATACACCTTCAATTTCTTTTGATAGTACATCTATTATTTGTTTATATAAGTCTAAATTTATAGTCGTTTGTGCAACTACGCAGTATTGTTTTGTTTTATCAAAAGTTATTTTATTTAATTCTTCTAGATTTTTTATAACTATTGCAGAATTTTCACACCATCCGTTTATTCCAATAACTTCTGGATGATTTTTATCACCTATAACAATTATATTATATCCTTTCTTATAGTACTTTTTTACTATTTTATGGATTTTTGTAACAAAAGGACATGTGGTATCAATTATATTTATTCCTCTATCCTTTGATTCATTATATACTGATTCAGATACCCCATGAGATCTAATTATCATATTTTTATTAAGCGGAACATCATCTATATCATTAATTGTTTTAAGTCCTTTTTCTTCGTATCTTTCAACTGCTTGTTTATTATGAATAAGCGGTCCTAGTGCATATATCCCATCATTACTTTTTTCAAGTTCATCCCAAGCCATTTTCATTGCTCTTTTAACTCCAAAGCAAAAGCCTGCCTCTTTAGCTATTTTAACATTCATGTTTATATCTCCCTAGTTATAACTTATTATATATTAAACTTAGAATTTGGTTTTATTAATTATTTTGAATGTATATAGTAATTTTCTTTTATTACTTCTAATACATTTTGTGCTAATCTTTCATTATCTTCTGTAGTAAGTTTTTGTTTATAATAATCTTCAAAAGATATAGGTTTATCTATATATATAGTTACTCTATTAAATATTTTATAATTAGATATTATAGATATTGGAACAACATTTGCCTTACCTTTTATGGCAAATACAGATAAACCTGCTTTAGCCTCTCCAAATCCTGGTTCCTTGATTCGTGTTCCCTCCGGGAATATACCTAATACATACCCATCTTTAATCGTTCTTAAAATATTTTTTATTGTAGAGACATCTGGTTTTTCTCTATTTATTGGTATAACATTTAATTTCTTTAATATAAATCCCAGTGGCTTAATTTCAAAAAGTTCTTTTTTAGCAATTGCTGCTACTTCTCTATTTCTTATTGATGCAGCTAAAAATATTGGATCAAGATTAGATTTATGATTAGCCGCTATTATTATATTTCCTTCATTAGGAATATTTTCTTCTCCAATTACTTCATATTTAAAAAATAATTTAGAAAAACATCTAAATATATTTATTGCAAATTTATAAAAACTCAAAATTTATCTCCCTCTTTTATTACACATTTATTTTAGAAAGAACAGAATTTACTACATCATTTATACTCTTTCCAGTTGTATCTATTTCTATAGCATCTTCTGCTTTAACTAATGGCGCAAACTCTCTATTTGAATCTATCTCATCTCTTCTTACTATATCTTTTATTATTTCGTCTAAAGTTATATCATATCCTTTTTTTATTAACTCTATATGACGTCTTTTTCCTCTTTCCTCTGGTGTTGCTACTAGGAAGAATTTATAGTCTGCATTAGGAAATACATATGAACCGATATCTCTTCCATCTAAAATCACTGAATTTTTCTTTCCTATTTCTCTTTGAACGTCAACCATTAAATATCTAACATCTTTAATCTTAGCTACATTAGATACATTATTGCTAACTTCAATAGTTCTTATTTCATCAGTCAGTACTTGTCCATCTAAATATATATTATTATCTTTAAAATCTATTTCTGTATCTTTAGCTACCTTTGTTACTTCATCTTCATTATTTATATCTATATTTTTTTCAAGACATTTATATGTTATTGCTCTATACATAGCTCCTGTGTCTATATAATTTATATTTAACTTTTCTGCTATTATCTTTGCTATTGTACTCTTACCTGCTCCTGCTGGTCCATCTACTGCTATCACTAAATTGCTCATTTTGTTCTCTCCTATTTCTTTTAAGAAGTGATATGAACTAATCAGTTATATCACTTCTTAAATCTTTTGCTTTATTTAAATATATATGTTTTATATCTCTTTTAGATTTATTACTATTTATATGCATTAATATCCTAATGCACATAGGTAAACTTCCTACTATATATTTTTCCTCAAAGTTGAGAAGAGGTATATCTGTAATATTTAGAATTTCTCTTACTGCTACTGCAGGATATACCTTATCTAAGTCTTTTGTCATTGTAAAGCATATACTTATTATATCATCTACATCTAATTCGTTTTTTTCTATAATTTTTTCTACTAAAATTGCGCTTTCTTTTAAAATTTGTTCTTTATTATTAGCCTCTACTGTTGTAGCTCCTCTTATTGCTAATACTTTCATATAATCACCTACACACTTATTCCAGCAAGATACCCCGTAGAAAATGCTATTTGTAAATTATATCCACCTGTTTGTGCATCTACATCTATTACTTCCCCTGTAAAGAATAGATTTTTTATTAATTTAGATTCCATTGTTGAAGAATTTATTTCTTTAACACTTACACCTCCACTCGTAACCTGAGCAACTTTAATGCCTTTTGTTCCGTTACATGTAAGTGTCATATTTTTTATATACTCTATTATCTTTTGTTCATCAGTTTTATTTAATTCATTAGCTTTTTTATCTGATAAATTTAGTAAGCCTAATATCTCTTTTAAAAAGTTTTGAGGCAATATTGATTTTAAATTATTTAATATATTTTTATTAGGATTTTCCCTTATTATATTGGATATTTCATCAATACTCATATTCGGTAAAAAATCTATATTTATTTGAAGGTCACCATTTTCTAGTGCTTTATTTATATAAGATGATGTTATTAAAACACAAGGTCCACTAAGTCCAAAGTGTGTAAATATCATATCTCCTACAATTGATATTTTCTTCTTTTTAATCTTGCATGAGAGTTCAACTTTTTGCATAGATACGCCTTGTAAGTTTTTAATCCATCCTTCTTTTATAGTAAGTGGAGATAGTGCTGGATATATTTTATTAATAGTATGGTTATATTTTTTTAAAATATCATACATCATACCATCAGATCCTGTATGAGAATGACTTTTACCTCCAGTTGAAATAATTACCTTATCACAATACAATTTATCTCCATTTTCAAGAACTATACCATGTATAATATCTTCTTTTATTATAAGATCTGTAACTTTCTTATTATAAAGTATTTTTACTTTATTTTTAATTAAATCATTTTTGAAAGTCTCTATTACTTCAACTGATTTGTCTGATTTTGTATATACTTTATGATCGTTAAGGTCTTCCACTTTATACTCTAAATTATTAGATGTAAAATAATCTAATAAATCTCTGTTAGTAAAAGTATAGAAACTACTATATAAGAACTTTTTGTTAGTTACTATTTTATCGAAAAAATCTTCTATATCTCTGTTATTTGTGATATTGCATCTTCCTCCGCCAGTAACTAAAAGTTTTTTTCCTAACTCCTCATTTCTCTCTATTAATGTAACATTGTGATTTTGTTTTGAAGCTGTAAGTGCCGCCATCATACCCGATGAGCCACCTCCAACTACTATTACATTTGACATAACTTTACTCCTACTCTAGTGCTGAATTATTTATTTTTTCATTATTTTTTATATGGCTTGTGTCATTCATTTTTATTATAACAGGACCATAATCTCTATATTCAACTATATTTAGTGCAGTATTATCTTGTTTTATTCTATATATGTTTTCCATAGAAGATCCTAAAAATGATAAAAGCATTGTTCTTACTGTAACTGAATGGCTTACAAGTAATATATGTTTATTATCATACTTTTCATTTATTTCCTTTATAAAATTATCAGTTCTATCTTTTATTATATGTAGCGTTTCTCCACCTTCTATATCTACTAAATGAGGTTGATTTCTCCATATATCATAAGTATTTGAATGATTTTTTTTAATTTCATCTATTAAAAGGCCTTCCCAAACTCCAAATCCCATTTCTCTAAGAGATGGTGTCTGATTAACTTCAACTCCTAATTTGTTTCCAACTATTTGAGCAGTTTGAACAGCTCTTCCTAAATCACTGCTATATATGTAATCTATTGGATAATTTATCATAGCTTCTGATAATTCCATTGCCTGTTCTTCGCCTTTTTTTGTTAGGTCTGAATTCCCATGACCTTGAGTTTTGCCTAATATATTCCAATTAGTTTGTCCATGTCTTACTATGTAAAATGTATTTGCCATAATGTCCTCCTAAATACTATGTATCTATTTTTTACGCTTATCAAAATTTTATTATACCATAGTTTCTTAATATAAAATAGTTATACAAAGTAGTTTTACTATATTTAATTATAACAAAAACTACTAGATTATAGTATTCTAGTAGTTCTTGTTATAATTTATCAAAGGTGTATTTACATATTGTAATTATGACGAAACTATATTTAACATACTTAATTCATCATCTGTTAATAATACATTCATATTTTCACCTTTCTTATTAATACAGCTATATTTAAATATGATAAATACCTACTAAATTTTATAGTAGGTATTTTTATTAATAATATAACCTTTTTGTTATTATATTACTATATCTTTTAACTTTGAACTTCACTATCAATTAACTGTAAGTTATATTGTTTGATTAAATTTATCAACATATCTGCATACGTTAATTCACCTTTTTTGTTAGCTACAGTGCTATATCCTGCATTTTCTAAAGCTTGTGCTTGATATATATATGTGTTAGAACTAAACACGCCATTCTCTTTATATCTTTTATTTGCTGATAAGAATTTTGCATGATCTGCTATAGATTGCTTTTTATCATTATATTTTCTAAACTTATCATTTATAGTAGTATCTACATGCTCTTTAGTTTCTAAAGTAACATATTCCCCATTCCAGTATCTATCTGCTTTTATACCAAATAGATTGTTAAAGTCTTTTGATAATATTGATTTTCCCCAACTTGATTCAAGTATTGCTTGAGCTATTGTTATCGACGGTAGTATTTTATAAATTTTATAATTATCTATGGCATCTTGTTTTATATCATTTATAAATTTAATATTATCAGAATTCGGATTTAAACTAGATGGTTTTACACCATAGTTTTCTAAGTCTTTTATATAATCATTTACTCTAGACTTTTCTTTATCACTAAATTCTAAATTATTTAAAACATCTTCTAATTTTTTAATTTATAGCTATCATTATCTTTTTTTATAAATAACTTTGCTATTTTCGCTATATCAGAGTTATTTACTTTTTTAAAATTGTTATCGTTCATTACACCTATTATAGACGTAACATATTTCCAATTTACTTGAACTTTATTTTCACTAACTTTATCAACTTGATCTATGTATTTAAATACATCTATATTGTTTTTATCGATTTCTTTTAAAGAAAAATATTTTAAGCCCCCGGCTATTACTATAACTGATAATATTATTATAGGTATAATCTTTTTTATTTTC
>NZ_HG529293.1 GCF_000499525.1 Faecalimicrobium dakarense | reverse complement strand
TGATTAATCACATAGCTTTTATTAATACTAATTTGCCAAATTGCTTATTCCTTTTATTTTTTCAACTAAAACATCATATTTAGATTGTAACTGCTTGTTACTCTGTTCCCAGTTAGAAATATTTTCTTTTAATTTTAATTCATTTTTTTCTAATTCTAAAATTTTACTTTCCGAAATTGTGATTGTTTCTTTTAATTTAGATATATTACCTTCCGATTCCTTGTTCAATTTTTCATTTTCTTTATTTTGATTAGTCAACTCAGAAATTTTTGCATCTAAATTTTGATTTTTTCTTAACACTGTATTGTATCTATCATAATTAAATAATGCAAATCCACTTGATACAACAGTAGTTATTACTAATACTGTTATAAGACATAGTATTTTTTTATTCATATTTACCTCCCAATATATAGCATGATATACTAAATAATACCATATTTTTCAATTTTATAGCATTTTATCTTTATAAAATAAAAAGGCTTAAGTATTTATTAATACCTAGCCTTTTTACTAACTTCTATATTTTCAAATAATTTTTTAAAATCTGTGCTTCCACAAATTGCCCTTTATTATTTAATTTGTCTGCTTTAAAAAAACTTACCATCCATTCATCACATGTATTATATACAATACCAATATTACTTATATCATCATCTGCTTTATTTTTTATTTTTTTAAAAGCATATATAGTATTTTTTGATGATTCCTCTAAGTTAAAATCATATATGTTGTCTATCTTATATACTTTCGGAGCTTTTAGACTTTTTGATGATATAGATTCTAATACTTTATGTACACCATCTACCATTTTCTGATCAGCCTTTTTATGTTTGACTTTATGTTTTTTATCTTCTATATAATTTTCTAATCTTTGAGATGTTACAACTTCGCCCTTATCTGTGAATACAGGCTCAAAAAATAATAATTTAATATCTCCCCTTTTTGTAGGTCTTCCTATTATCATACCATCATCGCATACAAATAATCCATATGTAGGTAACTTAATATCATCTCTACACTTTTTAATTTCATCAGATAGTAAATCTCTAGCTTGAATAAGATCATTTTTTAATAATTGTATAGAGTCTTTGTTTAAATTACAAATTTCTTTTTTACATAAATATGAAGCTCCTTCTTTTCTACACTGCTTTATTTTTTTATTATTTCTAAACACTAAAGCACCCCTTCCAGTATTTTACATCCCTATCTAATTATTATTGATTTAATATTATGATTTTTCTTAAGAAATAATTCATATACTTGATAAATAAAATATAAAAGCCTGAGTTAAACTCAGGCTTTTATTAGAAACAAAGTATTTTACATGCTTTGGTTAATTCTAGCATACTTATTATCATTAATTTTATTTTTTTGTTGGTTATCTTTACCTTTTCCAAATAGTAATATGACTTGAATCATTGTAAATACAAGAGATGTTTTTCTCTTATATGCCATATACCTTCCATCCCAAGAATCACAATACTTTTCTTTAAATTTCTTTAATCCTTGGAATGAATAAAATCTTTGACCATGTGCATATACTTGAGCTGCTATTCTCTCACTTAAGAATGAGTATTTTGATACACCTACATTAGATAATGGAGCTAATCCCATATTAAATTTAGAGTATCCATTTTCTCTTCCCCATTTGAATAAATTTACGAATATAAAGTCCATTGCTCCATTGCATGTGCTTTCTGAAAAACGCATTAAATCTATAGATAAAGTTGTGCGATTATCATACATAGGCATTAAATTAGTAAATCCTTGTATATTATTATCTTTATCTTTTATTATAGCTATTGGTTCAAGGCTTAAATATTCTTCATCAAAGAATCCTACAGAGAATCCTTTTTCTTTTCTATCCCCTAACCATTCATCTGATATGGATTTTATATCTTTTATAAATTCTTCACTAAATGGTGGATATACTATATCAAAAATATATCCTTCTTTCTCAACTCTTGACAGTGCATTTCTTACACTTTTCATTTTTCTACCTTCTAATGTGAATTTATTTAAATCTACTCCAGCATCTTCTCCTAGCTTCATAAATTCATATCCTGTTTCATGTAAGTAAGGGATCATTGTCTCGTCTATAGAGCAAAATACCGGTGTATAGCCATATTTATCACATAACTCATAAAATGTTTGTATTGTTTCAAAGAAGCTTTCTTTATTTCCTATTGGATTACCTAATACTACAACTTTATTTGCATATATTTGATATTGTATTAAAACATCTGTACTATCATTTACATATATATATTTATCATTTAAGTATATATAATGTGTAAGTTGTGCTCCATTATAAGTATCAAGTATATAATCTAATTTATCCTCACACTCATCTAACGTTAATTTAGGAAACTTTTTAGACTTATTTATATAATATAAAATCCCCATAAATATTAATGAAATTACAAATCCAGTAATACTTATCATTATCATCTTATAAACACGTGGACTTGCATGTTGTATATCTATATTTAATAGAGGAATTTTTTTTATTTTACCAGAGATATTTGCATATGCTATAAATAAATAAAATGCTTGGAAACATAATAAAACTAATGTGTCTTTTATAACCTTCCCCCATCTTAATATAAACCCTTCTCTGTAAAATTGTCTTTTGCTACATTTAAGAATAATACCTACCGTTATTAAGTATAGGGTTTCTTCATAATCAAATCCTTTTATTAGTGCAAATATACTTCCAAGTAAAACTAATACCATTGTTATATTATATACTTTCTTAGATTTATAAGTTATTAAGCTAGATATTGTAATTAATAAAAACCAATTATGATTGCTATGTCTCCTGACATATGCATTATTTTAAAATTGAATACCTTATTTATAATGTGTATTCTTTCAATAGTACTTGGCATAGCTTCTGATACTAATAATACTACCCCTGATGATAAAACTAAAAATCTTAATCCAAAATGAGCTACTGTAGATAAAGATTCTGATACAATTCCTCTTATTCTTCCATCTACTTTATTCCATAATTCTGACAGGTATAATATAGCTCCTACAGTTAAAGGAATTATATAATAACTTATTCTATATAAAAATACTGCTAATAATACTTTTTCTGATGAAACTCCTAACCCTTCTAATCCAACTAATAAAGTTAAGTCAAATGTACCTACTCCTCCTGGTGACATACTTAAAATTGCAACTACTATTGCGGCTACAAATATAGGGAAAAACTTCATAAAAGGTATTGGTTCACCTAATATAAGTATTATAGAATAAATCAATATTATTGTAGTTACCCATTCTGACAATGATATTCCTATTATTTTAAAACTATCAATAACATCTCTTTTATCATCATCATTACCTTTTACATAATTTTTTATTAGGTATATAGATAAAATAGGTAAATAACTACCAATTAGCATAGTTAATCCTTTTACTAAACTTAACTCTTTAAATTCTGATACATTAGATATAAAATACAGAAAACATACCATTGAGAATCCTGTTAAATTAAGTGCTACTACCTTAGAAATTTCTTTTACTAATAATTTATTATCTTTTACATGATCTTTATAAAAATAACTTTTTAAAGCAAGGGCAGATGTTCCACCAAATCCAACTATACTTGATACCGAACTTGCTATAAAAGAAAATTTATACAATCTTTTATTATCTAAGTTTATTCCGACTCTTTTTTTTAGTACAAAGTCATAAAAACTAAGTGGTAAAAATGATATCATTCCTAAAGCTATAATTATTAATATATTGCCAATAGATAATTTGTCAGCATACATTACAAAAGTGTCCATATTAAAATCTGTGACTATATTCTTAAATTCCTTAAACACTATAAATAAAATAGCTACAACAAAGGCTATTTTTAAATACAGTAAAGTATTTTTGCTATTAAATTTTTTCATATCAACCGCTCCTAAATCATAATCTTGTTATTTTACATTAAAATTGTACCATATAAGGTTTCTTAAATTCCTTTCATAAACCTTAACATTTTAATATTAACATAAAATTTTTTATAATTTCCCTCTCTTACTTTATTGTTATATTTATATATTCTTATGTATTGATATTAGCACCTAAATAACATAACTGTAAGAAAGTAGAATATTTTATAATATTTATATAATTTAATATTAACATTAAAAACTTAAAGATTTCTTAATATAAATCTAAAGATTTTCTAAAGATTTTATATGATGTAATTATTTCTAGATTAAATAAAAGTTAATTTATGTATCAAAATTTTACGCATTTTTACTATTTTAGAATCATAAATTTTATAAATACATATAGTTAGTTGGTGATAAATTGAGATTACTAAGAACTTATAGAAAGCCTATAAAGTTAGAATTGTTTACAAGTTTGCTTTTAATACTATCTACAGGACTCGCCCTTGTAATGTACAATAGTCCATTAAAACCATTGTATAAAGATATTTTTGAAAATACTTATTTATTTAACGGATTTTCACTACATATGTTTATAAATGATTTTTTAATGGCTATTTTCTTTTTAGTTGCAGGACTTGAGATAAAACATGAAATACTCCATGGAAGCTTATCTTCATTCAAAGAGGCATCTTTTCCTGTTCTAGCCTCTATTGGTGGTGTCATTGTGCCTGCTTTGATATTTATTTTTTTAATAAAGATACTCCTTTTTTAGGTGGGTTTTGTATTCCAATCTCTACAGACATTGCTTTTGCTGTAGGTATATTTTTGATTTTTTCCAAAAAATTAAATCCATCGCTTAAAGTATTTTTACTTTCTCTAGCTGTAGTTGATGACTTAATATCAATACTCGCAATAGGAATTGTTTATTCTATCGATATTAATACTCATTACTTATCTTTAGCCATTTTAGTATTTATGACATTAGTAATTGCTAATAAGCTATTTAATATTCAAAGTATTACATATTACTTATTATCTGGTCTTTGCCTATGGTATTTTATATATTTAAGTGGAGTTCATTGCACTATAAGTGGAGTATTATTAGCTATAACTATACCTACATCTCATTCTAATGGAATTAGTTGCCTAGAAAGGCTTCAGCGATTATTAGTACCTATAAATAGTTTAATAATTATACCATTGTTTGCATTTGCAAATACAGGTATATCGCTAGCTTACAATATGGATTTATCTAGTTCAACTGCTTCTCCTTTATACAAAGGTATAATATTAGGTCTTTGTGTTGGAAAGCCTTTAGGGATTATGATTTTTAGTTATTTGGGAGATTTGATTGGACTCACTGAGAAGCCATCTAATATAAGTTGGTTTGCTGTATTTTTAGTTTCACTAATTGCAGGTATAGGGTTTACTATGTCTATATTTATTTCTGAAACAGCTTTTATAAATGATTTTGCACTTATAAATATAGCCAAGTCTTCTATATTAATATCTTCTATAATATCTATACTATCTACATATATAGTAATTACTATTTATGATATTTTAAGAAAATTAAATAACTATCCTAAAACTCAGCTTATAAATAGATATTATATATCTTGACATATAA
>NZ_HG529292.1 GCF_000499525.1 Faecalimicrobium dakarense | reverse complement strand
TTTTTTATAGTTAATTATTTTTTGCTATATACTCCAAGGCATTTAAGAATATATTTGCTTCTTCTATAGTATTATAAAGGCCTAAACTAGCTCTTATCATTCCGATATTTTCTAAACCGCTAGATACATCAATATAAGCATTCATATCACTTATATTTAATAATCTATATACATATGGATGAGCACAGAACTTTCCGCATCTTAGTGCTATTGCCATATCTTTTGCCATTTTTTGAGCTACCTTTTCATAGTTCATATTTTTAACATTAAAAGATATTACTCCTAATCTATCTTGAGTATTTACACTATCTCCATAAACTATAAGATTATTAATTTTATTCATTTCTTTTATAAGATGATCTTTTATATCAGATTCATGTTTAGATATATTATCAAATCCAATTTCTTTTAAATCTTTTAGAGCTTGTACCATACCCATAACACCTAAAAAGTTTTGAGTTCCGGCCTCATGAAGTTGCGGAGGTAAGCCCCAAAGTACATTATCATCAAATACTCCTTTTACACATCCTCCACCTTTTAAAAATGGATCTACATTAGATAAATCTTCTACAAGTCCAACTAATGCTCCACTTCCAAAAGGTGCATATGCTTTATGAGCTGAAAATGTTAAAAAATCAATTTGTTCGTCATCAGTTTCACCCTTCATATTTATTTCTTGATGGGCTACAAGTTGAGCTGCGTCTATTATTATTTTAGCATCATACTTATGGCATATTTTAGCTATATGATTTATAGGATTAACATAGCCAGTCACATTTGAAGCCGCTGTTATAGACACATATTTTATTCTACCTTTATTTTCTATAAGTTTTTTTTCTATATCATCTATATTGACTCTACCAAATTCATCTACATCTATATATACTACGCTTGATGAATATCTCCATGGTAAATCATTAGCATGATGTTCCATTCTTGTAGTCATAACCTTTATATCTTTACCTTTAATCAATATATCAGAAAGTATATTTAAACTTTCTGTATCTGATTTTGTAAATACTACAGTATGGGTATTACTTTCTTTAAGATTAAAAAATTTTAATACTTCTTCTCTTGCATCTTCAAATTTTTGTGTACATATATCTCCTTTTTGACCAAGACCTCTTGATATTGGTCCATAATACTTTATATCTTCTAAAATAGTATTTATTACACTTTTAAAAGGAGGCGTTGTTGCTCCATTATCAAAGTTTATAGGAACTATATATGAGCCATTTTGAAGTTTTACAGGAGTTTCTATTCCTTCAAATAAATCTCTATAATTCATCGTATTATCACCCCTTATACAACAATATATGCATATCTTCACCAAAAGTTCTTATTATTACACCCCTTGATTAAGATTATTAACTATAATATACTTAATAAGTTATCATGTAGTATTATAAGGAGACATTTATGAGATTAAATAACTATATTAGCTCGACTGGAATATGTTCTAGAAGAGAAGCAGATAAATTAATTCAAAGTAAAAAAGTTTTGATAAATGGAGACGTGGCACAAATAGGGCAAGTAGTAAATCCGGGAGATGTTGTAAAGGTTAATGGTAAAAGATTACATCAAAAGAAAAATGATGTTTATATCGCGCTTAATAAACCCGTAGGTATAACTTGCACAACAGAAAGGCATATAAAAGGAAATATTATTGATTATATAAATTACCCTGAGAGAATTTTCCCTGTTGGTAGGCTTGATAAACCATCAGAGGGGTTAATTATACTAACAAATGACGGTGATATAGTAAATAAAATATTACGTTCTGAAAATAACCATGAAAAAGAATATGTTGTAACTGTTAATAAAAATATTACACCAGAGTTTATAAATAATATGTCAAATGGAGTTCGCATATTTAACCCTGTTAATAAGAAACATGTAGTTACTAAAAAATGTCCTGTTACTAAAGTAAATAATCGTACATTTAAAATAGTATTAACTCAAGGGTATAACAGACAAATACGTAGAATGTGTGAAACTTTCAATTATGAAGTTCAAAAACTAAAACGTGTTAGGATAATGGATTTAACATTAAATGGTATAGCACCAGGTAAATGGAGAAGACTAACTCCTCAAGAAGTTAAAGGCTTAATAGATTAAAACCTTCATTTGGGAGGTTTTATTTTTTTTTATTAGCATATATCTAGTAATAGGAAGTGATTTAATGAAAAATACCTATTTGGCAAAGATAATAATCTCATTTTTACCAGTACTTTCTATAACCTTACTTCTTTTTTACATATTCTTTGATTTAAACTCCAAGATTGGTGGATTAGGATTTATACTATTTTCTATTTACGATACATTTGAAATATTTATATCATTAAAAAATAAAAATGATTTAAATACCTTAAGTTTACTTTTAAACTTAATAATGCTAATATTAGGTATTCAAATGATATTATATCCATCTATATTTTAAAAGACCTGACTTAAAAGTCAGGTCTTTTAAAATATAGATGGATTATCTACAAATTTTTATATTACATATTAATATCTTTTGCTTCTTCAGATGGTAACTTTTCCATCGTTATTCCTGTAGCTGCATAGAATAATGATACTAATGGATTTATCAAGTTTAAAAATGCAAATGGTAGGTATGCAAATGGATGTATTCCTAATGTAACCCACATATAAGCTCCACATGTATTCCATGGAATAAGTGGTGATAAAAGTGTCCCACTATCTTCTAATGCTCTTGATAAATTCTTAGGATGTAGTCCTCTTTTTCTATACTCATCTTTATACATTCTACCTGGTAAAACGATAGATAAATATTGCTCTCCTGTAACTAAGTTAGTAAATAGGCAAGAGAATATTGTAACAAATACAAGACCAAAAGTTCCTTTTGCAAATTTTAAAAGTGCGCTAGCTATCGCTTCTAACATTCCTGTTTTTTCAAGTATTCCTCCAAGTGTTAAAGCACATAGTATAAGAGAAACTGTCCACATCATACTATCTAGGCCTCCACGAGTTAAAAGTGCATCAACTTCTGCAATTCCAGTTGTTGATTCAAATCCATAATGAGCTGCGTTTATTATTTCTCCTAAGTCTGCACCTTGGAATATTGCAGCAAATACTCCTCCTAATAAAGTTCCTATTACAAGACCTGGTATAGCAGGCATTTTAAACACAACCATAAGTATAACTATAACTGGAGGTATTAGTAGTACTGGAGATAAAGTATTAAATGATCCTTCTAAAGCATTTCTAATGGCTTCTATTTGAGTTAAGTCTAATTCTTTTCCTGCATATTTCATACCTATTATTCCGTATAAAACAAGTGCTATTAACAAAGCTGGACCTGTAGTGTAAATCATATGTTTTATATGTTCAAATAATGTTGAACCTGCCATAGCTGGTGCTAAGTTTGTAGTATCTGAAAGTGGCGACATTTTATCTCCAAAATATGCCCCAGATATTATCGCTCCCGCTACAAGAGGAGCTGGCATGCCAAGACCTTGACCTATACCAATTAATGCTATTCCAACTGTACCAGCTGTAGTCCATGATGAACCAGTAGCTAAAGATACTATTGAACATATTAATGTAGTAGCAACTAAGAAAATTCCTGGAGATAGTATCTTTAATCCCCAATAAATCATAGCTGGAACTGTACCACTTAGTATCCAAGTTCCAATTAATGCTCCTACTATCATAAGAATTAATATAGCTTGCATTGCCATTTTTATAGTATCTAAAACGCCTTCTTCCATTTCCTTCCATGTAAATCCTAATCTAGTAATACCTATAGTTGCTGCTACAACAGCTCCTAATATTAGTGGAATGTGAGGGTCTGCACCTAATTTAACTAGTGAATAAGCTAATACTGCAATTAAAAATATTATTGGTATTAATGCTTCACCTAAAGTTGCTTTCCTTTGGGTTTTTGGTTTTGTATCCAAATTACTTCCTCCTAATTTAAATTAACAGAATATTTATCATTTTCTGTTAATTAATTATATTTATATTTTTTTACTTTTATTACACACTTCTGTTAAAAATTTCAGTTACTGCAAAACTTGCTACATCCTCGTCAAATTTTCCTGGCCCAAACCCTGGATCATATCCTAATTCTTTTGCAGGTTCATAAGTTATCTAATTCTCCATTTGATGAAGCTAATACACCTCTATTTAAGAAGACGTTGTCCGAAAAACCAACTCTAACATTTCAACCTAGAAGCATACTTAATATTACCATTTCAAATTGATCCTTTCCTATACCAAAAAATGTAAAATACCAGAAACTATAAAATTTTCAGTTTCTGGTATACTTTCCTTCATAAATATTAATTTACTCCCATAACAAAGTTAAAATGCATATTATCATTTATAAAACTTTATTTAACCTTATATACGTATCTATCATGCCCTTATCAAATACTTCTATTTCTGGATTACCCCCTAGATCTATTATTTCTAACTCCTAAGATCTTTGTTTACCCTTAGGTACTACACAAGTACCACTTGCTTTGCATACAACTATGGGTTCTAATAAATAATCCGCTGCTGATTCATTTATATCAGTTCTTGGTATAACCACTTTTTTAGCTTCAAATTTCATTTTTCTTGAAGTTGTTCCAAAACCAATTATTTCTCCTATTACTTCTATATAATCCCCTGCATAAACTGGAGCAATAAACTCTACCTCATCATAAGCTTTAAATAATCCTTCATCTCCATCATTTCTTATTAATAATTCAGTTGCTACATCTCCAAATAATTGAAGTATTTTAGCTCCATCTACTAAATTACCACCGTAATGTGCATCATTTAATCCCATTCTCATTTTTAAAGTACATTTCATATATATCCCCCTGATTTTGAATTTATTTATTTTTTAGGCTATTTATTAATTCTTTTACTACCTTATTTTCATCTCCTACAATGACTATATCTGCTAATTCATATAGGACATCCAAACTTTCCTTTGAACCTATTCTACGTACAGCTGATACTAATCTACTGTCTCATACTGGAATCTTTCTTCTTCGTTTATTTCATGTGTAATAGGTGATACTTTATTTTGTGCAAATGCTTTATACATTTGCTTTAATAATTCTTATTTATCCACTTTTTTCAGCCCTTATTTATAATCATAAAATCCCTTGTTCGTTTTTCGTCCTAAAAGTTTAGCTCTTACCATTTTTTTTAGTAATGGATGAGGTCTATATTTTGAATCTCCAAATTCACTGTATAACACTTCCATTATATTTAAGCATACATCTAACCCTATAAGATCTCCCAAAGCTAAAGGTCCTATAGGATGGTTTGCACCTAATTTCATAGCCTCATCTATATCAGAAGCCGTTGCTACTTTGTCTGCAAATATACCTATGGCTTCATTAATCATAGGCACTAATATTCTATTTACTATAAACCCTGGTGCTTCATTTACTGTTACAGGAGTTTTTTGTATTTGATTAGATAATTTAAAGATAGTATTATGAGTTTCTTTTGAAGTGAACATACCGTCAATTATTTCTACTAATTTCATAACTGGCGCAGGATTGAAAAAATGCATTCCGATTACTTTATCGGGTCTTTTTGTACTAATTGATATATCTGTTATTGATAATGAAGATGTGTTTGTTGCTAGTATTGTTTCTTTTTTACATATATTATCTAGTTCTTTAAAGAGCTCTTTTTTTCATCTATATTTTCAACTATTGCCTCTATTACTAAATCGCAATCTTTTGCCTTATTTATATCTGTTGTTATTGTAATATTTGATAATATTTTTAATTTTTCTTCTTCTGTTAATTTCCCTTTCGTAACACTTTTCTCTAAATTTAGAGTTATAGAATTTACTGCTTTTTCTATGCTTTCAATATGCAAACTTCTAATGATTACTTCATTATTATTAGAAGCTAAAACTTGAGCGATACCACTACCCATAGTTCCACTTCCTATGACCATTACTTTCATAAAATACCCCCCATTAAATATTAAATTTTGCTTGTCTTTTTTCTAAAAAAGCACTCATACCTTCTTTAGGATTATCATTTGAAAAACATAAGCTAAATAAATAATTCTCTATACTAATAGCTGTATCAATATCCGTTTCATACCCTTTATTTATGGCATTTTTAGAGTATCTGATAGCTAATTGGCTTTTAGAAGATATTTTTTCAGCCATAATTATAGCTTCTTTCATTAATTCATCTGGTTCTACAACTTTATTAATTAAATTTATTTCATAAGCTTCCTTTGCTTTAATAACATCTCCTGTATATATAAGCTCTTTAGATTTTCCTGTACCTACTAATCTTGCTAACCTTTGTGTCCCTGAAAAACCAGGTATAATTCCAAGGCCTACCTCTGGTTGAGAAAATTTTGCTTTCGAACTTGCAATTCTAATATCACAACTCATAGCAAGTTCACAACCTCCTCCTAAAGCAAAACCATTTATAGCTGCTATTATGGGCTTGTCTAAGGTTTCTATTTTTCTAAATACATTGCTTCCTTTCATAGAAAACTTTCTAGCCTCTTCAACACTCATATTTTTCATAGCTGATATATCAGCACCTGCTACAAATGCCCTACCTTGTCCAATTATTATCCCCACATAAAGTTCTTCATCTTCTTTAAGTATATCTATTGCTTTGTCTAACTCATTTAGCAATTCTTCATTTAGTGAATTTAAGTATTCTTCTCTGTCTATTTTGATAATGTAAATGTTATCTTTCTTTTCACATATTAAATTATTAAACATTTTTACACCATCCTTATCTTTTATTTAATAAAGCATATGAAGATAAATATCTATATATGATAAATAAATAATTTTTTGTATAAAATTTAAAAATTTATTATATAATTTATCGAAATAACGTATACATTAAACATATGAAAAATCTATTTATTAAATAAGAGAATATAAAAGGCCTAAAAAATAAAATCAATGGCTAAATTATTATCCAATATTAAGATAAACTTCTCATACTCACAATCTAAAACTTCTTTAATCTCATAAGCTCTATAGCCATCTATTAAAGTTTTAATACCTTTTTCACTTTTAGATAAATTTTCTAATTCTTTACTAGATTCGTACACTTTAAGTAGTTTCTCTACTGTTTCCATAGTTTTATCATCTAAAAATATTATCTTTCTAACTTTTGGATTAGTTGATTTATATCTTTGTATCCTATCAATAGACATGTATTTTAATAAATTCTTTACGCTTTTTGTGTAAGTTTCTTTCGCTAATGTAGGTTTTACTTTATACTGTTTATACCAATTATAAGATTTAACTATTCCACCCATATCATATAATTTTTTTAATAACTCTATATTATTTTTAGAAATAGAATTAAATTTATATCCATCTATACTTTCACCAAATTTTTTTAGCACGTGATATTTTCCATTTATGTATTTTCCCAATATCCAATATCCTTCTATATATTCATGTGTATAATCTAGCTGACAATGAGTTTCTCCTCTAGACTTAAAATTCCAATGGTCAGATATTCTTAAGCTTCCCTCTGGCTTATGAGTCCAAGATATATCAGATGTATTATAGTAAGTATCACTATAAGGGCTTTTAACTATATTTTCAAATTTATTTATTTCTTCTATTACTTGTTTAGGCATTATTTTAGATTTTTGAGCTATTAATATACTTTTCATATAAATCTCCTTATACTACTGTAATTTAATATTAAGTTTTCCAATTAGTATTTAATTATTTCTAAATATAAATAGAATATAAAAAATACCACCATTATTTAAATATTGGTGGTATTTTGCTATAGTTGAATTTATCATTTATTTTTTTATTTGCAGATATTTTTCCTCAGTTAATTAAAAAACTCTTATATCAATAGATATAAGAGTTATATTTATACTTATTTTGGTTGCGGAGGCAGGACTCGAACCTACGACCTTTGGGTTATGAGCCCAACGAGCTGCCAACTGCTCCACTCCGCGATACTATACTTTATTTTTATTACTTAAGTATATAATATCATACTTATTACAATATATCTATACTTATTTATTTTTCACAAATTCTAAACACTATTAGATAATCTAAATATAGCAGCTTTTACTACATATATTACCATAGCTGGATATTCTCTAACTGTGTAGTAAAGTTTTCCGGATAGTGAACTTTGTGAAGATAATCCTTCATTTTCTAAACCTAATATATGGGCTATAATTCTTGATCTAAGTAAATGATAGTCATTGGTAACAATAATTATTTTCTCTTTGTTTTTTCCTTTTAATATTCGCTTACTATATATTAGATTTTCAAAAGTTGTTGTTGATTTATCTTCTTTAATAATTTGTTTTGAATCTACTCCTTTATCTATTAAATATCTATACATTGCCTCAGCTTCAGATATGACTTCATCCTTACCTTGTCCACCCGATACTATGATTTTAATGTCTTTATTTTTATTATAATACTCAAGTGCTTTATCTAGTCTTGCCTTTAAGGTTTTTGATACTTCTTTTCCATTTATAGCAGCGCCTAAAACTACTAAATATTCTATATTTTCATGGGATTTTACATTTTTATTTTGATTGATGTTTAGAAGAATTGCACTTTCTATTATTAGAAATGTTGATACAAATATTATTATAATAGTCTTATAGATTTTATATACTGTATTTATCCATTTAATATTTTTACTGTACGCTATCTCTTTAAATATTTTTACTCCATAAATACTCCACATACCAAATATAAGAATCATTGATGATAAGCTTAATCTCCATTCAATTATCAAAAGTATATTTAAAGCAATTATACTGAATATAATATAATAATATTTTTTCATATTTTGCCTCTTTCATTTTTACTTTTATTTTATAATATATCAATATTTTTTTCAAATTTTAACATATAAAAA
>NZ_HG529291.1 GCF_000499525.1 Faecalimicrobium dakarense | reverse complement strand
AATTGTAAGATTTAAATTTATACACCTTGCTGTAAACAAGTTTTTAAATCATCATCTGGAGTACTTATCGCTTTTAAGTTAAATGTATCTATTAAGTACTGAAGTACATTTGGACTTAAGAAAGCAGGTAATGATGGTCCAAGGAAAATATTTTTCATTCCTAAAGACAATAATGCTAGTAAATCTGCTACAGCTTTTTGCTCGTACCAAGATAAAATTATAGATAATGGTAACCCGTTTACATCAGTATCAAAAGCATCAGCAAGTGCTGTAGCAATTCTTACTGCTGAATATGCATCATTACATTGTCCTACATCTAGCAATCTTGGAAGCCCTGCAACTTCTCCAAAATTCAATTTATTAAATCTATATTTTCCACATGCTAATGTTAGTATTATGCAATCCTCAGGTACTTTTTGAGCAAATTCAGTATAGTAATTTCTACCTGGTCTTGCTCCATCACATCCACCTATTAAGAAGAAGTGTCTTATTTTTCCGTCTTTTACTGCATTAACTATAGTCTCTGCATTACTTAAGGTAGCATGATGTCCAAATCCAACTAGTATTTCATGCGGTTCTTCATCTTTTTCAAATCCACCTAATTCTAATGCTTTATCTATTATCTCACTAAAATCTTTTTTTCCTTCTGAATCTTTGCCTATAAATTTGACTCCATCCCATCCAACAACATTTGTACTAAATATTCTATCTTTATAAGAATCCCTTGGTCTCATAAGACAGTTAGTAGTCATAAGTATACATCCTGGTATGTTATCAAATTCTTTTTGTTGATCTTGCCATGCACCACCAAAGTTACCTACAAGATGTGAATATTTTTTTAATTCTGGATATCCATGACATGGTATCATCTCTCCATGAGTATATATATTTATTCCCTTACCTTCAGTTTGTTCAAGTATCATTTCAAGGTCTTTTAAATCATGGCCTGAAACTACTATAAATGGACCTTTTTTGATATGTACATTTACTTTATGAGGTGATGGATTTTTATATATTGTGGTATTAGCTTCATCTAGTTTCTGCATAACAGCTACACTCATATCTCCTGCCCTCATAGTCCATCTTATTAAATCTTCTAATGTTAATGTATCATCTGTTGTAGCTTCAAGAGCTCTAAAATAAAAATTATCTATTTGATCACTAAAGTATCCTAATTCTCTTGCTTGATGTCCATAGGCACTTATTCCTTTTAAGCAATATACTATAGTCTGTCTTAAAGAACGTATATCTGCATCTAGATCTTGATCATACATTATACCAGCTTTTTTAGAATCTTTAAGCATTTCTGCTTTAGTTTCACTTAAATTATATGTGGCATGTTCTGTAGTATTTTTAATGCTTCCTACTTTGCTTCTTAATGCTTCTTTTATCTTTTGGGATTCTTTTAGTAGCTCTACATGTACGTCTGCATCAAAATTTACATTTGTTAGAGTTGTAAATAAAGAATTTTCTACAAATCTAACTATATCTTTGTCTATATTTTCACCTTTTTCTATAATCTCTTTTGCATAACAACTTATTCCTTTTATTTGATATATAATCAAATCTTGCAGATTAGCTATTTCCGGTGTTTTCCCACAAACACCCATCTTAGTACATCCCTTACCTCCTACAGTTTGTTCGCATTGGTAACAAAACATTGGATATTCCATATCCATACCTCCTAAAGATATAAATTATTCTACTAATTACTTGCATTAGTATTATTTGGAATATTCATTTTTTTATTCTATTTAATATATAAAATATATTGCTATATTGATTATATTTTCTTATAAACACTCTATATAATAAAAAGTCTATAAATAAATACTTAAAAAGTATTTATTTATAGACTTTAGCTTAAGTATATAGTAATTCAGTTTTTATAGGAACCTGTATAGAAAATTCAGTTTCTTCTTCATCACTATATACTTCAATATTGCAATTATATGATTTTAATAATTTTTTTATTGCATATAGGCCATATCCTCTATTTTCTCCTTTAGATGAATATCCCATTTCAAATATTTTATTTGTATCTTCAATTTTGCTACCATTATTTTTAACCGATATATTATGATAATTGTCTTCTTTGTATATATCTAAGTGTATATATTTATATTTTTTATTGCTATTTTTAAGTTCTTCAATTGAATTGTCCAACATATTTAAAATAATTGCATTCAATTCTGACTCTAATAGCTCTATATCTTCTAATGAGCTATCTACACATGCAGTAAGTTCAATATTATATTTAATAGCACGAGATTTTTTTATATTTAAAGCTGCATCTATATAGTCATTTCCTGTGTTGTAATAGACATCATTGTTTCCTATATTATTTGACATACTTAATATATAATCTCTTGCAGATTCATTATTACCCTTAGATACTTGCATTAATATCACTTGCAGGTGGTTCATGTAATCATGTTTTTGAGTTCTTAATAGGTTTACTGTTTCTTCCATTTGTTGTATATTTTTTGTAATAAGATTATTTTCTATTTTTTTTAATTGTTTATTTTTATTTATAGATATTATCGATATTATTGAGCAAGTCAATGATACGATACAAAACACTATGATTATTATTTGTAATATGTTTTCATTTGTTTGCCCTACTTTTATTACTTTATTTACATAAAATACACCTATAGATACTAAGACAATTACTCCATAGCTTAGTACTATTATAATATTTCGAATAAATTTATTTATATCTATATTTTTATTAGTTATCTTATCTGATATATTAATATTTTTCTTATCTCCAATAAAACAAATTGCTAACAGTAATACTGTTGGTATACTAAATATTAAAAGTTTAATAACTTCATTTTGTATTAGAATACTAAAATCTAATCCCATCATTTTAATAATTGTTACAATTAATAATTCTGATAAAAACTTAATCCCTACTACTAAACTGTATGCCATTATACAATGTGTCAATTTTGGTTTTGTATATAAATAAAATACTAATAGCATTAATAGTATCCTTAATAATTTAATATCTCCCATATCCATAATGTTTGAAATTACTAAAAAAATTAAACAATATATCATAGCTATCTTAATGGACTTTCTTTTTGTTACTATATTTCCTAAGATATAATTCATAAATAAATATATAGATATTATTTCTGGAATATGAACTAATAT
The DNA here is from genome assembly GCF_000499525.1 of Faecalimicrobium dakarense. GTDB lineage: Bacteria > Bacillota > Clostridia > Peptostreptococcales > Peptostreptococcaceae > Faecalimicrobium > Faecalimicrobium dakarense. Next base: position 1,649 of record NZ_HG529291.1, on the reverse strand, counting down.
TGATTCTTCTAAACTTATATAAATCCCTCCCTCTATATATCTCACTTATAAATTATATTAGCATATGTACGTGCTTTTTTCATCTTTTTTTCAGAATATTTTACTATTTTTTACCATTTTCGACATTTTATATTTAAATTTATTTTATGTTTAATCATAGTTATTTTTTTGCTACCTATTTTTTATAACAATTTACTTACTTAGTAATTCTTTTTTTAATTTTTCTATCCCTAATCTAGCTATTAAATTTCCAAGTTTTTCTCCACTTTTTCCATATTTATTATAATAACTTAAAATATTTTTTACCGTTTCTAATGCTTCATCTTCATTTATATTTTCAACTAATATATTTGCTGATCTTGGATTTAAGCCAGCAATTCCTCCAACTGTTATAAATAGTTTTCCATTTCCATCAACTACTACACCTATATCCTTAGAGTAAGCACTTATACATGAATTTTTGCACCCAGATACTCCTATTTTAGCTTTACCAGGAAGTTCAATTCCATAAAATTGTCTAGTTATTTTCATTCCTAGTCCTATACTTGGATACTTTGACATTCTACAAAAATTTGAAGAACAAATTTCAATATTTTTTAATGCATATTTATGTCTTATTACTGGCTTCATATCTAGTTCTTTCCAAACTGACTCTAAATCTTCTTCTTTTAAATTTATTATAGATATGTTTTGAGTCGAATTAATTCTTAACCCTCCACCATATTTCTTAGCTATTTCACCTATCTTTATAAGATTATCTGGTGTAATAAATCCAGCTTCTATATATGGACTAATTGTATATCTTTTTTTTCCATTTATATCTTTTTGTAATCTACTATATTTAGTCATTAGTTGCTCCTTTTTAATTGTATTAAAAATATTATACAGTATGCAATTTACAAAATCTGTAATATTTGTTACATATATATTATTTTTTATTTTTAAGATAAAGTTTGTTAAAGTATTTAATAGGTATCTTTATTTTAGTTTTTAATTCTACTAGGAATTTAATAAAATATAAAAATCCTAAGTTCTATCATGAATTTAGGATTTTTATATTTTATTAAACTTTATTTATGTCCTCTTTTTTTATATCTAGCCATTTTTCTAACTCATCTAATGTTTCTTTATTATATTTCTTTTCTTTATATATTTTATTTATCTCTTTTATCACTTGATTTTTATTTAAAAGCCTATACTCAATAGATTCACTTCCATCTTCATATATGTATTTTATTTTCCCATCTAAAACTTTAATTTTATATGTATGATAAATAATTTCATCATAATATGAAGATTTCACTTCAAAAAATACGGTATCTTTATTCTCTTTTTTATCTAAAATATCATCTATTGGAAATTCTTCATTTAATATATAATTTATTATTTTATCTTTTTTAAAATAAGTTATAGTAGTATCATCTTTTATATCATTAACTATATACTTGCCAGTAATTTGATTTGATAATTCACTACTTTCTACTTTTTGTATACTTTCTTTTTTATAATTTAAATCTTCTTCACTAAATATAATACCTATTTTCTTTACTAAAACACTTATAAATAGTACAGAGCATAACATAATTATTGATATCTTTTCTTTGATATTCGTAACTTAATTTCTTCATTTGATTCTTCATTATTTTTTT
>NZ_HG529290.1 GCF_000499525.1 Faecalimicrobium dakarense | reverse complement strand
CAATATGTTTCCCCTCCTATCAAATTGTTGATATTAAATATCTATATATAAATTCATATTCAAATACTTTTCTATAATTTCAAATAAACTCCTTCTGTAATTTTATTGTAAATATTTTTATAGTGCATAATAATTTAATTATTGGATAAAATTTGAATATCATCCATAATGATTTTATATAAATTCTCTCATCTCTAATATACTAAATAAAAAGACAGGTTAATAACCTGTCTTTTTATTTAATATTAAACATATATCATCTTCTTTGTCATCCCACCATCTACAACTATATTGGCTCCATTTATAAAATCATTCTCTTCATTAGTTAAAAATAGACATGTATTAACTATATCTCTAGGCTTTCCCACCCTTCCCGAAGGATGTTGACTATGTTCTACTTCTGACAATAAATCATAATCTTCAGATTGTATCCAACCTGGACTTATCGCATTTACTGTAATTGGTGTATTTGATAGCGATATTGCCATTGTGTTAGTCAAAGAAATTAAACCGCCCTTTGAAGATCCATAAGCTTCCCATCCAGCTTCATTTTGGTTAAACCTTGTTGAACTTATATTTACTATTCTTCCATACGCTTCATTTTTATTTGCTTTTATAAACTCCTTACAACAAATAAAACTACCTCTAAGGTTTACATCTATTACATCATCAAACTCTGATGTATCTATATCAAATATAGACTTATTAAATTTGCTTATAGCGGCATTATTTATAAGTATGTGTATTTTTGAATACTTCTTTGACGCAGTTTTAAATACTTTCTTTATCTCATCTTCATTTCTTAAATCAACCTTATAAAATTCTATATTTTTTTCTTCAAATTCATGCTCAATAATATCGATTGCTATTACTTTTGCATTTTGTTTAGCATAAGCTTTTGATATACTTTTTCCTATCCCATTGCTAGCACCTGTAACAAAAACAACCTTATCTTTATACATTTAAATCTCCTTAATTATTTTTAATACATATTAGAACTATATACTATATAGAATATATTATTCTTTTCCTATTTCATATAACTAAAAGAAATAATTTTAATTTTATTATTTTATTATACATATTCTCTATGGTATACTAGTTTGTATGCTAAAATGAATTTTGATATATCATAAGGAGGGTTTTAATGCCATTTTTATTTTTAATTATCGGTTTTATGTTTCTTATAAAGGGGGCCGATGTATTCGTAGAAGGAGCCGCATCTATAGCTAAAAGGTTTAATGTGCCTCCTATGGTTATAGGATTAACTATTGTCGCTATGGGAACAAGCGCTCCAGAGGCGGCAGTAAGTGTTGGTTCTTCTTTAGCTGGACAAAATGATATGAGTATAGCTAATGTTGTAGGGTCTAACTTCTTCAATATCCTTGTAGTTTTAGGTGTTTCTTCTATAATAGCTAAGCTACCTGTCCAAGAGGATACTATAAAAAAGGATTCACCATTTTTAATAGCAGTAAGTTTATTATTAGTAGTTTTAGGATCTAATTTAAATTTAGATAGAATAGATGGACTTATACTTTTAATAGTATTTACACTTTTCTTAATAAACACTGTTAAGTCAGGACTTAAAGGTAGTAATAATGATTCTGTAGATAATAACGGGGAAACTGCTGTTGCTATAGATACATCAGTAGATGAATCAATCTCTATTCCTAAGACTATATTAATTTGTATAGTAGGAATAGCGGGGATAGTTCTTGGTGGAGATATAGTTGTAAATTCTGCAACTACTATAGCAACTTCATTTGGTATGAGTGAAAATTTAGTCGGCCTTACTATAGTTGCTGTGGGTACTTCATTACCTGAATTTGTTACATCTGTTGTGGCTATAAAAAAAGGGGAAACTGAAATAGCTATAGGAAATGTTATAGGTTCTAATTTATTTAATATACTTTTAGTTTTAGGTTTAGCAGCATTAATAAACCCTATGTCTATGAGTATGTTAGCATTAATAGATGTGATTTTTATGACTGCTATAACAGTTCTTTTATACTTCTTCATGAAAAAGAACAATTCTCTTGTTAAAAAACAAGGAATTGTATTAATAATTATATATATTGCATATATGATATTTACCATAGTTAGATAGTTTTTATAAAAATACCCTATAGAGTAGACAATTAATAAAAAACCTGCCCTACAGGGTATTTTTATTAATTGTCTCTTTTCTTTTTCAAGCTTTTTTATTTCTTCCATCTCTACCAAATTTATGTACTATTATAGTATATAAATTTTTATACAAAATTCAATTAATTTAAAGTTTTATATGTTTTTTATTTTTATAGACCTTTATGTATAAATATTATTTAATTTTATGATATCTTAATTAAATAATATTTATATTTCTAATATTTTCTTAATAGAATTAATAGTAGAAAATGTATATTTAAGAAAGGGTTTATATATGAATAAAAAATTTTTAAAAATTCTAGTTGTTATCTTTATCTTATTTATATTTTGCTTTTTATATAATGCTAGAGAAATCTATGGAAATAATCGTGATTTAATAATAAGCTCTATAAAAAAATCAAAACTTATAGATGATAAAAATAGTATTAAAATTACTGACATTATAGATATTGAAGATGCCAGATTTATAGGATTTTTTTGTGATAATTCAAAGATAGGTGTAATTACATTTCTAAAAAATCATGAGGGAAATTATGAAAAAGTAGACATGGATATAAAAAATGGCACTATTATGGAAGAGTTTGTTATACGTTATGGCAATGATATAAATAAATATAAATATGTAGTTGTTTCTAACGGTGATAAACTAAGTAGAATTGATTTAACTATAAATAATAAATATACTGAGTCTAAATACATACCAATTAATAAATATTCTATAAATATTTTCTCTATGAATTTACCTGAAGGAGACTTAAAATCAATTAATCTAGAAAGTAATTTTTTCGACTCTAGTGGAAATATTATTTTTGCTCAATAATAAAAAACTACTAATTTATATATAGTAGCTTTTTATTATAAATTGGTAAATTTTATACTCACATGATTATTTTAAATATCTAATACTAGAAAAATTCAATAAATTTTACGTTATTTTTATCTATTGAAAAGGAACTACCCAAATCCCTACCTGACATAGTCAATAAGTTTACATCTTCATCATTATTAAACATATTTGCCCATTCAATTAATGAATTAAAGTTTTTAACACCATCTTTTTCAATTATTCTTTCAAATCCATTTTTGAAAGTTATTTTTATTTTATTATATTTCAATTTTATCACCTTCCTGATAATAAGGTATATACCCTATTCTTAGTCTTTATAATAATTTCCCATATTTTTTATAATTAATGTATAGTTATCTAGAATATGGTTATAATTTTAATATCCCACTAATATTTTTTACTTATCTTTATACTTTTTATATATTAAAAGGCAGGCAACGGAACCTGCCTTTTTTATGTGTATTTTTTAATAGATTGTGTGATTTATGCGACAAAATCTGTCCTATGGAAATATCACTTAAGTTTTTAAAAATGGAATTAATACAGCCATAATAATCAGGTTACATCACACTATCAACTCCTCTATCATAAAATACAATGTATATATTTTACAAAATTTATGTTAAAGGAGTTGATTTAATGGATACATCATGTCCTAAATATAATATTAGTGATATTTTTTCTTCTTACGACCCTGGTGAACCAGATGCTTATGCCAAATTAAAAGGGGGACCATTAGCTCCTTGTATTAAAGGTGATATTTTTCTATATCAATTACAAAATGGAGTCTATATAAAAGCATATATAACCGGGATACCTAATACTACATCTCTTGGTAATCCTACTAGTTTTCATGGTCTCCATATTCACGAGCATGGTGATTGCAGTATTGGAGATTCTAAAAATCCTTTCTTAGCATCTGGTAGTCATTGGAATCCAACTAATCAGATCCATCCTATGCACGCAGGAGACTTACCTCCTATACTATCTGCAAATGGTGTAGGCATTTCATCTGTATATACTGATAAATTTACTGTCGCAGATTCTATAGGCAAAGCTTTTATACTTCACGAGGGTATTGATGACTTCACTTCTCAACCTGCAGGTAATGCTGGCGCAAGATTGGCCTGCGGAGTTATAGGCCCTTATAGAAGATAAACTTTCATTTAAAATATAAGACAGTAAGTATTTAATACTTACTGTCTTATATTTTAATTAATAGATCTTTTAAAGTAATGCCACGCATTACATACACAAACTAATTCCCATCCATCTTTCCCATATTCATTTAATGTTTCTGTAGTCTTTTCTCCGCCACCTAGAATCATAACACATTTATATTCGTATTTTACCATCTAATCCTCCCTTAAATTAATCTCTCATTATTTTTATATTAAAAAAAATTTTGATGTATTCTATTTAATAATAATTAATTTCCTATCTTTATTAGAATATCTCTATGTTAATTGTATATTCTAACATAAAAAAACCGTATCCTTTGCTTAAATACGGTCTTTTTATTCTTTATAATAGATCTTCTATTTTATCTCCACTTAATACTAGGATGTCCCCACCTTTTATAACGGTTGAGCCTTTAGGTATTAGTACTTTATCTTGTCGTTTTATCATAACTATTAATATATCTTCTGGTATATTTGAATCCATTATACTTTTATTTGCCCATTTACTATCTTCAGGTACATTTACCTCTATAAGTTTGCTACTAATCTCACCGTCATAGTCATTGAATGTTTTTAATACAGTTGTACTATTATCAACTAAATCTAGTTTTCTAGCTACTGCAGGGATTAAAGTCCCTTGTATTCCTACTGATATTAATGCTATAAAGAATATTATGTGGAATATATCATTTTCTATAACTACACCTTGAGTCACCGCATAAATTGCAAAAACTATTGATGCAGCACCTCTTAATCCTACCCAGGAAATAAATAATTTTTCCTTATTTGAAAAATTAAATCTTCCTAAAACTATAAATGTTGATAACGGCCTTGCAATAACTATCATAAATATAGATATTGCTATGGCTATTCCAATCACACTTGGTAATTTAGAAGGGAATGATAAAAGTCCTAGCATAAAGAACAACATTATTTGCATAATCCAAGATATTCCATCAAAGAAATGAACTAAACTCTTTTTGTGAGGTATTTTACTATTACCTATAATAATACCTGCCATGTACACACTTAAATATCCATTTCCTCCAACATATTCACTAAGTGCATAAGAAAGCATTGCAATAGCTGTAATAAATATAGTATAGAATCCTTCTATCTCAAATTTTGAATTCCTTAAAATGTAAACAGATACTTTTGCTAATATAGATCCTATTGCTAATCCGAAAGCTATCTGCTTTATTACCATTGGAACTATAAGCTGTGATCCTGAATTGTTCATTAGTGTTAATATAATTAATGTTAACATATAAGCTATCGGGTCATTACTTCCACTTTCAACTTCTAATAATGATGCTAAAGAGCCCTTTAGATTTAGTTTTTGAGAACGCAGTACAGCAAATACAGATGCTGCATCTGTTGACGCTACAATTGCTCCTATAAGTAAACCTTCTAGTAAACTAGTTCCTATTACCATATGACAAAATAGCCCAGTTAAACCTGCTGTAATTATTACCCCCAGTGAGGACATAAGTATAGACGGTATTGCAACAGGCTTTGCCATTTTCCAATTGGTTCCAAATCCTCCAAAAAACATTATAAACACTAGTCCTATAGAACATAATTGTCTCGTTAGTTCATAGTTGTCAAAATAAATTCCAACCATTCCATCAGATCCAAATAACATTCCTAGCAAAATAAAAATTAGTAGTATAGGCACTCCAAATTTATATAATACCTTACTAGATGTTATACAAATTAATAGAACTAACCCACTTACAAGCATTAATTCAATCATATTATCTCCTCCATGTCTATTAGTTTTTTATAGATAATATTATTTATGTCATTATATCTAATTTTATATATTTACTTTTTAATTATATATACTAAATAATTAAAAAGTGAATTTATAATTACTTAATATTTCATTTTCTATCCTTGATTTTTTTTAAATTGATTTGATATTTTTTAAAATTCATTTAGAAATAATTATGAAAAACATAGTAACTGAATAAATAAGATAAAATCAACTAGTAATTTAGTTGCTTTTAGATATGAAATCTTTAAAAATAATATATATCTATTAAAATATTTTCTATATAAATATTATATAATTTTTATAATAAATCGTCAATTCATTTTTTTGTAAAATGAAACAATTGCATAATTATTTTTCAATTATGCAATTCAATTTTCAATTTCATTTTTAAAACAGCTGATTATATGTGTAATAATTGATTATAAATTAAATAAAAAAGTAGCTCTAA
>NZ_HG529289.1 GCF_000499525.1 Faecalimicrobium dakarense | reverse complement strand
TTTTTTTAATAATTTTCTATAAACACTTCAAAGTATCCTTGTGGATGTATGCATGCTGGACATGCCTTTGGAGCTTCTTTACCTTCATGTATATACCCGCAGTTATTACATTTCCATAATACAGTTTCATCTTTTTTAAATACAGTATTATTTTCTATATTTTCTAATAGTTTTCTATATCTTCTTTCATGTCTTTTTTCAACTTCCCCTATTTTTTCAAATGCGGCTGATATCTCAGGGAATCCTTCTTCTTTAGCTATCTTTGCAAAATTAGGATAATCAACTTCCCATTCCTCATGTTCACCATCAGCAGCAGCTTTTAAATTTTTAGCTGTCTCTTGGTGAAAAGATACTGGATATGAAGCATTTATTTCTATAGGTTCATCCTTAAAATCTTCTTTTAAAAACTTATAAAATCTTTTAGCATGTTCTTTTTCCTGTTCTGCTGTTTCCATAAATATATTAGAAATCTGAACATACCCTTCTTTTTTTGCTATACTTGAGTAATAAGTATATCTTGTTCTTGCTTGTGTTTCACCTGCAAAAGATTTCATTAAGTTTTCAGCTGTTTTTGTTCCCTTTAAAGTCATACTCAATCCCCCATTTCTTATAAATTTAAGTTACTTTTTTCTATGCTAGCATATTATCAATTAATTTTCAATCCATAATTATCCATCATATGTACTTATATCGAATATATAATATAAAATTATAACTGCTTTTAATAATAATTATATTTTTACTCAATTGACATAATATTAACTCTTTAATATACTAAATTTATCAAAATATTTATATAAAACTTAAATAATTACAAAATATAACGCCTCCTATTCAAATATTATTTTTATATAAGTATTTATTTTTTAAATATAATAAACTTCAAGGAGAATTTTAGGCATGTTAAAAAGATTATCATTAGTACAAAAAATTGTTCTTTCTACCTGTATAGTCTTATTGATAACGTTTGCTGTGCTTAACGCTATAGCACTAAAGCAAATTTATAAATACAGTCAAGAACAAGGTGAAACTATTGCATCATTTACCTCTAAGTATAATTCTGAAAAATTAGAGCGACGATTTGAAAAAGTGATAACCATAGCAAAGGACATAGCTAACCAGACTGAAACAATGGTTAGTACAGGAAACCAATCTCGAGAGTTTATATTATCTGTAATGGAAAATACATTAAATTTACATGATGATATTTTTGGTATTGCCGTGTCATATGAGCCAAATAAATTTGATAATAAAGATATAGAACATATAAATAAAGTGGGAAGTAATTCTAAGGGGCAGTTTATGCCTTATATAACTAGAATTGGTGATCATGAATTCTCTACTGAACTTTCATTTTATAGTAACTACTCTGAAAATGAAACTAAATGGTATGATATACCTAAAGAGACTCATGAAATATACCTTACAGAGCCTACTACATATGATGTTCAAGGTAAACCTACTACAATAGCGTCTATTGTCGTTCCTATTATAAGAGATGATAAATTTGTTGGTGTTGTAAGTGTTGATACCTCTTTAGATTACTTACAAAAAGAAATTGAAAAAGTAAGACCTTTAGGCGGATTTAGTGAAATTGTATCGACAGGGGGAATATATGTTGCAAGTGGTGAAAATTTTTCAAAAGTTCTACAAAATGTTTCTAATGATAGCGAATGGAACTCTGTATTAGCTAGAACTACAAAAGGTGAAGAGTTTACAAAATCTGGATTATCTTCTTCTACAAAGGAGAAAGTTTTAGAAGTTTATAGTACTATAAATATAAAAGATACTGATCAATACTGGACTTATGTAAGTATTATACCTTTTAGCAATATTTTAGAAAACTTTAACTTATCTTTTAAAACAATTTTATTTGTTGGATTAATACTTTTTGTATTTATCGTATATGTCAACTACTCTATTATATCTAAAGATCTTTAATTTCTAGTTAAATATGTTTATTTATATAATTATTAAAGAAAAAATTTTGTTGAAAAGGACATTAGTAAAATTATGAGAAATAACGGTGCTTATTATACTTTTGAAAAGATAATCGGAAATAATGAAGAATTAAAAAAGACCGTTGATTTTGCACATAAAGTAGCTCTTAATAACTCTTCTGTATTACTTTTAGGGGAAACCGGTACTGGTAAGGAGTTATTCGCACAAAGTATTCATAATGCTAGTAAATTTTCAAATGGACCTTTTATAGCAGTTAACTGTGCTGCTATCCCAAGTACGTTAATAGAAAGTATTCTATTTGGAACCGCAGAAGGTGCATTTACTGGTGCAAAAAATACTAAAGGACTACTTCATCAAGCTCACAACGGAACTATATTTTTAGATGAAATTAACTCTATGAATTTAGATGCACAATCAAAATTATTGCGTTTTTTACAAGATAAAACTATTCGAAGTGTTGGAGATAATAAACAAACAAAAATACATTGCAGAATTATAAGTGCAATTAATAAGAGTATAGAAGAGGAGATTCACTCTGGTAATATAAGATCAGATTTGTACTATAGACTATCAACTGTAACTATTCGAATCCCTCCTCTTTCTCAGAGAATAGATGATATACCTATACTATCAAATTTCTTTGTCAACAAATATAAATCAGAATTTTGCTCTAATATAAAAAGAATAGATTCTTCTCTTATAGAAAATTTTATGAATTATGATTGGCCCGGAAATGTTCGCGAATTAGAACACGTAATTGAAAGTGCTATGAATATGATAGACTCTGATGATGAAATATTAAAACAAAAACACTTATCTACATATTTACAACAACGTATATTATCTATAGATGCAAGTAATAAAAAAAATAATTCTAATCTTATATTTTCTACTGAAAAAAAATTACATGAAATCTTAGATGATGTTGAGAGACAAGTTATAATTGAAAGATTATCCAAAAATCAGGGAAATATTACACAAACTGCAGAAGATTTGGGTATATTTAGACAAGCTCTTCAATATAGGATAAAAAAATATAAGATAGAAAAAAACGAATATATATAGTATTTTTATTTTAGTAAATTATTAGCTTATAATTTAATGCAATTTAAAAGTGCATGCAATTTATTATTGCATGCACTTTTAAATTGCTAAAAAGCTGTATTTTTCTCATATAGATATGTACTATATTGGAATTTAGCCATTTCTCAAATATTTTTATCAATATTTAAGAAGCAACAATATTTTGCAGTATAAAAATTTATATTTTCTATAAATATATCAAACTATTCTAAAGTCCAGTAATTTCAACATCTTATTTTATTTTTTTATTATTTATAAATTGGCATGTTAGTTGCTATATAAATAATTAGAATGAATTATTGTACATATAGGGGGGGTATTGTATGAATAATTTTGATAATTTAGATTTAAACAGTTTAATAGATATAGAAATTATATCAAAAACACAAAAGCAAATATGTAATCTTTTAGATTTTTCTATAGCTACTACGACTTTTGATGGGAATTTGGTAGATGAGGTATTTAACTGTATATCATTTTGTAAGTTAATACAAAGTTCGCCTAAAGGAAAAGCTTTATGCAAAAAATCTAAATCTACTTTTAATAATACAGTTTCTGAAAGTAGGCAGTGTGGCCTGTATGATTGCCATATGGGATTAAAGAACTTCACAACTCCGATTATAGCTAATAACTTGTTTTTAGGCAGCGTAATCGTCGGTCAATTTTTACTTACTGATGAAGAAGTCAAGAAAAAAGAATTTGATGTAAAAAAATTTTCGAAAAAATTTAATATCTCTGAAAACAAACTGAAAGATTCGATTTCAAAAATTCCTATTATACCAAAGGAAAGATTATCTAAAATCGAAGAAGCATCTTCTCTACTAGCAAATTCTTTTTCTGAAAGATCAATTAAATGTATTACAGAAAAGAAATTACTACGTCAAACTGAAGAAACTTCAAAATTTGAAAATGAATCTAAAAAATTTCAACTAAAAACTTTGGAGGCTCAAATTAATCCTCATTTTTTATTCAATACATTAAACTCTATTGCTAGAATGGCTCTTTTTGAAAATTCTCCTAATACAGAGGAAATGATTTACTGTTTATCAGATTTACTAAGATACAATATAAAGCAAACTGAAGAATTCCCGACAATTGGTGATGAACTAAAAAATATTGAAAGATATTTATTTATCCAAGGTATTAGATATAAAGATCGCCTCAGCTATGATATCGAAGTTCCAGATGAAGTATTAAATTTTAGAATTCCTTCAATGGTTTTACAACCAATTGTTGAAAATTCAATTATACATGGTATTGAACCGAAAGTATCCGGTGGAAAAATATATATAATAGGGGAAATAGATAATGAAAATATTAAAATAACTATTAAAGATAGTGGCGTTGGCATTTCTGTAGAAAAACTTAATAGTATTTTGTGTAACGATAGTTTACCAAGCAATGGCTTAGGTACTAAAAGTTCTCATAATCGCCTAGTCAGTTACTTTGGTTCTAATTATGGCTTAAACATTTCTAGTACCAAAAATGTAGAAACAGTAGTTGAAATTAAGCTTCCATGCTTTAAAGAATTAGTTTTGTAAAACAAAGCTAAATTAATTTTATTTATATATTAAAAAGGGAGGATTAAGTTTATGTGTACTCTTATGATTGTAGAGGATGAATGTATAGAAAGAGAAGCTTTACGCATGATTATATCTAAGGAGTTTAATGGAAAAATAAAGACAATAATAGAGGCAAAAAATGGTGACGAAGCTATCACTAATGCAAAAAAGCATAAACCAGATATTATATTAATGGATATAGGTATACCGGAAATAAATGGTCTTGATGCTCATAAGAAAATAATCTCTTTTTTACCTAATGTTCAAACAATTATTCTTACAGCTTATTCAAGCTTTAATTATGCTCAAGAAGCTTTAAGATTACAGGTAAAAGATTATTTGCTAAAACCAGCTAGAACTTCAATATTAAAAAATTCTATAAATAAAATAATATCGGAAATAAATAAACCATCACTACTAGAAGACTACTTATATATAAATAGATCTCAATCAGATATTATAAGAAAAGCTATTATTTATATGAATAATAATTATCAAAATAAAATTGATCTTCTCTCTGTATCAAACGAAGTTCATGTAAATTCTCAATACTTAAGTAGATTATTTAAAAAAGAAATTGGGATTAGCTATGTAGATTACTTGAATACTATAAGAATAAATAAGGCTTGTAATATGCTATCTAATACAACATATCCTGCATATAGAATTGCCACTGATTCCGGATTTACAGATTCGGCGTATTTTAGTAGAGTATTTACAAAACATACTAAACTTACTCCAAGTCAGTATCGTAGAAAAAATATTACTATAACTAATGGAAATGCTTACATTTAATAAGTTTTATTGGACTTATATTTAATATATCTTTACATAAATATTACTGGAAGTTTTATTTTCCAGTAATATTTTATTTATCTAATTTTTTATATTATCAATAATTTTCACATTTTTCTCTAATACATATTCTTTTGCTAAATCTGTAAATTTCTGATTTTTAGATAAATATATTTTATCTTTACCTAATATATCTTCGCATGTAATGTATTGTGCCTGTGATACATCTACTACTATAGTAGTATCATTTTCAACCACTTCTTTAGCATAAGTTTTATTTATATATATTTCATCAATTTCTTTTTCTAAATCATATATAGCAATTGATTTCATACCTAATTTTTCTGCTTTTTCCTTATATGAAAATAACATTTTATTATAGGCATTGTTTGCATTTATCTTTTTTATTTTTGCAGCTTCAGATTCTGGATTCCAACTAGCATCTAATGATATTACCTTTTTACCCATCATAAGAGCTAACTGTATTGACGTTGTTGCTTTTGTATCTGCTATTCCTAATGCTACTTTCGATAGAGTATTTCGTGTTAAAAATGGTACAATTAAGAAATCAGATTCTTGTATAGATTCTTCTATTTTTTCTATATCCTCTATTCTTGTTGCTATATTATCTATTTTTTCTATATCTATAATTTTTGTGCTATTCTCAGATTCTATATATTCATATTTAATATCTTTTTTCTTTTTAAGTATTTCAAATATTTCATTAGAGTACACGTTTCCACCAGTTATAATAATTAGAGCTTTCTTATTTGAATGTTCACTTAAAAGTTTTTCTATTATTTTTTTTATTTTATATTCATCCATACAATCGCCTCTTTTTTATAATGATAAGTGCTTTATTTCAACACTATCTCCTGATGATAATCCACAAGCATTTGCTTCATCTACATCTAAATGACATTCTAATGAAAAACCTGAGTGTACTCTAACTAAGACTTCTCCAAAAGCTACTTTTCGTTCTCCTGTTGTAACGATGCTTACAGTTTGACCATTAAATACATTAAATTTATTTGCTTCATCTGTATTCATATGAATATGCCTTTTAGCTATTATAACTTTTTCTTTTAATATAATACTACCTTTCGGTCCTATAACACACATATTTCCTGATCCTTTTAGATTTCCAGATTCTCTAACTGGACACTTAACTCCTAATGTAAATCCATCTGTCTTAGATATCTCAAGTTGACTTTCTTCACGTACTGGACCTAGTACACGTACATTGGATAAATACCCTTTAGGACCTGCTATAGAAACTACTTCATTTGCAGCATACTGACATGGTTGTTTTAATTGTTTTAGCTCATTTAATTTATATCCTTTTCCAAATAGAGTTTCTAAATCTTCTTGGCTTAAATGTATATGCCTGTTAGATACTCCAACAGGTATATATTGTTTCTCTTTATCTTCACTTGATTTTTCTTTTATAAAATCAGCTATCATTTTAACTAGCTCTGTATGTTTTAAATTATTATCCATATGCTTAATATCCTTTCCTATCGTTTAAATATAAGCTTATTTCTTACTTTTTTTGCATTTAACTACTTTGTCATCGTTTTCTAATTTATCTTTACTTATTGAATTATCTTTTGATTTTTTATTATCTTCTTTTTTAATATCCTTCTGATTTTTTTCTAATTTTACTTCTTTAGTACTATCTTCTATCTTGATTTCTTCCTGCTTCTCTTCCATTTTGTTTTTTTGTATATTATCTTCTTTATTTATTTCATCTTGCTTCTTTTCTACTTTATTATCTTGTATACTAGGTTCTATCTTAATCTCTTCCTGTTTTTCCTTTATTTTATCTTCTTTATTTTTTTCTTTCTTTATATCTTTTTTATTTATTTTTTCTTGTTTTTCTTCTAACTTAGTTTTTTTATCTTTTTGTGGTATAAGCATCTTTAATACAGATTTATCTGTACGTGCTATGACATCTACTGTTAAAACTTTTCCTATTTTCTTCGCTGCATCAGAACCGGATTCTACTGCTGATTTTACAGCACCTACATCTCCTGTAACTACTACAGCAATTATTCCAGATCTAACTTTATGGTATTTATTCCCTACTATTTCAACATTAGCTGATTTAAGCATGACATCCGCAGCTTCAATTGCTGCTATTAATCCTTTTGTTTCAATCATTCCTATTGCATTTTGAGACAACTCAATTTCCTCCTTTTATCTTTTCATTAGTAAAAAAAACGAAAAGATCTTAAGCTAATACTTTAGTTAAAGATTTTTTCGTCTTTGTTATTAAGAAAACCTTAGTGCTTTACTACTTGAGTAGGTAAGTCAAATTCTTTTATAAAATCTTCAATTTTTTCTAGCTCTCTTTGTGAATAAGTTAAATCTTCTTTAATAGAATATTCTTTATCTAATTGTTGGTATTTATTAACTCCCAACTTATGGTATGGTAATATTTCAATACCTTTTAGATTTTTGCCTTCACTAATTTTATTTATAAATTTCATAGCACCCTTAAGTGCCCATTCTTGATCATTTAATCCTTTTACCATCGGCATTCGAACTGTTATGTTAGCTCCTATATTAAATAGTTTAGCCATATTAGTAAGTATTTTATAGTTGTTTACTCCAACTAAATTTTTATGTTCATCTGGGTCTATATGTTTTAAGTCATACAAGAATAAATCTACATATTTACTTAGTTCTCTATATATTTCCCAACTAGCTTGACCACAAGTTTCAATAGCAGTATGAATCCCACGAGATTTACAAGCCTTTAATATCTCTAGTGCAAATTCTGGTTGAGATGCTACCTCACCTCCGCTAAGTGTAACTCCCCCTCCAGATGTAATATAAAATAAACTATCTTGCTCTATAATATTAATTATCTCACCTACAGTTTTTTCTTCACCTGCTATACGTACCGCTTCACTAGGACAATTGTATTGACATAGCTTGCATCCATCGCACTTTGTTTGTCTATCTATCTCATGTACTACTTTTCCATCATGTGCTTTTTTGATATTATGTATTCCCTTACTACAAAATGAAACGCATTTACCACATTTTTTACATCTATCATTTACATACATAATATCAAAGTTTTTTGAAATCCCCTCTGGATTAGAGCACCATTTACATTTTAGAGGACATCCCTTAATAAATATTATGGTTCTAACTCCTGGACCATCATAAATAGAGTATTTTTGTGTATTAAATATAATTCCTTTTTTGTCTAGTTCAAGTTCCATTATTGTGCTCTCCAAGACTTAGGAAGATATTTTTTTAGTAAGTTACTACCCTCTGCATTTATAGTATAGTAAATACATAATTCATGATTTTTATTAAACTCTACTTTTGTATCATCAAGTAATCCATTTTCTTTCATTGATATTAAGTCTTCTACAATTAAATCTCTTTTAAAATATTTTTCTGATCCATATTCATTTTTTAGACTTTCCATCACTTCATCCACAGAGGCTTCCTTTATCTGAGAAAAGAAGTGTAATACTCTAAATCTCATGGGTAACATTTGTTTCATATTTTATGCCTCCTTCTTTCCAAACATTTCTCTTGGGTCTATTGCAACTAATATTGCTCCTACTAATACTAATATAGCTCCAATTATTAACGTTTTAGTTATCTCTACATCTCCTAAGAAGTAGCTAAACATTATTCCCCACATTACGTATGTACTATTTAAAGCCATACCTTGAGCAACACCACTCATACTGTTACATTTATACCAAGTTAAGAATGATACTGCTGCAGCTAAAGCCGCAATTGCTATAATAAGTACTGTGACTGGTGAAGCAAGAACTTTACCTAACATACCAAATCCACCAATTATAGGTAGTATTATTACTAAAAATACTATTCCTGAAGTTGCCTGACGTATATTTATAGCTATTTTAGGATCTATTACCGCTGTACCAAATGCTGATAGTGTACCTTCAGCTCCCCATCCAAATGCCGCTATAAAAGCACATAATACACCTATATAGAAATGGGGGTTTGCATCTCCTTCAGGAGGTGTATAACCTATAACTATCGCTCCTAATACGCATATTACCATACCTATAACAACACGTTTTGTAACTTTTTGCTTTAAGAATATTCTAGCTAATATAGCTCCTACAACTGGGAAAAGTGCTGATACTGGAATAGCATATGCTGCTCCAGCAAATTGAATCCCCATTAAGTAGGCTGCATTAGCTATCGGTCCTCCCATAAGTGCTGCTAAACATACCATTAAACCTGGAAATGTTTTCAAACTACGCCATATTTCTTTTGATCTTCCTTGTGCTATGTTGTAAAATAATAGCCATAATGCTGCTATACTATCATTTATAGCTGCCCCAACTAGCGGTGCTACAACTATACTAACTCCATTAGTAAAAGGTGCCATAGCTAAAGCGACACCTAATACTGCACTATGAAGTCCGAAAGTAATCCCTGAAAATATACCTATAGCAGAACCTTTTTTAGCAAAGTTCGCTTGCATTTTCTTTTGAGCTATTATTGCTTCATTACTCCCTATTGCTTGCATAATGTTTCCTCCATGTTATTTTCTAATATTAAAAGCTATCTAGTACTGTACGACTTATTATTTCATCTTGAACTTCTTTGCATAGCTCTACAAAATATGCGCTATATCCTGCAACACGTATAATTAAATCTCTATATTTTTCTGGCTCTTTTTGAGCTTTCTTTAATATCTCATTATCAGCATAACTAAATTGCATCTGCGCATTTCCTAGTATAGAAGCTGTACGTAATAAAGTTATTAGGCCATTTTCACCTTCTGGTGTTTCAAGTATGCCTTTTAATAACTTAAAATTATGAACCATACCTATATTCATATCTTCAACGTTCATCTTACTTACAGATTTAATTATAGCTGTAGGCCCACAGTTATCTGCTCCTTGAGTCGGACTTATACCATCTGAAAGTGGAGTCCATGCTAAACGCCCATTTGGAGTTGCTCCAGTTAATTCTCCTATTGGAGTATTATTAGATATTGATAAAGTACCATGGCTTAATTTTGAATATAGCATATTGTACTTTCTATGACTTCTTTCTGTCCAGTTTACTATATCTGCCGCTATTCTATCTGCATAGTCATTGTCATTTCCATATTTAGGCGCATTTAAACAATCTTGTCTTAACTCTTCGTATCCTTCAAAGTTAGCATCTAAAGCTTGTTTTATTTCCTCAAGAGTGTATTTTTTATCATCAAATACTAATTTCTTTATAGCTGCCATAGAGTCAGCATATGTTGCTAATCCTGACCATATTAGTCCTGGACCATAATTTACTACAGCTCCTCCATGAGTAACATCAGTACCTTTCTCCATACAACCTTCCACAAACAGTGACATTAATGGTTTTGGTGCAATATCTCTATGTACTCTTTGGCTTATAACTGTTCCTATCGCTGATAATCTAGTTATATGCTCTATTTGTTCTTTAACTGCTTCTTCAAATTTTTCATAAGTTGTGAAGTTGCTTAAGTCACCCGTATCTATACCTTGTTTAGTACCGTGCCATTTCATAACACCACGATCTAGTACAAACTCTATAGCAATTGGCCATTGAGTATATCCAGTAGAAGTCCACTGATATATACGTCCTGATTTTTGAGGCTCAACACAACCCATTAAACAATAATCCCTTGCATCTTCCATGCTAAAACCTTTGCTTAACATCATTTTTATATGAGCATCATCAAAGTGACAAGCTGGGAATCCTAGGCCTGCTTTTACAACTTCTACTATTTTCTTTAAGTATTCTTGTGGTGATTGATTATGTATACGGCAAGCTAAAGAAGGTTGATATACTTTTACATGTTTTACAGCATCCATAATTAAGTAAGTTAAATCATTAGTTGCATCTCCACCACTACGTTTTTGTCCACCTATTGTCAAGTTTACAAATGGTTGATATCCAGCAAAGAACTTAGCTCCACCTTCACTTGATAACCACATCATTTCAGAACATTTTATTAGGAAGCACCCCATCAACTCAAAAGCTTCTTCTCTAGTTACTTTTCCAGAGTTTATGTCAGATTCATATAATGGATATACATACTGGTCAAGACGTCCTAATGAAAGACCTGTTTGATTTTCTTCTATTACAAATAATGATTCAACTGTCCATACACTCTGTAGAGCTTCTTGGAAAGTTCTTGGAGGATTAGCTGGAACATGAGCATTTACTTCTGCTATTTTTAATAATTCAGCTTTTCTTTTAGGATCTAATTCCTGTATAGCTAGTTCTGTTGCATAATCAGATAATCTCTTAGCATAAGACATTACACCTTCACAAGATTCTATAGCTGCTTTATAGAAATAAATCTTATCTATATCTTCTGGATTTTCCATAGATAATTTAGCTAAATTAGCTTCCGCTTCTGCTTTTATCCCATTCATACCTTTTTTGATTAATATTATGTCATATCCTGGACAAGTATCTCCTCCGCCATTTATTTGATGATAAGAAAGGTCACTTACAAATGCTTCGCCAGAAAACTCCCAAAGTCCAGCTTCTTCATATTGTGTTTGACATATTTCATCTACCGAACGCCCTTCCCAGAATGGGAATATTTCTTCTCTCATTACCTTTTTATCTTCTCCTGCTATTATAAAAGGATCTTGAGGACGAGCATGTATAGTTTCTAACTCATCTTTAACCCAACGC
The DNA here is from genome assembly GCF_000499525.1 of Faecalimicrobium dakarense. Classification (GTDB taxonomy): domain Bacteria; phylum Bacillota; class Clostridia; order Peptostreptococcales; family Peptostreptococcaceae; genus Faecalimicrobium; species Faecalimicrobium dakarense. The sequence continues at coordinate 6,338 of NZ_HG529289.1, read as the reverse complement.
CAAGCTATATCAGGAGAAAATGCTCCAGCTCTTGCCTTTCCACAAGGATGTCCAACTATTAATTCATCATTTTGAATTAATAATGGTGCTTGTTCACAAGCTCTTCTAAATGCTTTAGCTCTTAACATTATAGTTGGCATTCCTGGATTTTCTTTTGTTACTTCAGTAAATGCTTTAGCCCTTACTATAGAAACACTTGGCTTAGTTTCTAAATATCTTTCTTTTAATTTTTTTAATCTTCCTTTAAGCCCATCTTTGCTACTTTCAACTAAATCGTTTTTATTTTTACTTATATCTCCATTAAATAACCTTATACAAAGTGATTGTTCATCAGCTAAAATATTCTTTGATGCAGCTAAACACATAGCTGATAAATCATTTATTAAAAGATTTTTATCTTCTATTTTTCCACCTTTATAAAGATGTTCAAACATTGGATATCCTTCAAATTTTCTTTGTTGTCTTACTTCGCTTATTTCAGCAAGCTTTATCCAAAGACATTCAACTATTTCATAAGCTTCTTCTTTTGTTATCTTATTAGCTTTTAAATCTGATTCATAATAAGGATATAAACATTTATCAAATCCGCCTGGAGAAACTGAATAGCTACCTGATTCAATTTGTAATATTAATTGGAATAAGTAAAAAGATTGGCATGCTTCTTTAAAGCTTTCTGCTGGATATGCCGGTACTTTTCTACACATTTGTGCTATTTCAAGTAATTCTTGTTTTCTGTATGGATTTTGTTCAGTAAGTGACCAATCATATGCCTTTTGTGCAAATCTTTCTGAAAAATTAATAGCAGAGTCACAAGCTATTACAGATGCTTTGAAGAAATTATATTGCTCAACTTCATATCCATTCTTTGGAGAACCTATTTCTTCAAGTTTTTTAAGTGCATCTTGTTTTATATTTAAAAATCCTTTACTTAAAACGGTCTTATAGTTTGGTGAATAATGTTTTTCTCCATCACACTCTACTGATTCTGATATAAATGAATATATAGATGAGTTACCTATTACATCAAAAGAATTTTGTAATCCAAACATTTCATTTTTTTGTTCTATTGAAAACTCTGGAAACATTGGAGAACATCTAGGTTTTTTAGCTTGATTTCCTACTATTAATTCATCTATCCCTATCCATATTGTCATTTCATTTAATACTTTATTTAATATCTTTGCTTTTTTTAATATGCCAGATTCATTTGATAATTCTTGATATGCATCAGTAACTAATTTTGCTCTTTCAGTACAAATACCAGGTTCATTTGCTAAAAATCTTTGTTTTAGTACCTTACCTCTTGGTGACATACTTTGATTAAACATTTTTGATTCACTCCTTTTTTAATTACCTTGGAAGACATCTATATATAATTTTTTTATATCTTCAATTGACGGTTTCCTTGGATTTGTGACTGTACAACTATCATTTATCGCAAGTGTTGATAAAGTTTCTAATTCCTTTATAAACACATCTTTTTCTATATTTAAATTACATATACCAACAGGCATATTCATCTCATTTTTTAATACTTGTATAGCTTTAATTAAATTTCTAGTTCCTTCTTCTGCATTTCTACTAGGCAAATTTAATAATTTTGCTAAATAAGCATACTTTTCAGCCGCTAAACTCTTAGCTCCATTTTCTAAATCTGCATTATATGCTACTATATATGGAAGTAATAACGCATTTGCTCTGCCATGAGGTATATGGAATGTTCCACCTAAAGCATGCGCTAAACTGTGATTAATCCCTAATGATGCATTTGTAAATGCCATACCTGCTATGCACGAAGCATTATGCATCTTCTCTCTAGCATTTTTATTTAATCCATCTCTATATGCATCTAGTAAGTAATCGAAAACTAGTTTAACTGATTTTTCAGCTAATGCATCCGTAAATTCACTAGCGTCAGTTGATACATATGCCTCTAGAGCATGGCATAAAACATCCATACCTGTATCAGCAGTAATACTCGCTGGTACTGATTCAACAAAGATTGGATCTAAAATAGCAACATCTGGTAACATCCATTCATCTACAAGAGCAAGTTTTTCATCTCCTATTTTTATAACTGAGAAAGAGGTTACTTCAGATCCTGTTCCGCTAGTTGATGGTATTGCTATAAAGTTTGGCTTTTTAAATTCTTCTTTTTTAGATTCTTTTAATTTCCATAAACAATATAGTATCCCTTTTGTTGTATCTATAACTGATCCTCCTCCTAATGCTATTACTACATCAGGATTTACATCAGACATTTTTTTCATTCCCTCTACAATCATTTTTATATCTGGGTCTGGCTTTACATCTGAAAATACATTACAAGTAATTTTATTTTCACTAAGAGTATTTATAATTTTATCTACAAAACCTAATTGTTTCATAACTCCATCTGTTACTATAAAGGCTCTATTACCCTTTAAATTACTTAAGTATTCGATAGAGTTTCTATTAAAATAAACCTTTGGCTCTATTGAAAATTGGTTCATCATAATATAATCCTTCTTCCCACTAATTATCTAGCTGTATATTTTCTACTATAGCTACAATTGACATATCCTGATATAGCTCTTGGTATGAGTCTTTTCTTTCATTTGTAGCACTATCTCCAACTAAAACTATGTCTCCTTGCCCTGCTCCTACTTTATCAACGGCTACATAGGTTATTCCTTCTTTTAAATTTTGAAATTCATCAATTTTACTTACTAAAAGAAGTTTTGCTCCCATTAAATCAGGAGTTTTTTGATTTGATATAACTCGCCCTACAACTTTTGCTAAAATCATCTTATTACTCCTTAGAATTTTTGAATTTAAATTATTTTTTAATTCAGCTAATACTTCTCTTAATAAGCGTTCTACTTGCTCTTCGCTTATATCTGAATTTACATTATCACAAGTATTATCTATATTTGAACTTGTAAATCTTGTATCTTCCTGTGTATATGCTACTTCATTCATTACAAATCTTGTATCTGCTTGTGCAAATCTTGAATCATTCATCATAAATCTTGTATCCACTTGTTTGCATACTGTGTTATATGGTCTTAATTCTTCTAATTCTTTTACTCCATATGCAACTTTTTTAATATTTATAAGATCTAATGGTCCTATATTGTTTGACGCTGAGCTTCCACCTATTGCACCACAACCTAGTGTCAATGCAGGATTTAAATTAGTTGAACCACCTATACCTCCAAGTGCTGATGGAGTATTTATAAGTATTCTAGATGCTGGTATTTCAACTGCAAATTTCTTTACTAACTCATCATTATTTATATGCATTGAGAAAGTATGACCTGCTCCCTCATTTAATAATATTTCTTTACACTTTTCACAAATTTTTTCTACATTTTCTTCTACATAGAACGTAAGTATTGGGGCAAGTTTTTCTCTTGAATATGGTACATCATGTCCAACCCTAGATTCTTTTGCAACTAAAACTTTTGCACTTTGAGGAATATTTTTTAGTCCAGATAATTCACATATAACTTCTACACTTTTTCCAACTATTTGTGGATTCATAGTTCCATTTGACCTCATTATAAACTTAGAAAGTTGATCGCTTTCTTCTTTTGTTAGTATATAAGCTCCTTGAGATTTAAGCTCTGCTATAACTATACCTTCCATTGACTTTTCAACAATTACTGATTGTTCTGATGCACATATTACTCCATTATCAAAAGTCTTAGAATCTATTATTCTCTTAACAGCTAGCTTAACATCTGCACTCTTGTCTATAAATGCAGGTCCATTTCCAGGTCCTACTCCTATAGCTGGTGTTCCTGATGAGTAAGCAGCCCTAACCATTGCTTCTCCACCTGTTGCCAATATTAATGATGTATCTTTATGTTTCATTAATTCATTAGTTGCTTGTATTGAAGGCGTTTTAATACAAGTTATTGCTCCTTCTGGGCAACCTGCCTTTTTAGCGGCTTCTACTATTATACTTACAGTCTCCAGTATTGATTTCTTTGCATTTGGATGCGGTGATAGCACTATTGCATTTCCTGCTTTTATAGAAATCATTGATTTATATATAACTGTAGATGTTGGATTTGTTGAAGGTATAAGAGCTGCTACAACTCCAACCGGAGTAGCTATATCTATAGTTTTATTAAGTTTATCCTCTCCTACTATTCCAATTGTTTTAGTATCTTTTAATGATTCATAAACTCCCTTTGATGCAAATATATTTTTTACTATTTTGTCTTCCCATTTGCCAAATCCAGTCTCTTCATTAGCCATTTTTGCAAGCTTCTCAGCATTTTCATATGCTGCATCAGCTATAGCTTTAACTATTTCATCGATTTGAGTTTGGCTCATTTTAACTAACTGTTTTTGTACCTCTTTAGCTGTTTTTACTAGTTCTCTAACTTCTTGAATAGATTGTAAATCCTTATCTAAAAGAAACATAATTCTTACCTCTTTCCACCTTATATTGTTTAAATTGTTGAATTTTCTATAGATACTGGCTTTTGTCCCATAGATTCTAATATATTGAATCCAACTTCTTTAGCTGATATAACAGCCTGTTTAACTGCTGCTGAGTCTCCAGTTAAAACGACCATTATTTGGTTTGAATACCCTGATGAATTTACATCTATATACTTAACTACATCAACACTTGCAGTTTTTATAGCAGTGTCAGCCATAACAATTCCTATTGCAGCTGGTGCTCCAACTACAATCCCTACAGAGTGTCCTTCTTTTGCTCCATAAGCTGCCTCTAAAGCTAGGCTTGCTCTTGCAGTGTAGTGTACTTCCACATGACCTGTATCACATACATGGACATCTCCAATATGCTTTTTTACCGATTCTAACATAATCTCTACCGCACGACGTGCATCTGATACATCATAGGCTGCAAAAACAATAGTTGCTCCTCTACCTGCTCCGCCTTTCATATCACGAGCAAATTGAATAGATGCGATTTCTGTGTTTGTAGCTTTGACTGCCTCATCTGCAGCCCAGATATGAGATTCTCCCCCTTGCCTAGCGCTAATTAGGCCAACTGAACGAAAATTTTCGTTCAGTCCCATTTGATTTCTTAGTTCAGAGTCTAAATTAGCAATTACTAGGCCAACTGTATCGCCAACCGTGCACCCTACAAACTCTGTAATAGAGGTAATTTTCTCGTTGTTTTGTCCATTAATTACCTTATCTAAAATCTCTGGATTCATTCTTATTCAGCACCTTCTTCAATTTTAAGATTGTGCTGAGCTAATATTCTTTCTATGTCAGTATGTGGACGTGCTATTACATGTGAAGTTATTACTTCTCCTACATTTTTACCAGCTGCAAGACCTGCTTCTACAGAAGCTTTTACTGCTCCTACGTCTCCTCTAACCATTACTGTAACCATTCCAGAACCTATATTTTCATATCCTATTAAAGCTACATTAGCGGCTTTAACCATAGCATCTGCTGCCTCTATTGATGTTACTAATCCTTTTGTTTCTATCATTCCTAATGCTTCTTGTCTCATTATAATAACCTCCTGATTTTTATATCTATTTTATTAATTAATAATTTAGTTTTTTAACTATTAAATCTGATAGTTAACTAGTATATGGTCAATATCAGTATGTGGACGTGCTATAACTTGCGTAGATATTATCTCACCTATTTTTTGAGCTGCACAAACGCCTGCATCTACTGCAGCTTTTACTGCTCCTACATCCCCTCTAACCATTACTGTTATTAATCCTGAACCAACATTTTCATATCCTATTAATAAAACATTAGCTGCTTTAGCCATAGCATCTGCTGCTTCTATTGCTGCTACAAGTCCAAGTGTCTCAATCATTCCTAGTGCTTCTTGTCGCATAATATCCTCCTAAACTTTTTATTATTTTTATAATAAATGTTTTTCTACTGATGAAACTAAACCTTGCATTTTTTCAATTTCATTATGTGGACGTGCTATTACATGTGTAGATACTATTTCTCCTACATTTTTAGCGGCTGAAACACCAGCTTCTACAGAAGCTTTTACTGCTCCTACATCTCCTCTGACCATTACTGTTATTAGACCTGAACCAATTTTTTCATAGCCAACTAGTACAACGTTTGCCGATTTAACCATAGCATCTGCTGCCTCTATTGCTGCCACTAGCCCTTTTGTTTCTATCATTCCTAATGCATCTCCCATGACTTTACCTCCTTAGTTATAAATTTCTTACTTACAATTTAATTTTATAGCAATTTATTGCGCTAATATTTCAATATCTATATATATTTTTGTAATATTTCGTCATGTGAAAACGATTGTTAATTGTAATATTTATACTTTTTTACTTTTTCATAGAGTTTAACATTTAGAACATAAAAAATAG
>NZ_HG529288.1 GCF_000499525.1 Faecalimicrobium dakarense | reverse complement strand
TCATTACTACTTGACACACTTAATTCTCCATTATTTTTTTCAACTAGATCTCTTACTATGGCTAATCCAAAACCATTTTCATTGCTTTTCTTAGTCGTAAAGCCTGGTTCAAATATCTTATTTATAATTTCATCATTTATCTTAGGTCCATTATTTTTAATATTTATATAGACATTTCCAAATATTTTATAAGTTTTTATAACTATTAAACCATTTTCATCAATAGCGGTAACTGCATTACTAATAATATTAGAGATTATCTTTTGAAGATCATACTCTGACATACCAAGTTTAGATATATCATACTCTTCTTCTACAATTACATTTATATTATTTGTTGCGATTGAATTTACAATAACTGATATAACAGATTCTGAATCAGATAATATTTTAAAATTGTCAGAAATAGAATTATTCCCATTTATAATTCCTCTTAAAACATCTCCTAATCTTTCATATTGTTCCATTATATATAACCCATTTATATAGGAAATTTGAGACCCATAATCATGCTTAATTTTTTTTAATTCATTGTTTTTATCCTGTAAAGCTTTATTTAATTTACTTATTTCATCCATTTTATTTTTTGTGTTAACAAAATACAATAATAAAAGTGATAAAAGCAATAATAAAAGGATTATAAATAAATTCTTGAAGAACACCTTATCATTTCCGTGAATTATTAATGAGAGAGATAATATAGTATCAAGAGAAAAAGTTACTATAATAGATATATCAAATCCATATCTCTTTTTACTTATAAATTTGTATATATTATATATTTTATCGATATATAATATAGTCAAAAATTCTATTAAAATCATTGGTATATACATAACTACTATTGTAGAAATTTCTACATTATTTATAGGAAGTAAAGTTTGTACGTATGACCATTGTATATTGCTAAATATAATAGATGTTACTTGAAACATAAAGTAAGTTATTACATATGAAATCACTATTTTTTCATAATTTTTAATATAAAAACAAACTAATATTAACATACATGATATATTCATAAATATTATTGATAAAGATGTTCCTCCCATTATGTTGGTTAATGCAGTTATAGATAGAAATATTATAACTATATTCATTACTAGTTTTATGTTATTTTTTTTACCTTGAATAAGACCATCTTTTTTTATGCAATAATAAGGGATATATGCTAATAAAATTGATTGTATTATAGTATTGATCAAATCTGCTACTTGCAGCATAAATTAATCTCCTTTGTATTTTTTCTATAAAACTCAATATATGTTATTTTTCAACTTTACAGTCGTTTTTTGTCATATATTGTTTCATTTCAGATTATAGCATAATTTAAAAGCAAAGTATTTATATTTTATTTAGTTATATTGATTTTTTTGTGTTTATTTCAATTTTATACTGAAATTTACCTATCCATTTTTTAATATTTATAATAATAATAAATTTTATTAAGATATAAAAATAATAAAGTAGATTACAAATCTTAAATAAAATTTATAATCTACTTTATTATTTTTCAATATATAATTTTCATCTAGTAGGTTAATTCTAATTGCATTTCTAGCTCTAAAAGTTCTTCATAGCTTTGTCTCTTACATATTAATCTAGAGTTTCCATTCGATACTGATACTACTGCTGGTTTAGGTATTTTATTATAATTTGACGCCATCGAGTAGCTATAAGCCCCAGTTGAAGGTACTACTAATATATCTAAAGTTTCTATATCCATTATGTTTACATCACTTATTAATATATCTCCACTTTCACAACATTTACCTGCTATTGTAACTCGATTTACTTTATCATCACACATTTTACTTGCGATAGAGCATTCATATTTTGCTTGGTATAGAGATGGTCTTATATTATCTGTCATTCCTCCATCCACGCTTACATAAGTTCTAACACCTTTTATATTTTTTATAGCTCCTACTGTATAAAGCGTACTTCCAGCATTTGCAACTATTGACCTACCTGGTTCAATTACAAGTATTGGTAAATTTATTCCGATTTTTCTACAGACTTCTTTACTTTTATTAATTATAGCTTCGCAATATTCTTTTATAGTTTTAACATTATCTTCTTTTGTATAATAAGCACCTATTCCCCCACCTAGATCAACTTCTTTTATTTCTATATCATGCTTTTCTTTTATACTTTTTACTAAATTCATCATTATTACTACTTCATCTAGATACGGATCTATATCAAATATTTGAGAACCTATGTGTGCATGAATTCCTACTAATTCTATATTATTATATTTTTTTACTTCTTTTATCGCTCTATCTAGGTCGCCATTTTCAAGTGTAAATCCAAATTTAGAATCTATCTGCCCAGTTTTTATATAATTATGTGTATGGGCTTCTATTCCAGGAGTTATTCTAAAATATATTTTCTGTTTTTTATTTTTTCTATTACAAATCTTTTCTATTAAGTCAAGTTCATAAAAATTATCTACTACAAATCTCCCTACACCTAGATTTATTCCCATTTCTACTTCATCCATTGTTTTGTTACTTCCATGAAATAATATTTTCTCCATCGGGAAGTTTGATTTGTGCGCAGTATACAATTCTCCACCGGATACTACATCTAGATACATCTTTTCCTCATTTATAATATTACACATATACATTGGTAAAAACGCCTTGCCTGCATAAGCAACTCTATTTTCATCCTCTTCTACTCTAAAGTGTTTTACAAATTCTTTGCAGTTATCTCTTACTAACTCTTCATCAAGTACATAAAGTGGAGTTAAGTATTTTTCTCTAAGTTCACTACAACTTACATTTCCTATATATAATTGATTATTCTTTACAGACATAGTTCCATGAAGTTTCATTATATTACCTCCCTTAATATATAAAAAATCCCTTAAGTTACACTTAAGGGATATAAATATCATAAATAATAAATCACTATTATGATTCCTCAAATGTAGCTCAACACAAATTAAATTTGTGACAGTGATGCATATATTTTATACATCCCCAGGTATATAACTTTAAAGCATCAGTTATATCCTTCGGCGATAATTCCTTTTCTAATAAATCATTGTGCTTACCTCATTATTAGTACTCATAAGTACCGCGACCTCTACAATTTCTATTTAGTTTTTGTTTTTCTTAAGAAGATTATACTCTTTAATTTTTTATCATGCAAGGTTAATATTATTTCTTTCTAAATAGCACCTTTGATTTGCTTTTTAAGTATTCCTATAGTGGATATATATAAAAAGTGTACATGTATCTATATAAGTAATAATATACTATTATTAAGATCTTTAATTAATTTATATGGAGGAGTCAGTATGAAAAAACTGTTAATGCTTATATCTATAATTTCATTATTTACAGTTGGTTGCACTTCTAATAATAGTAATGAAAAAGGCAAAATTGATATAAGAGGAAAAGTAACATCTATAAATATAGATGGAGATAACTCTACTATATTAGTGGAAGGTAAGCTAGAAGATGATACAAATTATGATGAAGCATATATTACTATAACTAAAGATACAAAAATTCAAAAATATGATATGGATGATTCTTTTAATTCTTCTGAATTAGAATTAGGTTTTATAGTAGAAGTAATATTTGAAGGCCCTGTAAAAGAAACCTCTCCTGCCCAAGGAACTGCTAAAGTACTTAAGATTATTAGTGAATAGTTAATGTATACATATTACTAAAAATAGAGAGATTGAAAATATTTATCTCTCTATTTTTAAATTTTATGAGTTATATTTATATAGTTAGTAACTAGTTATACATATTTTCTAAAAGTTATCTAATTAAGTCTATAATTTTTTTCATCTCATCTATCTGGGGCTCTTGGCTCTTGGCTTCTTCTTTAGCCATAGCCTTAATATCATCATTATCTGAATACTTTAAAACTGCATTTACTATATCTATTGCACCTTGATGATGAATTATCATCCCTTGTAGAAAATTCCTATCTATATTTTCACTTAACTCAAGCTTTGAAAATCTATCCATCATATTCTTGAGTGCCTTATTATATTCTTTTAAATATGATTCTTCCTTAGTTTCATCTATTACAGGGCTCTTACTTAAATCATCTATCATAGCATTCATTTTTATAATACTATCTATCTGAGCATTTATAATATTTTCTGCCAATTGCTTTACTTGTGAATTTTGACCTTCATATTTCAAAAGATTTTCTGACATTTCTATTGCTCCCTGGTGGTGTATTATCATCCCGTATAAATAATCTAAGTTAATATCTCCAGTTGTAACTATACCTGACATACCTTTGTTCATTTTATTAATTGTATCATTGTATACTTTTATGTAATCTCTTTTTTTGTTATTTGTATCATTATCTATATTGCTAGCTACTTTAATATTTTCATTTTTCCCTATATTATTATAAGATTTAGAACATGCTACTGTAGTTAAAATTACCATAAGAGTGGCTAGAGATACTATTGTTAGTTTCTTAAAAAAATTATTCATATTTTTACTCCTTAAAAAATTATATTATTATTTTATATTTTGTATCTAAGTTAGTAATATTATGTAAATTTAAAATATTTACACTTGTTTAAGCTAAAATTTTATAATATATCTCAATATTTATATTATAAAAAATATTTTTTAAATTTTTCTTGTATTTTAAAGTTTTAACATATATAATAAATTTTAACAAATAAATATTAAATATAAATTTTAATAATAAGGAGATTTTTAAGATGATAAAAAATATGAATTTAACTAATATATCAAAACTTAATATATTTTATTTTAGCTATTTTAGTTAAGTTTGTATTTATGATAAATATATAAATCATAGATACAAACTAAATTGTTTGTATCTATGATGGCTAAAATTAATTTGTTATACAAATAGCCGCATAGATAAACACTATGTGGTTTTTATAATCCTAGGCCTTTAAAAGCCACATAGTGAATATACTATGTGGCTTTTTTATATTAAAAATAAAGAAAAGAGGAATATTTATGAAAAAATTTAAAGATATAGTAATTGTTGGTTTTGCATTATTTTCACTACTATTTGGAGCTGGAAACTTAATTTTCCCTCCATACATAGGAGTGACCTCAGGTAGCCAATGGATAATCAGTTTTTTAGGCTTCTTATTTGCTGATGTTGGAATTATAGTGCTTTCAATCATATCAGTTGCAAGGGCAGGATCTTACCAAACAGTTGTTCAAAAAGCAGGTGAAAAATTCGGCTTTAGTTTAGAGGTTATAATGATGCTTTGCCTTGGGCCTATTTTAGTTGTTCCAAGAACAGCTGCTACAACCTTTGAAATGAGTGTACAGCCTTTATTTAGCTCTGTTAATCCAATTATTTTCTCGGTGTTATTTTTTACATTGACACTTATGTTAACTATAAGACCTACTAAAGTAATGGATATAATAGGAAAATTCTTAACGCCTATATTACTAATCACCTTGGCTATTTTAATAATAAAAGGAATTTTATCACCTATTGGTGATTTAAATGTTAATATAGATACTGATAACTTATTCTCACATGGAATAAATCAAGGCTATCAAACTATGGGTGCACTTGGAGTAGGTGGAGTTGTGGCACTTGTAATGTCATCATTTTTAAGTAAAGGATACAATGATGCTACTAGTATAAATCTTACTATAAAAGCAGCTTTACTAGCAGCTGTAGGACTTGTACTGGTATATACTGGATTAGCATACTTAGGTGCTACTGCTTCTAATATATACAATTCAAATATACCTCAAACAACTTTATTAGTTAATATTTCGAATATCCTTTTAGGTAATACTGGGTCATTAATACTTGCTGTAGTTGTCGCTTTTGCGTGTCTTACTACATCGATTGGCTTAACTTCTGTTACTAGCAAATACTTTGAAGATGTTACTAATAAAAAATTAAAATATGAATACATAGTTGTTTTTATATGTGTATTTAGCACAATAGTTTCAAACTTTGGAGTTGATAAAATAATTTCTATTTCAGTTCCTATACTAACAGTTATTTATCCAGTATCATTAATTTTAGTTATAATGAGCTTCTTCAGAAAGCTTTTAAATAAAGATGCAATTTACAAGGGTGCAGCTTATGCCACTCTTTTAACTAGCTTACTAACAGTTGTTGATAACTTAAACTTAGGTATAAATTTAAACTTTATTCAAAAACTACCTTTTTCAAGTCTTGGGCTAAACTGGGTAGTACCTGCTGTGGTAGGAGGATTTTTAGGCTTTATATTAAGTACTCAAGTAGAACTTAATAAAGCTAAAATATAGCTTCTAATAAAAAAATAAGGCTATAATCTCTATACAGAGACTATAGCCTTAATACTTTAAATCTATGCTACCTGTTCTTTTTCTCTTATATTTAATAATATTTTAGATATTAAAAACAACATAGGAAGCTCTATCAATGGTCCAATTATAAGTGCTAAAGATATTAATGGCTTATCAGGGAATGTTGCTACTGCTATTGCAAGAGCTATTGGTGAGTTTCTAGCTAATGTAGTTAAGTTCAATGCCACATTATCCTCATAATTTAAATTTATCATTCTTCCAATAAACCTTCCTGCTATAAAGTTTATTAAGAAAAATAATAATATAGGAACCAGTAGTATTAATAAAATTTGAAGATTTTCTAAAAGCACTTTACCTTGTGATGCAAACATTGAAACTATTGCTAAATTTAAAAAATATCCTTGATAGTCACAGGCTTTGCAAATCCACTTCTCTTCAAATCTTTCAATTCCTATTTTACTTATTATAATCTTCCTAAATATAATAGCTAATGTAAGAGGTATTAATAAGCTATATATAACCCCTTTAGCCAAACTTACAATATTTATACTTACGCTAGTTCCTCCTATTATAAAAATATAAAGTGGCAATAACACTAATTGAAGCACTAAATTAAGCGGCAAAACAGATGATCCTAAGGCAACATTACCTTTTGATATACCCGTAAATATTAAATACCAATCAGTACATGGAGTTACCATGAGCATAACAAATCCTATTAAAGTTTCTGGCTGGTTATGTAAAAATACCTTGCCTAAAATAAATACAATAATTGGAGTCCAAATGAAATTCATAACTACAGATGTTATTGTAAATTTAAAATTCTTAAAAGATTTTCCTATTTCTTTTAATGGTATTTGTATGAAAACCAAAAATAACATTATCATTAATGCAGGCATTATTAAATACTCCGCATATCTTTGAACTATGTTAATTTGACCTAGTATAATACCTATTGCGACCATTATCAAAATTATAAAACTTTGAAATTTATTTATATTATCCATCTTATACTCCTTTGTATAATAATTTTCATATGATATAAATTATCATTTTCCATTAAATTATATCACAGTATTTTTTTACTTTCATTAAAATTAAAAATTTAACTAATTTTAATAAAATAAATACTAATTTAGATTTTTGCTATACTATCTTAAGAAATATATAAATGAATATCTATAAATGACTACATAAATAATAATAAACTTACTGCCATAACAGCCATTCCACCCACTAATCCGTAAATAGAAAGATGATCTTCTCCATATTCTCTAGATAATGGTAATAATTCATCTAAAGATATAAAAACCATAATACCTGCAACACCTGCAAACAATATGCCAAATACGGTATCATTCATAATAGGCATTAATAATAAATATCCAACTAATGCTCCAATAGGTTCAGCAAGACCTGAAATAAAAGAGTACATAAATGCTTTTTTCTTATTTCCTGTTGCATAATAAATAGGTACAGATACAGAAATTCCTTCTGGAATATTATGTATTGCAATAGCTACAACAATTGGTATAGCTATAGATGGATCTTGTAATGCAGATATAAATGTAGCTAACCCTTCTGGAAAGTTGTGAATTCCTATTGCAAGAGCTGTAAAAACTCCTGTCCTCATTAATTTTTTCTCTGATATAGTTAAATCTTCTATCTGCGATATTTTTTTTACTTCGTGAGGATTATTTTCCTTTGGAATTAACTTATCTATTAAGGCAATTAAGAAGATTCCTCCAAAAAATCCTAAAATAGTTATACCTGTTCCTAATTTATCTCCAAAAGGAACAACAAGGGAATTTTTTGCCTTTGCAAATATTTCTATCATAGATACGTAAATCATTACCCCAGCTGAAAAACCTAAGCTAATTGATAAAAACTTAGTATTAGTTTTCTTTGAAAAAAATGCAATGCAGCTTCCTATTCCTGTAGACAGCCCTGCAATAATAGTTAACATAAAAGCAAAAATAATATTTTCCATTTTCTCCCCTCCATTTATATTTTTTAGCATAACTTTATGCTATGTTTGTTTATTTTTGATTTAATATAATAATAACCTATTCTAAGATAATTGTAAATAATAATCATTTTCAATTATCTTAGAATAGGTTATTGCTACAAAATACAATTTAAATTAATTATATAATTACATAGTTTTTATTATGTTTTCACTTAATATAATTAATAGTATACATCTCTATACATTTGAACAAAATAAAGCTAATTTCTAATGATAAAAGGAGTATCTAACAATGAAAAAAATTTTTAAAAATTTATTATTACCATTATTTGTATTAATTTTAACTTTTACACCACTCAAATCTCAAGCTATAGAAAAAAATTATTACAATGATACAAAATCTACATGTGATTTAAAAATGGCAGAAAGACAACTTTGGATTGAGCATGTTTTATGGACTAGAAATTTTATCATAAGCGATTTATCTTCACTTGAAGACAAAGATGTTGTATTAGAAAGGCTTCTTAAGAATCAAGATGATATTGGAAATTCAATTAAGCCTTATTATGGTGAAGAAGCCGGAAATAAACTTTCTTCCTTATTAAAAGAACATATCGAGCTGGCTGGCCAAGTTGTTGACGCTGCTAAAAGTTGGAAATAAGGCTGACTTAGAAAAATATAATAAACTATGGTATGAAAATTCTGATCAAATAGCTGACTTTTTAAGTAGTGCTAATCCTAATTATTCAAATAAAACTTTAAAAGATATGCTGCATAAACATTTACAGTTTGTTACAGATCAAGCTGTGGCTAGATTAAATAAGAATTGGACATCTGATATTGAAAGCTATGACAAAGGCCAAGAACATATGATTAACTTTGCTGATGTACTTTCTAATGGTATAATTAAACAATTTCCAAAGAAATTCAAATAATTAGAAATAAAAAAGTACTCTCCTTTTCAAAGGTAAGTACTTTTTATTAAATTTAAAGCTTTATAATGCTAGAAATTTCACTTGGATGATTAACTATGTATTTTGGATTAAATCCCTCTAACTCTTTTCTATCTCTAAATCCCCAGGTTACTCCTATAGTATCAACGCCTGCTCCTATTCCAGTTTTCATATCTGTATCTGTATCCCCAATGTACAAACATTCACTGTTATTTATCCCTAAATTATCAAGAATTTTTATAACACCTTCCTTATCAGGCTTTCTTCTAATTCCTTCTTGCTCTCCAGCTACTATATCAAAGTATCCTTTCCCAAATACCTTCTCTACATTTTCAATCGTTCTTTCATGAGGTTTATTAGAAAGTACTGCTATTTTAAGATTATTTTCTTTTATGTTGTTTAACATATCTTTAATTCCATCATAGGCCTTAACTTCATGCAGGCAATGAATTTCAAAATATTTCATATAAGTTACTAATGCATCTTCATAATTTACTAATTCGGTATCTCCACATTCTTTTAATGCTCTTTCAATTAATACTTTATATCCATCGCCAACTAAATGCTTATATCTTTCTTCATCTATTGGTCCTAAATTATATTTTTTCAGTGTAAGATTTGTAGTATATGAAATTGCCTTAAT
>NZ_HG529287.1 GCF_000499525.1 Faecalimicrobium dakarense | reverse complement strand
CATCTAAATCAAATATACAACATTTATACATATTCATTCTCCTTTTATTTTTTATATAATATTATTATAATATTATTTTTAGCAAATAGTAATAAAAATAGAGTCTATAAATATACACTCTATTTTTTATTACTATTTATCTTAAATATAAATAGTACTTTTATTTAAATTTTTTCTAGTAATTTTTCTAATAATTTTTTCTTTAATTGTTCAGTTAAATCACTATTAGATTTTTTAGTCGTATTTTTACCTTTAAAACTTATTTTTTTCTTTGTTTTTGCTTTATTGTTAGTATTATTTTTACTATTTTTTTTAGTCATACATATCCCTCAATTCTTTGAATATATGCTATACTGTATAAATATGCATAATCTTATCTGAAGTTGACAGTTAAAATTTTTAAATAACAAATTTATGCAAAAAAGAGCATGCTTAAATACAAACATACTCTTTTTATAGTTATTATTTAATCTTTATATTTTCTTCTAGTTTTACAATAGATTCATATATCCTTTTTTCTCTGGTTTCAGATTTTTTAGCACTAGTTACCCATTGGAAATACTTACGCTTACCAGAATAGGATAATGAGTTGTAAAATTCAAGAGCTTTTTCATTTTTTTCAAGTTCATTTTTAAAGTCACTCGGTAATTCTATTTCTCTATCTTCTTCATCTTTTTCTATTTCAACAAACACAGTATCTCCTGATTCTTTTCCTATGTTTTTTCTTACTTCTTTAGTTAAACCTATCATATAACACGGAAGTCCCATTTTTACAATAGATCCTCTATATTCAAATCCATCAAACTTAGCTTTTACTTTAACTCTTTTAGCATTAAATTCTTCTTCTACATCAAAAGGTATCTCTATATAAGTAGCATCTTTTCCTTCGTGCTTTTGTATTATTGCTTCAAATTTATAATTCATAAAAATGTCTCCTTGCAGTTTTTATCTAAATGTTATTATATCATAGTTTTATCTTAGCCTCGGCAAATATATTTAATGTTAAAACACTCCCCAAACTCATCAAATGTTAATTTAAATTTTGGTATTCCTACATAGTATGGGGCTATATCATATAGATTAAAGTATACTACTACCCCATCATCTTCTATATAAAACTGCTGACTATCACTAATTCCTGTGAACTTACCTTCATCCTGAAAATATAATTCTTTATTTTTATTTATACTTTCTTCTATAAATGTATCTACTATTTTTTTATAGTCTACATCTTTTTTAAACATATCTGATAGTCTTAATCTCTTACCATCCCTTAAATCATAGTTATATGAATCTAAATAAGTCATACCATGAGCTCCCCCAGTAAATTCATATTTTTGTATAGGTATGCTTATTATATGATTTTTATTATATGTTACTTTATAATCTACAATTAATTCATATTGATATTTAACATAATCTTCTTTAGATTTTGAAAATATATTTATATACTCTTTTTCATATTCTTTAGATTGTTTCTTTATTTCATTTTTATATTTTATAATATCATTATATATAGTCTGATTTATTTTATTAATAATTGTCATATTATAAAATGATGTATTAAAATAAGTTGCAAACGGCATTAAAATAGGATAACTTATATCATATTTAAAAAACTCACTTTCTTTGTTTATATTTTTTCTATATATATATAGTGGATTATTTATACAAGGTCTATTATTGTCCATTATACTCCCTCCCTTAAATTAGCTATTATTTACTATAGTATGTGTTATAAAGTAATAATGGGTACAATAAAAAAAGGAAATAGTTTTAACTATTTCCTTTTGCCTATCTAAAATCTTGCATATTATTTTCTATACTTAAATACTGAAGTATACTTTGAAGTGGTAACTTTCTACTTTCTATTGCTAATCCAAATTGTTCAAAGGCTTTATTAGTATCCTCACCGTACGTTTTCATTATTCCTTGTTCTAATTCATTTATGTGAATATATATATACTCTTTTAAATCTTCAATTGTTTGTAAATTATTTATTTCTTCTCCACGCAGTACATGTTTAAATATTTCAAATCCTTCTCCTTTTGCTCCCCATATGAAGATTCTAAACGTTATTAAAGATTTTTCTAGATATATACCTGTACTTATAGAGTTCATTTCATTTATATTTTCATATAAGTGTTGGTTAAAATCTATAAATCCACCACTTGATATTTCATAGTTTTTTTGGTCACTATATTCTATATTATTTTGTACTATACTCTCATGAAAGTTTGTATATCCATTACTTTGAAGTAATATTTCTGCAAGTTTTGTAGGCTGTATGAATATTTTATCTTCGCTTAAAAAATAAGTTTGCATTATTTTCTCCTTTAATCTATATTATCTTATATTTCTATTTTAATACTTTATGTCAAATTTGCCTACAATAAAAATTAAAGTTTAACTTTATACTTTATTAATTATTTTATATATAATCTGTTTAAAAGTACTTTTAATACTGTTAACTCTGCTTTATTTTTACATCTACCACATGCTTCTCCAAATTTAGTTTCTCTTCTTACGTCTTCTACACTCATACACCCTTTTAACTTTGCATCTTTTATATCTTTTATAGTTACATTAAAGCATCCACATATTCTGTCATCTTCTTTCATAATATCCTCCACATTTTATAAAATAGTTTATAATATAATAATATACCCATTCATTATTAATATAAAAACCTATATTAAAAACTAAAATAAATGCTTTATGATAGAATATAAAGACTCCTAGATAACACAAAAGAGTATTTTTAAAATTGATACTCTTTTGTGTTAGTTTTCATTATCTAAATTTTCTTTTATTTGTTCTTTAGTTAATATTTTTTTTCTAGAAATTAGTGTATTGCATTCCATGCAATAATAACTTGTGCTCCCTCAGCCATCCATAACTTCTAACTTTTTTTTGCAGTTTGGACAATAATATTCTTTAGTCATAATATCACCTCTTTATACATTATTTCATATAAGAATATTTGATTCAATACACATAGTTATTTTTTAACCATATTTTTATTTAAACCTATATTTTTACTAATAAGATTTTGATGGATCAAATTTTTCTTTCCATACTTCTTCTAAAGCTTTTAAGTCTTCTTTAAAGTCTTTCTTACTTTGTCCTTCCTTCATTTCTATTTCTTCTAATATTTCAAATTTAAATTTATCTGCTCCAAATTCTTTTACATCTTTTTCTACCTTCATATGAATACCAGAACCAGTTTTCTTAAAGAAGTTAAAACGATTCTCAGCACTTTTTAAGTCTATATCATTAATTAAAAGGTATTTCCCATTAACTGTATTAGTTACTTTATAAATTCCTCCTGATACAGGACGCTCTTTATATTCAAGAATCGCTTCTTTTCTACTTTTCTTTTTTTCTTTCATTTTCTCAGTCTCCTCTTTCTCTATATTTTTATCTATATTCTTTTTTTTATTTCTACTTTTAGTTACATTGTAACAATTTCTACATGATGGACTACAGTATTTTTCTTTTTCACTTTTTGCTATAAATGCTTTTTTACAGTGTTCACAACGTTTTATTGTATTATTTTTATCAGTAACTGCAAATGAATAAATTATTTCTATTGCTGTTTTTAAAGAATCAAAATCCCATTCTATGTATGGATTATCTAAAACACCAATAGTCATTCCAATTTTTTCAGCTTTAAACTTACCAGCCATTATAGTAACACTTTCTGTTAAGTTTATATTTTTGTAAATTAATATTTGATTTATATGAGTTGCAATAGTTTTTGCAAAATCTATTATCCACTCTAACTTTTCACAGTAAAATCTAGAAAATACCAAATCTAATACAAGCGGCCTTTTACCATAAAATTTTGGTGAATCCTCTGCCTTAAATAAAGTTATATGTTTTCCTAATTTTCTTACATAAACTTCATCCTCATCTGCAAAAGGTATAAATAAACTAAGATACTTATCTTCATCCATTATTTTCTCACTAACTTTAAGAGGATTATTATCTGTAAGTAATACCTTTGATTCCCCTATTATACTTTTATTATAAACACTAGATGTTATTATCCCTAATAATCCATACTCTTTAACAAAGTCTAGTACCATATCATTTATAATCTCTTTATCGATTTCTTTATTTAAAGCAGTATCACCTATTTCTATTAAGTCAAAAACTAATTCTTTTGATTTATCAAAAGGATTATAAATACTAAATGTTGCATCTTCTGTCGGCGTTATATAACTTGTTCCATTTTCATCATTTTTTGTTTCATAGTCGCTATATTTAATCCAGTCAGTTCTGAATTGACCTATCAAATTAATATTATTTTTCATTTATATCGCTCTCCTGTAATAGTTTTATATATTAAATATATTAACATAATAGCTTTTATTTTTTATTTTGTCAATTTTTTTATTTTATTAAAGTTTTATATCTATTTCGTAATATGTATTTTTTATTTAACTATTACCTTTCTATATTCCTATATTTTATTAGTTGCTCTGTATTTTAAATATAAAAAAGCACTTAACTTTTGTAAATTTAAAGTATAAGTGCTTTTTTTATATAAATTTAATTTTTAACTTTAACTAAATGTCACTAATCTTTCATCAATTTCACTTAGTATGTTATCTTTCTGTAAACCAAAGTAACTTATTAGCCCATTATAAAATTCTTCTGATATTCCCAGTAAGCTTTTCATTTTTAAAAGATTTTTAATAAATTCGTCTTTATTTGTATAGCCTATAATATAACTAATTAACATTTCTATAAATGTAGTTGATATAACATGACCATCTTTATGACTGTTTAGTATTGAATTTACGTAAGGTATTAGCGCCACATAAGTTCCTACTTCTCCAAAAGAAATTTTATCATATCCATTTATATTTACTTTTGCATTAATTATATATTCTTTATCTAGGTTAACACCTTCTATAAGATCACATATAACGCTTCCTATAAATTTATTTAACGTGCTATAGTCATCTTTAATCATGGCATTTATAATTTTTTTATCTAAATCATTTACTGCATATTTTTTTAGTTCAATTAATTGCATATATTTCCTCCATTAAAGTATTTCTAAAAAAGTCCCTTCACTTAAGCCACAGAGTGGGTACTATGTTTCATGTCACCAACGACTGTGTCCTTTACTTTAGCAACGTGTTGGCGAAACATTTCAAGTTTAGCAGTTGGGCTCTTCTATTATATTAATTATTAACTATATATTAACTATATATTGACTATATCTATAGTAATCTTCTTTACTACATTCTATAGTTAAAAGACTTCCTTCAGCTTCATAATCTATGTTAGTTACTGATGCATTCATATTTAAATAAGATACTATATCTCCTTTATTGTAAGGAATTAACATCTTACACTTTATATAGTCTTTAAATACTTTTTTGCATATACTTTCTATTAACTCATCTATACCTATATTACATTTAGCTGATATATATACCCCTTTATCGCACTGTCCATATAAATCTATTAAGTCAACTTTATTGTATGCATAAATCATAGGTATACCTTCTGCACCTATTTGTTTTAGAGTTTCATTAGTTACATCAATATGATTTTCATAATTTGGATTAGATACATCTACTACATGAATTAATAAGTCAGCTTCACAAACTTCTTCTAATGTGGACCTAAACGCTTTAACCAAATCATGTGGTAAATCACTTACAAATCCAACTGTATCGGATAGTAAAAATCTTTTATTATCTTCTAACTTTATACTTCTAACAGAAGTTTCTAATGTTGCAAATAGCATATTTTTTTCAAAAACTTTTTTATCTTCATTTTCCTTAAATCTATCTACCATAGTATTCATAACTGATGATTTACCTGCATTTGTATAACCTACTAATGCTACATTTGGAATCGATGATTTCTTTCTTTTATTCCTTTGAGTAGATCTTTGATATTTTAAAGTCTCTAGTTCCTTATTTAAAACCGCTATCTTATCTTCTATTCTTCTACGGTCAAGTTCTAATTTTGTTTCTCCTACCCCTTTATTCTTTGTTCCTACCCCTCCACTTTGACGTCCTAGGTTAAGATTTGAACCAATTAATCTTGGTAGTAAATACTTAAGTCTTGCAACTTCTACTTGTAGCTTTGCTTCTCTAGTTTTAGCTCTTTGCGCAAATATTTCTAGTATTAAAGTAGTCCTATCTATTATTATACACTTTAATATTTTTTCAATATTTCTTAGTTGCGAAGCAGATAGTTCATTATTAAATATTACAATATCTGCCTCTAAACTTTCAATCACATTGGCAAGTTCTGAAACTTTCCCACTTCCTATATAGTAAGTTGGATTAACCTGCTTTGAATTTTGTTCCATTTCTCCTACTACTTCAATATCACAAGCAAAACATAAGTTTTTAAGCTCAATCATTGATTCTTCAAAATCTTCTTCGTTATTTATATTAACTCCTACTATTATTCCTTTTTGCATATATACATAATCTCCTTTTAATTTACTATTTAATATTTTTAAATAGCACGAAGTTATGACTATGTAAAATTTTTATTTTAAAAGCCACAATTCGTGCGCTATCCTCTTAGTCTTATGAAAAATACGCATCCTCTAATGATCATTTCTATTACCTCCTTTTTCGGCTTAAAGCATAAAAATACCCTGAAACACTTAGTGCTCCAGGGTAAACTTAAATAAATATAAATCTATATTTATAGAGTTTAATATTTTATACGGGAGCAATATATATGTAATTTATCAAATACTTTAAATAAGTTTTTCATATATATCACTCCTTTCACCGATTAATTATGTTTTCATAATAATCCACTTTCAAATATTTGTCAATATTTTTTATAACCCTATATATCAGCCTTAGTAACTTTACGAGGTCTACCTTTTATATTTTTAGTTTGAAGTGTTTTAAGTACCATTTCACCTTTGTTATTTAATATTTCAACATAAGTAGATATATCAAGTATACTTATAACGCCTATATCCTCTGCACTCATTCCATCTATACTACAAAGTGTTCCTACAATATCAACTGGCCTCATTTTAGTTTTTTTACCAGCATTAATATGAAGTTTCATTATATCCTTACTTAAATTTATACCTTTATCTTCTTTAATTTCAGGCTTTACACTTAGTTTCTTTTCAAATTTGGGCTTTAATTCATGTACAAGTCTTTTACTTGGAATTTTTCTTAGCTCAATATCCTTTCCTGTGTAACTGTAAATTTCAAACATACGTCTTTCATCAGATTTCATTACAAAGGTAATTGCTCTACCGTCCTTACCACCACGGCCTGTTCTCCCTATTCTATGGACATAATTTTCCCTTAAAACTGGTACATCATAGTTAATTACATGAGTAACATTTTCTATATCAATTCCTCTAGCTGCTACATCTGTTGCTATTAAATACCTAAAGTATCCTTTTCTAAAATTATTCATTACCTTTATTCTATCATCTTGTTCCATGCTTCCGTGTATTTTGTCACAAGTATAATTAAGACTACTTAATTTTTCACATAGCATATCTACCTTTTGTCTTGTGTTACAAAAGATTACACAAGTATCAGGATTTTCTACTATTGTTATGTCTTTTAATAGGTTTAATTTTCCTGTTTCTTCTATTTTATACGCAAATTGTTCTATTTTATCAACAGTTAAAGTTTTTGCTTCGATTTCTATTTCTATAGGATTTTTCATATACTTTTTAGATAAATCACTTATATCTTCGGGCATAGTAGCTGAAAATAACATAGTTACTCTTTCATTTGGCAGGTGACTTATAATTTTTTCTATTTGTTCTATAAATCCAAGACTAAGCATTTCATCAGCTTCATCTATTATCAAGTACTTTATATTATCTGTCACAAATGAACCTTCTTTAATATGGTCAATAGTTCTACCTGGAGTTCCTACAACTACATGAGTTTTTTGCTTAAGCTCTTTTTCCTGTTGTGAGAAAGAAGATTTTCCATAAAGTGCAGGTACTTTTATTCTTTTATATCTTCCTATATTAAATACATCTTCTTTGACTTGAATCGCAAGTTCTCTAGTAGGTGTAAGTATTAATGCTTGAGGTTTATTCTCATTCCAATTAACTAATTCACAAACTGGTATTGCAAAAGATGCTGTTTTTCCACTTCCTGTTTGTGATTTAACTAAAACATCTTTATTTTCAAGAGCCACAGGAAGCACTTTTTCTTGGACTTTTGTTGGACTTTTATAATTTAGCATGTCTATTGCTCTTCGTATCTCTTTGCTTAATTTATAATCTGTAAAGTTTGATTTTGTCATTGTTTCTCTCTTTCTGGCTTTATTTATAGTATTTTTTATTATACCACAATATCAATAATTTAATATTTTGTTATTTCAAAATAAATAAAAGCACTTAATTTTTTGAATTATTTATCAAAATTAGGTGCTTTTATTTTATATAATAAACTTATCATAAATACTATAAAACTTTGCATTTACCACCACATTCAAAACATGTAGAATCTGGCTTTTCTTGCTCACTTATTTGTACAGATATTGATTTACATTTTTCACATTTAAGCTTAAATACTTTTCCACTACTTAATAATGGATCTATTAAGTCATTTTTCTTTTTTCCCATTTAAAATCCCCCTTGTCTATATTTTTATAATATATAACATATTTTACCATATTTTTTCAAAATTTTATATTTGTAATATATTTTATTTTTTATATGATTAGTATATATATTGATATGTTCCTCTTATTTTTTTATATCAGTTTACAGATTTTTATGTGTATGCCTAATCCTTGTATGATGCCTTATGGACAAATGATGGGTGGCATGGACACAGATCCTGTTATGCCTTCTGGTCATATGTTTGGCGATCATGGTCATTTTCCTCATCACGGGCATGTTTTTTCCCTGGCCCTGGATTTTTCCCATTTTGGTGGTTATTCTTTATGAATCAACCTCATCATGGTTTCGATTTTGATGAAAATATGGAACAACATAATTTAAATGTATATCCTTATATAGTTCCTTATAATTAATAATATTTAAAAATAAAAGAAGCAACGATATATTTATTATCCATTGCTTCTTTTTTATTAAAATTCCATAGGAATTAATTTTTCTTCATTATATCTTGCTATAGCATATAAAGCATCTGATAATCTATTTACATACTTTATTAAAAGTGGATTTATCTCTTCTACTTTACTAAGAGTTATTATTCTTCTTTCTGCTCTTCTACATATAGTTCTTGCAATATGTAAATTCGCTGAAACTAAACTTGTTCCGGGTATTATAAATGCATTTATATCTTCTGTTTTGTTTGTATATTCATCTATTATATTTTCTAATTTTTTTACATCATCTTCTACTACTACTTTTCTTAATTTATCTTTATTTTGAGTAGCTAATTCGGCTGATACAGAAAACAATTCCTTTTGTACTTCAAATAAAATCTTTTTATCTTTTTGTCTTGCATGGTTTATGCAAAGCCCTATGTATGAATTTAATTCATCTAAAGTACCATAAGACTCTACTCTTATGCTATCTTTATCTACTCTACTTCCATCGTATAGTGATGTTTGACCTTTATCTCCTGTTTTTGTATATATTTTCATAATACCACCTCATTAATTTTTTATATTTATTAAAGGAGTTATACTTATTATATACCCATATTTTGGATTGTCAAGCTTACCATTTTTATCTATATACTCTATTATTTTCATAGATACTTCAAAACATCTACTTATTTTTTCTTATAAATACATCATATAATATTTTCTCATAATTTTACTATTATTAATCTTTACATATATACAAATACTATATTAGAAAATACATTAATATTTTAAAGGAGACTTATTTTATGGCAAATTTTAACGGAACAGTTAAGTGGTTTGATTGTGAGAGAGGATATGGATTTATTTCTGCAGATGATGGTGAAGATATTTTTATTCATTATTCTCATATAAAAGAAGATGGACATAATAAAGATTTACACCAAGGCCAACAGGTTACATTTGATGTAGTTAAAGCTGATAAAGGGCCATCTGCTATTAATGTCCATAAGCTTAATTAATAAAAAAA
>NZ_HG529286.1 GCF_000499525.1 Faecalimicrobium dakarense | reverse complement strand
ATAGTATCTACATTTTTTATTGTATATGTAACTTGCTAATAATTATTTTTGTTTATATAATTTTTCATATTAGTATAAAATATACTTCTATAGTTATATACTAAATTATATTATAATTTGAAAGGAGAGTAGAATATGAAGAAAATATCATTATTTATTGTAGTCAATGCTATATCTTTATACTTAGTATCACACTTAATGGATAGTATGTATATAAGTTCTCTTAAATCATTATTAATATTGACATTAATATTTGGATTACTTAACCTAACAGTTAAGCCATTAATACAATTTTTCTCACTTCCTATAACTTTTTTAACTTTAGGATTATTTTCTTTAGTTATAAATGCAGTTGTTTTAAAGTTAGCATTTACAATAGTTCCTGGAGTTAATTTATATGGTTTTATAAGCGCTATTGGAGCCTCTATACTATTATCAATAGCTAATACTATACTTTATAATATACTAGACTAAATATAATCATATATTCATAATAAAAAGCTACTAAAAATTAGTAGCTT
>NZ_HG529285.1 GCF_000499525.1 Faecalimicrobium dakarense | reverse complement strand
GAATATATTTCATCTAAAAAACTTTTATACTCTTTGTATAGTTTACTTTATCATACATATAAGATTCTACATGATCTGCATTTTCTATTATAAGTATTTTATCTTTATTGTTATTTCTTATATTATACATATCTAAACTCATTGTATATGGTATTATTTTATCATTTTTACCATGGATAAATAAAATTGGAATATCTAAATTAAATACACCATTAATAGGAGTTACCTCATTCATAGAAAAACCACATTTTAGCTTTATCATCGTATTTACCATTTGATATAAGGGGTAAGGTGGAATTTTCACAATATATTTAAATTGATATTTTAAAATATCTCTCCCACTAGAATAAGTACAATCTGACACTATAAAATCTACATCCTTATACTCACCAGCATACATAAGTGCTGTTGATGCTCCCATAGACTGGCCATGAATTCCTATTGATATATTTTCACCTAGCTTATTTTTAAGTAAATTAATCCAAAGCTTTAAATCTTTTTTCTCTTTCATACCATAAGTAACATACTTTCCTTCACTACTTCCATGACTTCTGCTATCTATTAATAACACATTAAACCCTTCATTTAAATATAAATCTAAAAATTGTAAAGACATATAGTAATTAGCTGTATATCCATGAACTATTACAATTACTTTATTACTTAAGTCTTTGTTTTCTGCGTAATATCCTTTCAATTTTAAATTGTCATCACTATTAATTTCTAATCCTTCAAAAATAGATTCATCAAAATTAGACTCATAGTATACATTTCTTTCTTTTAAAAGGTTAAATGCATCTTCCTTAGTTTTTCTTTTTGATAAAATAATATTTTTAAATGCATAGTTAGTTATAGCGTATAGTACTAAAATTAATATTATAAAAAAATTATCATTTAATGCTCCTTATTTTAGTGTTAATATTTATCTCCTTTATAATTATTTTAAACAATGCATACTATTTTTAGCATTACTTCCTTCTACTATATATGCTTGTCCCTTTGAGCAAAATATGGAATTTGATGTATACTCACTATCTGCATTTTTATCGTAATCTCTTTTTTCTATTACTTCTTCACTATTATGGCAGATGTCATATCCATCAAATATTAAATTAATACTCCCACTACCTTTGCTAAAGGCTAAAAGTTCTAAGCTATAATCCATAAATGTAGCAACAGGTCCTCTTCCTTCTATTATTGCAATATTATCAATCATAATAGGTGGTTCAAATTGTCCATTCATTTTAGATATATCTGACAGTACTCGTCCAATATAGTTTAAATCTACTTCTATTTTAAATTTGTAGTATGGTTCAAGAATAATATTTTCACTACTTTCTAAACCTTGCCTTAAAGCTCTAAGCGTTGCTTGCCTAAAATCACCACCGCTGGTATGTTTATTATGAGCCCTTCCTGTAAGAAGTGTTATTTTCAAATCTGTAAGATTATATCCTGCAAGTATTCCCCTATGCTCTTTTTCAAATATATGAGTTTTTATAAGATTCTGGTGTCCTATGCTTATATCATCAACATGAGCCTTACTTTCAAAACTTAGTTTAGAATTTCTAGGTCCTGGCTCTATTAATAAATGTACTTCTGCATAATGACCTATTGGCTCAAAGTGACCATACCCTACTATTTTCTCTTTTATGGTCTCTTTATATAAAATTTCACATGGACCAAACTCAACTTCTATATTAAATCTATCTCTAACTATTTCTTTTAATATCTCTAGTTGAATTTTCCCCATTACATGTATATGTATTTCTTTAAGTTGCTCATCCCATAATACATTTAAAACTGGTTCTTCTAAGTCTAACAAATTAAAAGCATTTAATACGTCTTTTATATTTAAAGAATTGTCAAATATAACTTTCGATTTTAGTGTAGGCGTTATTTCAAGTTTATTTTGATTATTGTATAAGTTATTTAAATAATTTATTTCAGTATTTGATTCTACTAGGTAATTCCCCGTATTTATATTTGTAATCCCTAATGCTGCAAAAATCTCTCCAGCGCTTACTTCACTCACTGCTTCAAATTTATTTGAATTATAAATTCTTATAGCATTTATTTTTTCATTTGTTATTTCTTCTTTGTATTTATACGAAACTTCATTCTTAACTTGTAACTTACCTTGAAAAGCTTTTATATAAGTTACTCTATTTTTATTTTCATCATGTTTTACTTTATATACTTTACCTATAAATTTATCATTATCTTTATATGATGTGTACGTTAAAAAATCTAATTTTTCTATAAATTCTAATATGCCTATATCATTAAGCGCTGAGCCTTTTAGTAGTGGATAGATTTTAGTATTTTTTATCATATCTTTAAGATTATCTATCCATAAATCAAGATTATATCTATCATTTAAATACTTTTCAAAAAGGCTATCGTCTCTTTCTGCTATAAATTCTATAAGCTCTTCATTTAAATCAGCATTATTTTTATTTAATATAAAGTTTTCATTTATATCTATTACATCTGCTGTTAAGCTATCTTTTATGTCTTTTATTACTTCATCTACATTTGCACCTTCTCTGTCTATTTTATTTACAAAGAATATTATAGGTACTTTATACTTTTTTAATAACCTAAATACTGTTTTCGTATGAGATTGAATTTTTTCAACTGCACTTATTATAACTACTGCATAATCCATTATACTTATAGACCTCTCCATATCTGGAGAAAAATCTATATGACCAGGTGTATCTATAATAAAGTAATTTGAATTGTTATACTTAAAGACTCCTTGTTCAGAAAATATTGTAATTCCTCTTTGTCTTTCTATATTATGGTTATCTAAAAATGTATTTTTAGAGTCAACTCTTCCTCTACTTCTAATACTATTTGTATGATATAATACCTGCTCACAAAATGTTGTCTTTCCAGCATCTACATGAGCGAGTACCCCTATTGTCTTATTCATTTTCCACCTCATATTCTCATTTCTATATTAAATAATAATTCAATTTCTATGTTATAAATTTATTATTTAATTACTTTTCTTTATTTTATTATATAAACTAATTAATTTCTATGTTATAAATTTATTATTTAATTACTTTTCTTTATTTTATTATATAAACTAATTAATTTCTATATTTACTTAATTATTAATACCTAAGATATAAGATTAATTTTAAATTAAATCATTAAAATAAATTATTTACTAAAATTTTATTTGTATTGTAATTTTATATTTATAACCATTAATAATTTTAATAGTAATCATTTGAAATTTTCGTCGAAAATTTAATTTCATTTTAAAATAAAATATTGTATTAAATTTTAAAAAAGTTATAATAGTTCTTGCGCCGAAAATAAATTTAGCAAAACTTAATAAGAAAGGATTTAAAATATGCAAAATAAAAACCTTCAGAAAAATCTTGGATTCGCTGCAGCATTATCAACAGTTGTTGGTATGGTTATAGGCGGTGGTGTATTTTTTAAGCCACAAGCAGTATATGAATTAACTGGTGGAGCTCCAGGTCTTGGTATTATAGCATGGGTATTAGCAGGAATCATGACAATAACTGCAGGACTTACTGCTGCAGAAATTTCAGCTGCAATACCAAAAACAGGTGGAATGATGGTCTATATAGAAGAAATATATGGTAAAAAATTAGGATTTTTAACAGGCTGGATGCAATCTGTATTGTTTTTTCCAGCAACAATAGCTGCTATATCAGTTATGTTCGGTCAACAATCTGCTATTTTACTTGGGAATCAAAATTTAGTGATTCCAATGACTGTAGGAGTAATTTTACTAGTGGGTGGATTAAATACTTTAGGTTCTAAGACAAGTGGATCTATTCAAACTATTTCAACAATTTGCAAATTAATACCCCTTATACTAATAATGATATTCGGTTTTATAAAAGGTAACGGAGATAACACAATAATATCTCCCCTTGTTGCAGAGGGTCTTAAACCAACAAGTATAATAGGACAATTACTAGTAGCAATATTATTCGCTTATGATGGCTGGATAAATGTCGGAGCTATATCTGGAGAAATGAAAGATCCAGGAAAAGACTTACCAAAGGCTATAATAGGCGGATTAACATTAGTTATGGCCGTTTACTTAGTTATAAATTTAGCATATCTTTGGGTGTTACCGGCAAACGAACTTGCTAACTTTGCATCACCTGCTGCTGCTGTCGCAGAAGTAATCTTTGGTAAAATTGGCGGTAAGTTAATAACTGTAGGTATATTAATATCAGTATTTGGATGTATTAATGGATATTTATTAACTGGACCAAGAATTGCTTATACACTGTCTCAACAAAAAACCTTACCAGCATTTTTAGGTAAATTAAATAAATATGATGTCCCAGCTAACTCAACAATGGTTATGGCTACACTTGCTGCATTATATGCATTGTCTGGACAATTTAACTTATTAAGTGATTTATCTATGTTTGCTATATGGTCATTTTATGTATTAACATTTATAGGTGTAATAAAACTTAGAAAAACTCATCCTAATTTACATAGACCTTATAAAGTTCCACTATATCCAGTAATTCCTGCAATTGCAATATCAAGTGGATTATTTGTGGTAATAGATCAGTTATTCCTTGCTGGAATGAAAAGTACAATTATGTCTTTAGGAGGAGTTTTAATAACTCTTATAGGTATCCCAGTTTACAGCTATATGATTAAGAAAAATCAAAATGATTTAGAAAAAGCTGCATAATTATATTAATGTTTTACACTTCTTAAGATTTATATACTCTTCTTTATATTTGCATAAAATACTCTATATTCTTCATATCTTACATAGGTATCATACTATTTAAATTTATGAATGATGTTACTGTGATTAATATATGCTTTATGATATTACCTAAAAATGGTATATTATTTATAGTAGTAAAATTATTAATTTTATATTCAATATTGAATAACTAGTTATTATTTAATATATATTCTTGGTTTCTTATAGGATTAAAGGAGGAAATATTATGGATGATATAGATAAAAAAGAACTCTTGAAAGAAAATTTACCATTCTTTAATAAATTGACTTCAGATGAAATTAACAAATTAATTCATAAAAGCTCCATAATTAAATATAAAAAAGGTGAACTTGTCTATAGTGAAAATTCTACTTGTACAGGCGTATTAGTAAATATTTATGGCCAATTTAGAATATTTATATCTTCTCAATCAGGTAGAGAAATAACTTTATTCAAACTATTAGATAGAGATATTTGTGTATTATCAGCTTCTTGTGTTTTTAAAAATATAACTTATGATATAAATCTTGAAGCAGAACTAGATTCATTAGCAATTATTATAGATAGCGCTTTTATAAAAAGTTTATCTGATAATAATAGTTATGTATTAAATTTTTTACTTAATTTAACTCAAGATAAACTTTCAGAAACATTATCTTTGATTGAAAGAACTATATTTCTTAGCTTAGAAAATAGAGTAGCTAATTTTTTAATAAGTGAATATAATTTGACTAACTCAGATATTATTTATGTAACTCATGAAAATATAGCTAATAATTTAGGTTCTGCCAGAGAGGCCGTTTCTCGTATATTAAAAAAGTTTGAAAAAGAAAATTTATTAAAAATATCTCGTGGAAAAATTAAATTACTAGATATAAATGGACTAGAAAATGTTTTATAATATAATTTAATACTATAAATACAATTATTATAAAAACTCTAATTATCACAAAAGTAGTGTCAAAACCATTTTTTAAAATTAAGTTGTATTTTTTCTCTACTAAGTTGCAAAAAAGGGCTAGTCTCTACTTTGAGACAGCCCCTTTAATATTTTTTATTTAAATTTATTTTCTAATATTTATACTTGGCGATATTTCTATATCTTGATTTATTGTTGTTACCTTGTTAAGCACATTTATTATTTCCATACTTAGATTAGGCTTTATAACTAAGTTATAATTACCAACTTCAATGTCACTTGGTATAGCACCTACAAAAGTAGCTTCATTAGCACCATTATAGCCATTCATATTAAGCTCTACTTCTTTATTTCCAACTTTAACTGTTATACGTCTATTCCCCATTATACTTACACTTTGGTTAAACGTTAAACTTACTTTTAATTCATCTCCTGGTTTATAAGACTCCCTCTGATCTACAATAGATACTTTCTCTAATTTTGCTGGTGTTGTATCTTTTTCTACATTGAATTTTAAATAATCTAAATTCATTTCAGTATAAGACATTTCTCTAACATCAGTGCCTTCATAGAATAGTCCTATATTTCCATTTTGAAGCTCTGTTAAGCAAGAATATGCAAAATAGCCTGGTTTAACTAATTTCTTGTATTTCCATTCAATATCATATTTAGGTTCTCCATTTTCATAAGTTCCACTTTCTGATATTAAACCTATTCTTACTGTACCATCAATTCTATTTCTTGGTTCTGCATCTGGGTTTGAGAATATTAATGCATCTTTTCCATCTATTTTTTGACTATAATTTATTACGCTTAACTGACAATACGGTTCTCTTATGTTAGTATCTTCAACAACATCATCTTCCCATGTAGCCCCTCCGTCAAAACTTGTAGCTATCCTTACATAGTTACCTGTATTTCTCATAAACAGTTTTAATTGACCATTTGGCATTTCTACAACTTGGCACTCTGTTAATTGATTTCCACTTGTTTGAGTTTGAGCATTACCAACTTGTCCATTACCCATATCTCTTCCATCTGTTGCTGTTTCGCCTATCTCCCATGTTTTACCTTTATCATCGCTATATATAACAGCACTTGATTGGAATCCGGATGCATTAGTTAGATATACTGGGAATACAAGTCTTCCTGTATATTTTCCATTTTCTATTTGGTGGCCTCTACCTGGTCCCGTACCTAAAAATCTCATCCAATCTGCTTTAACATCTTTATTAAGATCTATTGGCTTACTCCAAGTCTTACCATCATCATCGCTATATATTAATGATAAGAAACTTGTTCCCATTACCTTTAATGGACTTGTACTAGTTAATACATTATCTACTTTATTACCATTTTTATGTAAATTCTGATCTTCATCAAGAGTATACTCAGTTACGATACCATTCCTGTCATAAACTTTTCCTTCTTCTCTTATTGTATATTCATTATTATTTGCATCACGTAAAAGTAAGTACTTTTGACCATCTATTTCTTTATATCCACTTCCTGGTTTAGCTTCATTGAAACCATATCCTGATGGAAAATGGGTTACTAATAAAAATATTCTTCCTGTTTCATCATCTTGAACTATTGCAGTATCTATTGCTGATGCCTTATCTGGATAATCTAATATTATTTTAGATTCTTCCCAAGTTTTTCCGCCATCTTTACTTCTTCTTATTGCAGTATCTATATTATTTGGTGCATCTCCTCCATGTGGCTTTCTAGCATCTATTGATGCTAAAACTGTTCCTGCTTTAGTTGTATATAACGCAGGTATTCTATAAGCATTTGAATTTAAATCCCCTGGTTTAAATAAATCTTGTTTTTCAGATTTATATGCATTTTCAGGCAGATATTCATCTTCTGAAGGTATATTAGTTTCAGATGTCTTTTTAACAAGATAATTATCTGAAATTGCTTCATTATATATATCTATAAAATCTATATCTCCATTAAATATATATTGATTTCCACTTAATCTTGGCGTTTTACCTATAAAAGCAGAATTTATTCCTGCTATATCACTTAAAAATTTAGTATCATTTGTTTCTTCTTTTTTAATTAATTTTCCATTTAAGTATAAAGAGTAAGATTTATCTTTTTCTACTTTAAATGCAATTGTATTAAATCCTTCATTTAAAACAGAATCCCCAGAAATATGTTTATTTAATCCTGTGCTTTCATTTCTTATTTCAACACCTACTTTGGCACCTGATTTATATAAATGAAAATGTGAAGAATATCTATTTTTATTTGATATACCTATTAAACTAGCTAAATTCTTATTACTTCCCTTAAATCTAGCTACGATAGTTCCTTCTTCTAGATTTTTTAATTCATCTATTTTATCTGATATATCTACAACTTTAGAGTTTGAATCTATTCTTATATTTTCATATGATTCTATTTTATTAGCTTCTTTAACTTGCTTATATATATTAACTTCAGATATAGATGCGAACCCTCCTCCCCCTTCTAGTGCAGTGATTTTTATAGCATCCGCCTCCACTGGCTTATCTAAACTTACTATTTTTGTAGTGTTATTATCGGACCATTTTCCACTTGATATAAGAGTTTCTCTGCCATCGTTTATAGCATGTATTTCATATTTTGTTATAATTCCGTTACTTTGAGATTTTCTTGGGCTAACTTTTATAGTATTAACTAATGCTTTTCCTCCTAAGTTAACTGTTATTCCTTGAGGAAGCTGTGCACCTTTATCCCAAGGTGTATGCCACATTGTATCTGGATTCCCGTCTAATACTTTATCTGCTCCTTCCCCTGGTTGAGCAGATGTATGAGTAGCTGTCATTTTAGATCGTAAAATTTCTTCTTCTACTATTGCATTTTTATCTTTTGTATTACTACTTTCAACTATTGAAACTATAGAATCTTTACCTTTATCTGCAGCTAAAGCTACAAATGAACTATTTCCTATAATTAAAGCTGCTGTCATACTAATTGCAATCGTTTTCTTTTTCATTCTAAAATCCTCCTACATATTTTTAATAGTTATTTAGATGATCATATATCTATATAAATAGAATTTCTACCTTTTACATTATTTCCCTTCTTATTTTTTGAAATTTCCTTTCTTATTTCGTGTGTTTTTCTAACCAAAATCCCATTTTATTTTAAAATAACATGCTATAATCCTCTTTTTATGCAATTTTGTTTCATTATGATTGATTTTTAATTAATAAAAAAATCCCCCTATATGAAAAATATCATCTAGGAGGATTTTATTTAAATATCATCATTACTAATTTCTCTAGGCCATGAAAGTAAACTTTTCCTAGATATCTTTAAGTTCTTTTCATCTGGGAAGTATAAATCACAGAAATAATTATGATAGTTTGCTGTCCATACATATTTATCCCAAACTCTTGTATTTTTTTTATGTATTAATAACATTTCTTCTATTTTATCTCTATGTCTAATTAAAAGTTCAAGTTGTATTCTTTCAAATTCATATTCATTATTGCATTCTGTGTAGTATTTAAATATTGTATTTAAATAATTTAAAAACCATTGTCCATCATTATCTATAAGTATCATATTATTTTGCGGTGCGACATCATAGTAATTTATATACTTTTGTAGTTTTTTTACTGTTTTATCATCTAAGATAATTCTTGGATAGCAAGCAAGTTTACTTTCTGTATTATGAGCATCTAAAAGAGCTGGCCCAAAAACTATATCATCATTTATATAAAAGTCACCTACACTTATTCCACCTCTTACAAACAATCCTTCTAAGGCTAGGTTAAATTGATATTCAGATACATTTTCTAGTATCTCATCTAATTCTTCTTCTCCATCACCTGTTATTGGATAAGCAACAACCATATTATCAGTAAATATTTTTATCTTTCCATGGCTATATTTATTTGGAATAATACACTGCTTGTTCTTATTTATTAAGTAGTTAATTTCTCTAAGAAGACTATTTCCATACCCTTCTTCACAAGAATCTACTATCATCTGTGAAAAGCCTAATATATCTATTGCGCATACAATAGAATTAACTAATCCTGGATTTTCTTGATCATATTTTTGTACATTCATTTAAACACATCCTTACATACTTCTTAAATTATTTACTCATTTTATATAATAATAACTTATTTTTTGTATAAAAAAAAGACCCCTATAGGATCTTCTTAAAATAATATGTTTTATTAATGTCTAATTTTCACACTTAATAACTTATCTAAGTAAGTGGACTTTAACTGCTCATTTGCCAACATCCTTTTAGATGGCTCTAAATCTAAGATTGCAGATAATATAGCTCCCATTGCCCTATGGCTAGTTAGTGCTCCATTATCAAATATAAGATTTTGCAATTGACCTTTTTCTATTGCCATAAGAACTGATCTATGTACCGAATTTGCAGGCGTTATTATTTTTTCTGATCTTTTTCTTAGCATTATACTATTCTTAAAGCAATTTCTAACGCATACTCCACAACCTAAGCATCTATCTTCATCTATTTTAATATAAGTTTTATCATTTTCTTTAACTTTACTTATTGCATCTATTGGACATGCTTTTATGCATTTACCACAATTTACACAACTTTCATGTTTTATATTAGGTATAAAGCTTGTTGTTTGTACAGGGTGTAAATTACCAAATCTCTTAGCAGCAACTAAAGCTTCACAACAACATCCGCAGCAGTTACATATGAAAGTTACTCCATCTCTTACATTTTCTCCACATTGAACCAGATTATTTTCATAAGCTTGATGAAGTAATTCTTTGCACTCTGATGCATCTACTCTTCTTGCAAACTTATTGTTTATTAAAGAATTCGCTACATTATTAAAAGTCATACATATGTCCATAGGTGCATCACAAGCTTTACCTACATGTTCCATTCTGTGTCTACAATAACACATACTTATACCTATGTGACTTGCTTCCTCTATTATATGAGTTGCTCTTTCATAATCTAATATTGTAACTTCATCATCATTAGTTAAAACTTCTTCTTGTACAAAAGTTCTTCCTAGCTTAGTTTCTGTTGAGTAAAATAAGTCTTTTATAAAATCTTCTTCTACATTCATATACTGATAGTAAAGTTCTGCAAGTAATTTTTGATCTATATCTTGCCTTGTTCTCATCATAGCAAACTCAAAAAAACCTGCCATTGGTGGTGGCATTATGTACTTTTTACCTTTTTTATCTTCTATATCAAGTAATAAAGCCTTCTTTGCTAAATTATCTAATATTTTATATGCTTCACTTTCACTTACACTCCATATTTTTGCTGCTGTTTTTACTCTAAATGGCTTTATTGGAAGTTGTGCTACTAAACTAGCTTCTTTTTCTGTGAATAGTACATTTAATATTTTATATAAAGTTTCTGAAGGCGGTGCACCCTGCGGAAACTTATTTATTCTTTCTTCTAAGCTCTTATAAGCATTTTTTGCATTTATATGAGAAATAGTAATCACCTCTTTCATTTAAATTATGTACATATTCTAATATGCCTAAACTTTTATGACCTTAATTTAACTTTATTAAATAAATTCAATTTCTAAAGGTTTTAAATTTTTAATTTATTCAACGCCAATTACAATTATTATTCCTATAGACTCATCCCCTTTAAATATTTATTCTGTTTATATTCTTCTTAATCCTTCTTATTGATATAACTTTATAGATTATAAAACTTAAAAATTTCAACAATTATTATATAAAATATTACAAACAAACTCATGAACATCTTTATATTTATTAATTATTAAATACTTATAATATTAGAATTATGTTTTATCTAAATTTGTACTTGTTTGCATGTTTTTTACAAATAAAAAGACATAGTAAATACTATGTCTTAAAATATCCCCTGACCACCCTCGCTTATTCTAAATTAACACTCGGTAATAAGTTGTTATATGTAATGTTGTTATGCCCAAAAGTTCTTTTAGGACTTACTGTTAATTGTATTAGGCTAAATATTAATTGATTTGTATCGCCTTTAATACCACTAATAGATCAAAATAGAAACTTTGCCCTGTTTCTAGGGTTGATGTTCACCTTTAGATAAGCTACCTACTTTTATTTTATTTTATTTTAATTCTGTTGTCCAATTTTTTTCTTGTATTTTTATGTCTAGTTCTCTGTATTCCTTTGCTAATAAATCAAGTTCTTTTTGCAATTCAGGTATTTTTACTGTTGTTACAAACTTTACTTCTGATTGACTATATCTATCATGTCTTATTGTAGCTTCATTTAAAATAGAAACTAATATATTTCTTTTTCTCTTTATACTGTCCCTTGTACAAATAGCATCTGATAAAGTTGTATCTTTTTCAAATATAGTATTAGAATTTGTATTGTTTATTTTTTTTATTAATTGTTCTAACTCATCTATCGTTTTATTTAGTTCTTCAAGAAGTTTGATAGGATTTTCTGCAAAATCTTCACCTTCTTGAACTTTTACATTGTTAATTATACGATTTTTTAATTCATGAATTTTATTTTGATGATCTGCTCTAAGCATAAGTGCTTTCGCTAGTTTCATATTTTACTCTCCCTATAGTATAATCTGTAATAATATAAACCATATTATACTATAAGCATTTACTAATATGCAAATTAAACAAATAAAAATGAGCTCTATAAATTAGAGCTCATTTTTATTTTTATTCTAGTACTTGAGATATAGTGACTAATATCTTAGCTTCTTCCGCTGCTATAACATTATGCATAACCCTTGCATCAAAAGGTAGAAAATCTCCTTCATTTAAAGTAAATTTTTCCCCTGTATTAAATTCTATATCTACTATGCCACTTATAACTTGTAATGTAGCAAATCCATTATGAGAATGATTTGGTAATCCTTCACCTACTTCAAACTTAAAAAATATAGTCTTAAATTTTTCATTTATAATTAAAAATTCTCTTTTAGTACCTAAACTATTTATATTTACTGGCTTTAAATCTATATTGTTTATGATTTTCATATTAATTTCTCCTTATTAAAATAATTTACATTCTAAATCATTTAATATCTTTAGGCACTTGTCTATATTTTCTTTATTTGTATTTTCATAATCTATACAGTCTCTATCTACTTTGTCTAATAATTCTTTGCTAAGTTTATTTTTAGCAAATGTAAATACAACTCTATCTTCTTTGTCAATGTGTCTTTCTAATAAATGTGTATAAGATATTGCATTTGCTATTACATCTAATTTAGATTCATTGTCTCCGTTTTTTAGTTTGTTAAGTGCTTCTTCTAGATTTTTTACATAAAGTCTTCCATAGTCATGTTCTACCATCATACCATGTCTAACTACTTTTTCCGCTAGCTCTCCTAAATTTTCAATCATCACTTTAAAAAGTATATTTTCTTCTTTTTTATGGTGATGTTCATCTGCAAAATTTTTTATAAAGTAAATAGTATCTTCTAAATCTTTATAATCTACATCTTTATTTTCCATTAAATTAAAACATAATCTTCTTATGACTTTAAGCATACGAGTTACGT
Organism: Faecalimicrobium dakarense; assembly: GCF_000499525.1. Taxonomy (GTDB): domain Bacteria; phylum Bacillota; class Clostridia; order Peptostreptococcales; family Peptostreptococcaceae; genus Faecalimicrobium; species Faecalimicrobium dakarense. The sequence continues at coordinate 3,426 of NZ_HG529285.1, read as the reverse complement.
ATTTATGTTCTTCCATCATTAAATTTATAGTCTCCATAATATCTCCTTAAATGCCGTTTTTCTAGTTTCTTTCTATTACTTTTACCCCATTTTCTTCTTCCTTATATACAAAATCATTATTAATTGTGTTTACAAAAGATTTTATCCATAAATTTCTTAATTCATAGAATAAGCTAACATCTACACCTGCATTGTTCCATATATCTTTGTGAACACATAATCTTTTTTTCCACTCTACTCTATCTTCTGTTGAAATTATAACTTCATCAACTCTGTCGCAAGGCATTCCATCTAAAATATAGTCATTTATTTTATTATATATTTTACTTGCATCACTTAAATCTATATTTTGATTTATTGCTTCTTTGCCTGCTTTTATTCCTTGGTCAATATATACTTTTTCTATTTTAGTAATTGAATTTTTATTATTTTTAAGCATTTCGCTTATCCAAGTTGCCATTCTACCTTCAGCTGAATGAATTTTTTCTTGTAACCATCCATGTATGTTACCATGTTCTATAATTTCTTCTAAAGGTTTATTTGGAAGTTTTTCACCAAATCTTGCGTTTATTTCTTTACTTAATTTATCTATATCTAAACCTTCAGTTTTAGCAACTTTTATTATTTCATCTTCTAAACCTTCAAACCATAGTATTTTATTAAATAACCAATAATGTATTTTCCCTAAATATAAGCTCATAACAAGCCTCCTTATAATTAATTATTAAATTTATATTTGTCTTACATAGTTAATATTAGATTAAATATATAATATAATACCCTTAAAATAATTTACGTAACATAGGTTACAGTTGTAAAATATTTTATAGTTTGAAGTGAAAGCTAAGATTGAAACAATTAAAAACCACTTAGATTTATATTCTAAGTGGCCTTTATTTGTTTTTTATTAGTCTATTTTAAATCTAATTTTTCTATATTTTCCTTCATTATAGATATAGAATTATCTAATTTTTCTTTTTCTGTTTTTTCAAGTGGTAAATGGATAACCTCTCTAACACCATCTTTATTTACTATACTTGGTACTGATATATAAACATCTTCATGGCCATAGTGTCCTTCTAAATAAGATGATACTGTTAAAATACTATTTTCATTTTCAAGTATTGCAGTAGTTATTTTAGTTAAAGCCATACCTATTCCATAGTATGTTGATTTTTTGCATTCTATTATTTTATATGCGATATTTCTAACTTCATCTTCTATTTCTTCTAAATCATCAAACTCTATTTTACTATCATTTCTAGATGCTATTTGATATATTGGCTGAACACCGCATAATGCATAACTCCATGCTACAAACTGCGAGTCTCCATGCTCTCCCATTACAAACGCATTTATATCTTTTGGATTTACATCTAATCTTTCACCTAATGTATATCTAAGTCTTGCTGAATCTAGAGTAGTTCCTGAACCTATTACTTTTGATTTTTCATATCCTGATAATTTTTGAGCTACATAAGTCATTATATCAACTGGATTTGTTGCTATTAATAATATTCCTTCAAATCCAGATTTTTTTATTTGACCTATTATAGACTCCATTATTTTAGTATTTTTTTGTAATAAGTCTAGTCTAGTTTCATCTTCATTTTGTATAGCGCCTGCTGTTATACATATTATATATGCATCTTTACAATCACTGTAATCACCTGCATATATTTTCATTTTTCTTGGTGCAAAACTAAGACCATGGTTTAAGTCTATCGCTTCCCCTTGTGCACGTTTTTTATCTAAATCTATTAAAACTAATTCTTCACAAGTTCCCTGATTTACCATTGAGTATGCATAACTCATACCTACCATACCTGTCCCAACTATAACTACTTTATTTTTCTTCATTATTTTGACTCTCCTCATTAACTCTTTATTTTAAATAATTTCTCCATATCTAACGTTATTTATTAATCTAAATCATTTTTTGTCATATTTATTTATAAATTGTTAATTATTTATTAATATAATACCCTTATCAGACGCTTTTAATCCAAATAATTACATTTCCCGTATAAAAAATACATTATAATTTAAAAATAATTTAAATTTATTCTTATTAAATTATTTTTGTCACAACTTTTTATATTGTTATGTATAAATTTTCTTGTAATAAGTGTATAATTAGATATGGAAAAAACAATAAAGGAGCAAAAAATGACTACATTTAAAGATTTAAACCTAAGCAACAATTTAATCGATGGACTAAAAAAGCAAAATATAACTTCTCCAACTGAAGTTCAAGGGCTTAGTATAGAAAAAATATTAGAAAATAAAGATTTATTAATAAATGCACAAACAGGAAGCGGAAAAACTTTAGCTTATTTGCTACCTATGTTCGAAAAAATAGATACTACAAAGAGAGAAACTCAAGTATTAGTTCTTGCGCCTACTCATGAGTTAGTTATGCAAATAGCTGAACAAGCTAAATTGCTTGCAACGAACTCAAATGTAGATGTAACATCTTTTACTATAATAGGTGAGGTAAATATACAAAAGCAAATAAAGAATATAAAAGCTATAAAACCACACATAGTTGTTGGAACTTGCGGTAGGGTTTTAGATTTAATAAAACAGAAAAAATTAAAAGCACATACAATAAAAACAATAGTTTTAGATGAGGTTGATAGTTTACTTAGTGGAAATAATACGTCTGTTGTTAAGGATATAGTAAAAACTACTTTAAGAGATAGACAACTTTTAGGATTCTCTGCTAGTTTAAATGAAAATACAATAGACATTTGTAATTCATTAATGAAAGAACCTGAAATTTTAAAAACAAAGCAAGAGCTTCCTATAAATTCTAATATAAACCATATGTATTTATATGGAGATAGAAGAGATAAATTTACTTTACTTAGGAAAGCATTAGCTGCTACTACTCCAAAAAGAGCTATTATATTTGTTAACGATGAAGATAGTATAGAAACTATAACTTCTAAATTAAATCACCATAATTACAAAGCAGTTGGTATATTTGGTAGAATGAGCAAAGAAGATAGAAAAAATGCTTTAAACTCATTTAAGATAGGTAAATCTAAAGTATTAGTTTCTTCAGATTTATCTGCTAGGGGATTAGATATAGTTGATATAACTCACGTATTTAACTTAGACTTCCCTGCTAGTAAAAATGAATATATCCATAGATCTGGCAGAACTGCTAGAGGAAATAGAAAAGGGGATACAATATCTATAGTTACAAATCAAAATTTATCTACAGTTAGAGACTACAAAAGAAACTTTAAGATAAATATCAAACCAATGGATTTAAAAGAAGGTAAATTAGTTCCTGCTACTTTTGATAAAAAGAAAGATAATCTTAATACTAAATCTAATACAAAACCAAATAAAAAAATAGTTTTTATAAAATATTAAAATAAAAGGATATATCTATAGATATATACCTTTTATTTT
>NZ_HG529284.1 GCF_000499525.1 Faecalimicrobium dakarense | reverse complement strand
TACTTATTTAATTTTTATCATCTATCACCTTAAAGAAATTAACTATTTCATTAACGTTATCTTTATGATGATTTCTTGCTACATCTAATATTAAATTATCATCAATCATATCTTTTAATATTTCATAACTATATTCACTATGTTTATAATAACATTGAATCTTTTTAGATTTCTCAAATTTTATCAATTCACCCTTAGTTAATTTATTTAAAATTACTATTATAGATTTATCAATTACATTTAATTTTTTTCTAGTTTTACCTATATCATGAAGTAGGGATACTTTTATTAATCGGTCTTTATTTTTTATAATCTCAATATTATTAATTTCTTTATTATCTATAATATATTCAATATCTTTTGCTATTCTAACACAATGTTTTTGTTCTGATTTTAATAGTTTTGTAAATAAACTTAATTCTTTTTTATTTAATATTTCAGCAACATAATCATAATCTTCTTTTTTCATAATATCTGTTACGTTCATATAAAATTGTTTTACTCTTTTAGGTATCATATATTTTCTCCTAAATTTTTATGAATTTATCTTTTATGTCTTTTCTTCTTTGAAATATAATAAACTCCTATCCCTATTACCATTAATATAAGCATTATTATTGAATAGTTTTTCATTATATGTGCTATTTGATGTAAATTTCCTCCTAGCACATAACCTAAATATATAAGTACAATATTCCATAAGCTTATACCAATTGATGAATATAATAGAAATGATGCTATATTCATTTTAGTCATACCAGCAGGTATAGAAATAAATGTTCTAGCTAATGGCACTACCCTCGCAAGCATAACTGACAATTTCCCATATTTTTTTATCCACCATGTAGATGATTTAATAGACTCTTTAGTCCTTGGATGATTTTCTAGTAAGTATTTAATTACTGGTTTTCCAAAATACAGTCCTAATAAATAATTTGTAATACTACCAACTAATCCTCCTATTATAGATACTATTACAGCACTTTCAAATCCTATATTACCTTTAGATACCATTATCCCTACAAATGGTAAAACAACTTCACTAGGTAATGGTAAATTTGCATATTCTAACATAACAATAATAAATATACTTATTAATCCATATTCTTCAATAAAATTTTGCACTAAAATGTTTATATCCATATTTTTATTCCCTTATTATAATAAATTCCTTCCTAATATTAATATATTTTACTTAGTTTATATTTTATAATTTAACTTTATAATTTCATTATATATAAAATAAGGATATATTTAAATATATTCCTATCATAAGTTTTATAATATATACTATTTTATCATCTTATCTGCAAAATAAAAAGATACACTAAAGTGTATCTTTTTTATGTATTTCTTATAATTAGTTTATTGTTTAATATAGTTCTTTTACTGTATGTATTATCATTTTCTATCTTTTCACTAAGAAGCATTCCTGCATTTTCTCCTAGTAAAAACATATTTTGATCAACTGTGCTTAATTTTGGCTCCACCATTTCACTAAGTTCTATATTATCATATCCTATTACTGATAATTCACTTGGAATTTTTTTATTAAGCTTTTTACATGCATTTATTATACCTATGCCCATAAGATCATTACAAGCAAATACTGCACTTATTTTTTTATTTTCACTTAATATTTTTATAGCCTCTTCCATAGTTTTATTTACAGTTTCTCTCCCATTTCCTTGTCCTATATTTATTATATATTCTTTTTTAAAATTTGAAATCTCACCCATAACTTCTTTATATGCTTTTTCTTTTATATCATAAGAGTAACTATTGTCTCCTCTTATAAAAAGTATATCTTTATGGTTATTTTCAATTAAATGACTTATAGCTATTCTTGCTCCATTTTCTTCATCATTAGATACTGATGAAATGTATTGGCTATTAATATCTCCATTTACAGATACTATAGGAATATTTTTAGCTATATTATCAAAAAATTTAGACTTAGAGTTTTCTATATTAGGGTCGACTAATATTATTCCTGCTACATTTCTTGCCATAAGTTCATTTATTCTTGTAATTTCTTTTTCTTTATCATGGTTTGTTGTACATAAAAATATTGAATACTTAGAGTTATCAAAATAACTTTCTATTCCATTTACAACATCTGTAAAGAACATATTACTTATACTTGGAACTACTACTCCTATAGTACTTGATTGCTGCTTTATAAGATCTCTAGCTTGAGTATTTGGTGTATAATTAAGTTCTTTTATTACTTTTAATACTGTTTCTTTTGTTTCTTGTTTTACTGGGTAATTTCCGTTTATTACCCTAGATACAGTTGCAACTGAAACATTTGCGGCCTTTGCCACATCTACTATAGTATTTTTCATATTATTTTATCCTTACAATATTTTTATAAATTTATTAAATGCCTTTATCCCTTTTTCATCCCTCTTAAATACTCCAGCATGTTCTAAAACTTGTGCAAATTTTTTACCAACTTCATCTTTTACTATTTTATCTACATTGTCTTTAGTTATATCTTTATATTCTCTTAATATATATTTATACCAATTAGCATGATGTTTTAAATCTTCATTATTACTTATATCGGTAACGTTTTCAATCAAAAGATTAGATATTTCATTCAGTTCATCTTTAAGCCTCGCTGGAAGTACTGCTAACCCCATAACTTCGATAAGTCCTATATTTTCTTTCTTTATATGATGAACCTCACTATGTGGATGGAATATTCCTAAAGGATGACTTTCACTTGTTCTATTATTTCTAAGGACTAAATCTAGTTCATATAAATTCTCCTTTTTCCTAGCTATTGGAGTTATGGTATTATGTGATTCACCATTACTTTCACAAAGTATATCTACCTCTTCATCAGAGTAGCTTCTCCATGAATTTAATATATGGTCTGCTAAGCTTATAACTTCTTCCTTACACTCACCACTTAATCTTATTACAGACATAGGCCATTTTACACGATATAGTTTTGTATTTTCAAATCTTTTTACTTCAAAACTTTCTTCAGGTGATGCATTCTCCATTGCAAATGTATAATTACCTCCTTGATAATGGTCATGAGAAAGTATAGACCCTCCAACTATTGGTAAATCTGCATTAGATCCTGCAAAATAATGAGGTAATTTATCTACAAATCCTAATAAATTTTCAAATGTTTTTTTACATATTTTCATAGGAGTATGTTTATCATTAAGTATTATGCAATGTTCATTATAATAAACATAAGGCGAATACTGTAAAAACCACTTTTCTCCTGCAAATTCCATAGGTATTATTCTATGGTTTTGCCTAGCTGGATGATTTATATTTCCACTAAAGCCTTCGTTTTCTTTGCATAATAAACATTTTGGATATGAAGTTGATTTCATAAGTTTAGCCTTTGCTATATCCCTTGGATCTTTTTCTGGTTTTGACAAATTTATAGTTAAATCTAAATTACCATATTCTGTAGATGTTTTCCATACTATATTTTTATCTGTTCTATCTTTTCTTATATAATTTGAAGCAATACTTAGATTGTAGTAATAAAATGTAGCTTCTTTTTTATCGATTTCATATTTTTTATTAAAAGTTTTTATAACTTCTGATGGTCTTGGCATTAGCATATTCATTAATTTAGTATCAAATAAATCTCTTTGTGTTATTGTATCCTCTATCATACCTTTTTCAACTGCATAACCTAAAATATTTTCTAGTATAGAAGTTGCACTATCTAAAGATTCATTAATATCAGCTTCTTCAAACTCATCTAAGTCTAATAATTCTAGTATTAAGTTAGATGCATATACTGCATCTAACTTATCTATTAAATTCTTTTGAATACCAAAATTTATAAGTCTATTTAGTTCATGATTTATGTTCATAAATTTATCCCCCTATTTTTCAAACCCATTTGGATGATTTTTATGCCAGTTCCAAGCATCTCCTATCATTTTCTTAACATCATCAAATTCTGGTGTCCATCCTAAAATCTCTTTTGCCTTTTGACTAGATGCAACAAGTTTTGCTGGATCTCCTGCGCGTCTTTCTCCAATAACTACTTTTATCTCTTCTTTAGTAGCTTCCTTTGCTGCATCTATCATTTCTTTTACCGTAAATCCATTCCCACTACCTAAATTGAATATATTACTTTCATTTCCTTTTCTTAAATAATTAAGTGCTTTTATATGGGCATTAGCTAAATCTATTACATGTATATAATCTCTTATGCAACTACCATCATGAGTATCATAATCTTCACCAAATACCGTTATATGTTCTCTCTTTTTAAGTGGTACTTGAAGTATAAGTGGTATAAGGTGAGTCTCTGGAGTGTGATCTTCTCCTATATATCCTCCATCTATTGCACCTGCTACATTGAAATATCTAAGTGATACATATCTAGTGCCATAAGCCTTATTAGTCCATTTCATCATTTTTTCCATCGCCAATTTAGTTTCACCATATGTATTTGTTGGGTTAGTTTCGTCACTTTCAAGTATTGGTATTTGTTTTGGCTCACCATATACCGCTGCTGTTGATGAAAATACTATTTTATCTACATTATGCTTTACCATAGTTTCAAGAACTACTTGAGTTCCATAAACGTTATTATCATAGTAAGTTAAAGGCTCACTCATACTTACTCCGACTAAAGAGTTAGCTGCAAAATGTACAACTGCTTCTATATTATTTTCTAAAAATACTTTATCTAAAAACTCTCTATCTCTTATATCTCCTTTATAAAACTTTGCATCTTTATGAAGTGCATCCATATGACCGGTTTGTAAATTATCAACTATAATTACATCTTCACCATTTTTAATAAGTTGATGTGATGTATGGCTACCTATATATCCTGCTCCACCTAATACTAATATTGACATTTTTTATCCCCCCCACTATCCTATCTTTCTAGTTCCATTTGATATATTTGCAACATAAAATGTTGGTGCATATCCTATTTCTCTTTCATATTCTTTTGATACATTTTCTATAAAATCCCCAACACATTCATCTTGAACTATACTTACTGTACATCCACCAAACCCAGCTCCTGTCATACGAGAACCTATTACACCATCTTCTTTAAGTGCTATACTTACTAATGTATCAAGTTCTTTTCCTGTTACTTCATAATCATCTCTTAATGAAACATGAGAACCGACCATTAATTGACCAAATAAGGCTAAATTATTTTCTTCTAATGCCTTAACTGCCTTTAAAGTTCTTTGGTTTTCATATACTGCATGTTTCGCCCTCTTTCTATCTACTTCATTTTCTATTAAGTTTTTATTAGCTTCGAATTCTTCTTCAGTTAATTCTCCTAATGAATTTATATTTAATTTAGCTTGAAGGTTTTGAAGTGCTCTTTCACATTCACTTCTTCTTTCATTGTATTTTGAATCTGCTAATCCTCTTCTTTTATTGGTATTTCCTATTACTATTGAATGTCCATCCATATTTATTTGACTATATCTATAATTTAAGTTATTACAATCAAGTAATATTGCACACTTATCTTTACCCATACCTATAGCAAATTGATCCATTATACCACAATTTACTCCTATAAACTTATTTTCAGCTTCTTGGCATAGTTTCACAATTTCTATCATATCTATACTTAAATTATTGTAATACTTACAAATTTCTCCCATTAAAAGTTCAAGTGAAGCTGATGATGAAAGACCTGCACCATTTGGTATATTTCCATATACTAATATATCCAACCCACAATCTAATTTATATTCACGCTCTTTAAGTACTTTAACTACTCCTTTTGGATAATTTACCCAATCATCTTTTTCATCATAAACGATATTATCTAAATCAAATTCTACAATTCCAATATTTTCAAAGTTTAAAGAATACATTCTAATTTTTTTATCATCTCTTTTACTACTTACTCCATAAGTCCCAAAAGATAATGCACAAGGAAATACGTGTCCTCCATTATAATCAGTATGCTCTCCTATTAAATTAACCCTTCCTGGCGAAAAAAATAAATCTTCAAACTCTTTTTCAAATACATTTTTAAAATCAATCTTTAACTTATCTAACATATCTATTCCCCCTGATATATTTAAATTTCTATATTCTTAAGCACATCTTCTACCTTTTCTACGAGATTATGGTTATTACTTTTAGTTAAATACCAATTTTCATTTAAGGCTACTTTCTCACCCTTAGATATGGTTTTTAATTTCCCTAAACTTTCTAACTCTAAAAATAGCTCTTTCGTATATATCTCAAAGTTTACTCCATAGTCAGAGTAATCTGAAACTTCCGTATATACATCATCAAAAGTTTTTAAAAAAACATTTTCCCCAACTACATGAGCTGACCATCTATTAGTATTATTTATTCCTATTTTAAAAGCATCAAAATTATTAGTATCTTGAGTTATTTTTAAATATCTATTATCTATAAAGCTCATTCTTTCATCATTAAATTTTGTATATGGCCAGTATGCAAATACTTTATTTGGAGTAAATGTAGTTTTTTTATCACTTATAGGTGTAATAGAGACTCCATTCTTACAAAGTGTTGTTATAGCCCATGGAGCTATAGTTTTTTCTTTCTCATCTAAGTTGATTATTTCATTGCCTATACTTACTTTAGATGAATTTTTATCTAAAACAATGTTTAATATCTTTTGAATATTGTTATGTTCTTCAATATTACCAATTATTTTTACACCGTTTTCAATTTCTTCGTAAGTTATTTGACTATTCTCTGGATAATAGCTGCTTGGCATATATTCTGGACTCATCCATAATCTATGACCTCCATATAAGTACCATTTATTATCAGTATATTCACTGTAGTTACTTAAATTTTCAGTAACTAATCTATCTACATCTTCAAATAGCATATTTTCTTCATTAACAAATGAATATCTTATAATTCTAGGACCTAATTCAAGCGGAACTACAAGTTCAATTATTTCATTACTTATATGCAGACATTTTCCAAAGTTTTGATAACTAATCTGACTCACTTTTATATTCCCCATATATATCTCCCTTTCATAAAAATTATTTTAAATAATTTACTAGTAAACTTCCCTATATCAATATAGTAAACGATTACTTTTTCTATGTAAAGAAATAAATTTAACAATCTTTAAATTATTTTATGTCTAATTTTATGTTTTTATGGTATAAATTTATTATGAATTAATTAAGGGGGTATTTATATGTTAGATGTAATAAAAAACAGACGTAATATAAGAAAGTTCAATGGAATTGAAGTTGAACAAGATAAGATTATAGAGATAATAAAATCAGGTATGCAAGCTCCTTCATCTAAAGATTCTAGGCCTTGGGAATTTCTAATAGTAAACGATAGACAAACTCTAGATTCTCTATCTAAAGTACATCATGCCGCTAAACAATTAAGAAATACTAAGAATTGTATAGTATTACTTGGAGATAGGAATAAATTTTTTAAAGTAGGACGATGGATGTTAGATTTATCAGCTTGCATGGAGAATATATTGCTAGAAGCAGTAAATCAAGATGTCTGTGCTGGATGGATTGGATGCTTTCCTAAAAAAGTTAGAATGGATTATATAAGCCAATTATTAAATTTACCTGAACATATAGTACCGTTTTGTATAGTTGCCCTTGGATATTCTGATGAAGAAAAAAATGAATTTGTGGATAAATTTGATGAAAGCAAAATACATTTAAATAAA
>NZ_HG529283.1 GCF_000499525.1 Faecalimicrobium dakarense | reverse complement strand
CAACAAAATTTAAATTATTTTTCTTTATATTTACTTTCCATATTTGTCATTATTTTTTCTAAATCAAAAGTAAGATTAATATTTAAATTATCTGGCTTAATATTTACATCATTAAAAGTAGTACCTTTAAAGTTACTTTTATCTATTATTACATTTCCATCATTAAATTTAATTTTAAATTGATTATCTTCAGGTATCCATTCCTTTATAAATTTATTAGTGCTAAAATCTACAAGCCATTTAAATACTTTTATATCTAAAAATTTAACTTCTTTTATTTCAATTTGCAAATCTCTATCTTTATTTATCATAGGTTTTATTGTCATTTCAACTGGTGTTTTTATTTTATTATTAATTTTATAATTAACATTAATTGTAGCTGTATCCTCTCCTAATGATACTTTCACATTTTCTAACTTTTCATTTTTCACGATATTATTCATTATATAATTTAATCCATTATCAACTGTTTCTTTTGGAGCTATGACATTCCCTTTAAAACCTACCGGGTTATTTATAACTTTAAGTTCGTTTACTTCTAAACCATATAAATAACTTACAAATTCTACGGTATTTTTTATAGATTTATTTTCTGTACTACTGTGATTAGCTTCAATTTTATCTTTTGGAGTTTTTATATTTTCTTTATTATCTTCTTTATTAAATTTCATAAACATAAAGATTATTAGTAAAATTGCAAAACCTAATCCTACCCATTTAATTGTCTTTTTATTACTTTCTTTCATCTAAAAATACTCCCTTTATTATTCTTTTAAACATTATATCTTCCCTCTTTAATAGATTCTAATTTATCTAAAAATGCTTCAAACTCATTGCATAAATAATCTAAGTCTTTTTTATCATAATAAAAGTGCCCTGATCTTTGTAGACAAATTACTTTATTCTGATTATTTAATTTCTTTTCAAATACTTTTAAACTTCTATGACTCACAAGTTCATCTTTCATTGTATGTATAACTAGCATCGGTACTTCGACCTTACTTAAGCTATTTCTCGATTTTATTATCAATTTAAATAAATCTATATATCTAGGTACCCATCTTAAATATGTTAAGAGTGAACATCTATCTACACTAAAGGCATTATAAGCATGATTTGTAAGAACATCATTTTCATCTATCTTACCTAGAGCTATTTTTAAACTACTTATTGCAATATTCAATTTTACTCTTACATGCATTGGTGTTGAAATAGATACTATTGCTTTTATACTCTCTTTGTGTTCTAAATAAGATAATATAGATAGCGTAGACCCCATAGAATGTCCTACTAGTATAATATTTTTATATCTTTCTTTCCACTTTAGTATTTCTTCATCTACACATTTGACCCATTTTTTTAAACTACTATTTGCAAAATTTTCTCCACTTTTACCATGACCGTCTAAAAGTATAACTGATATAGAATAACCTTTGCTCAAGGCAAGTTTTGCAAATGGTTTAAATTGATTTGGACTTTCTAGTATTCCATGTATAAATATTATAATCGTATCTGAATATTTTTTTTCATTATAAAAAGCCCTATGCTTATATTTTTTTATCATTTTTTAACTCCCAAATATACTTAATATAACTTAACCTCTTTGATTAATTTTAGATAATATAAAAATAGTACCATATACTTAGTGTATATGGTACTATTTACTACAATCTTTTTAGTTTTACTTCATATGGTTTCTTATTATTACATCAATGATATAATCTAAATTAACATTATCTTTATCTATATTTTCAAGTTCTAACACATATTCTTCAAACTCAACTTCTACACAAACACAGTGCTCATTTTCATCATTTATGTAATCAACTAATCTATAATCTTTTATTTCTTCTTGTAAGTACTCTTTTAGTTCATTATATTCTTCTTGGCTTATTTGTTTTTGTTTAGTTTTGCAACAACCTTTGCCACTACTACAACAACCTCCACCACTATTACAGCATCCCATAGTTTTTTTACTCCTTATCATTAGTCTTAATACTTATACTACCCTATATCAAGATATATAATCATATCTTATATTATATCTTAATTTGTTGATTTATCAATATTTTAAATAGATAAAAATATATTAATTAAATATATATTTAATTTATTACATTTAAGGTAATTAATTGTATTTACATAAAATCTATAGAAATACAATTAATTTATTTTATAATAGTATAATATAATTTTTTATTATATTTTAAAATACATTTATGAAAAGGGGGAATACACACTTGTCATCATCTGAGTTATTAGCAATAGAAGAAGTATTGCCCAAGGAAAATAAAAATAAAAAAATCTATATACCCATTAGAGCTAAGTTTTTTATAAGCTTAATTTGTGCTACTTTATGGGTAGCATTTTCTATATATTTATCGATTCCTTGGATTAAGGATTTATCAGCCTTAACAAATATATTTATGGCCTTATTTATAATAGGCGGAATCGCTTATGTTCCTGGCTTTATGAACGCTTTTTTAATTTCTAGTTTATTACTAGATAAACAACCAAAATTTAAGATTGGAAATCCAATAGATGAAATTACTATATTAGTTGCAGCTTATAATGAAGAAGAAGGTATATTTGATACACTTAAATATATAAAACATCAAGAATATAATGGAAAAGTAAACACTATAGTTATAAACAACAATTCTAATGATAGGACTGTAGAAGAAGTTTATAGAGTAAAAAAAGAGTTAAATATGAATGTAACATGTATAGACGAACCTAATCCTGGTAAATTTAATGCTTTAAATACAGGATTAAAAAATACTACTAGTAAATATGTTATAACTCTTGATGCAGATACACTACTTCATAAAAAAGCTATAAAGCACTTAGTTTCTAGAATTAATAGCGCTCCTAGTGATATAGCAGCAGTTGCGGGAAGTGTACTTGTTAGAAACAGTAGAGATAACTTACTTACAAAGTTACAAGAGTGGGATTATTTTTTAAGTATTTCTTCTATTAAACGTATGCAAGGAATGTTTCAAGGTACTTTAGTCGCCCAAGGTGCATTTAGTATTTACAAGACTGAAATCGTAAAAGACCTTGGTGGTTGGTCCGATGCTATAGGTGAAGATATAATTCTTACTTGGAATATGTTATCTAAAAACTATAGAGTATATTTTGAACCACTTGCTGTTGCTTTTACAGATGCTCCAACAAAATTAATTCATTTTATACGCCAACGTTCTAGATGGGCTAGAGGTATGATTGAAGGATTAAGAATGATTAAACCTTGGGAACAGCCTAATATATATTATAAGTTTCTAACAGCTATTGATCTTTTTATACCTTATATGGATTTTCTTATACATTCTTTTTCATTCCAGGATGTATATTAGCATTATTTGGTAAATTTTATATAGTTGGACCTGCATTAATATTAGTTCTTCCTATTACTGTATTAAGTTTTCTTACTTTATTCTTTTATCAAAAGAAAAAAGTATTTGATGAACTTGGGCTAGTTGCAAGAAAAAATATTTTTGCGTTTATAATCTTTTTATTAGGTTATCAATTATTAATGTCTCCAGTTTCATTATGGGGATATATTCAGGAGCTTTTTAATATGAAAAGAATTTGGAAATAAATATTTTTATAATATAAATTTTAAAATCTTACTAAAAAAGTCTTAGTAAGATTTTTTATTATATAACCTACTTTCGTTTTTGTTTATTTTTCTTCGTTTTATTTTTAACTTTATATTCAAACAAATTTCATTTAATTTTATGTATTTTTTATTTTTTCCAAATAATTTGTATCTAAATATTACTATTTTAAATATGATATAGTATACAAATATTTTGGAGGGAAATATAATGGCATTTTTAGACAGCTTAGTTTCTGACAGATTAGGTGGTTCATCATTTTTTACTGGCAATAAAAAATTGTACAAGTTTGAAAAAATAAAAAAATTAACTAAAGAAGCACGATTAAATAATCCTAGTATAAACCTTATTGATATGAGTGTAGGAGAGCCTGATAGAATGGCTGATGAGTCTGTAGTTGATGTTTTAAATTTCGAAGCAAGAAAACCTGAAAATAGATTTTATGCTGATAATGGAATTATTGAATTTCAAGAGGCCGCTTGTAGATATATGCACAATGTCTATAATATAGATGGTTTAACATCTGATAATATTATGCATGGAATTGGTTCTAAATCTATATTATCAATTTTGCCCATGTGCTTTATAAATCCAGGTGATATATGTTTAGTTCCTGTACCAAGCTATCCAACTTTAGCAAGCTATACAAGATTTTTAGGTGGAGAAGTTTATACCCTTCCACTTTGTGAATTTAATGATTTTTATCCTGTTTTAGAAGATATACCTTCTGATGTATTAAAAAGAACTAAAATGTTATATCTAAATTATCCAAATAATCCCACTGGACAAGTTGCTACTTATGAATTTTATAAGTACGTTGTTGATTTTGCTAAGAAAAATAATATTTTAATTGTGTGCGATGCTGCATATGGTAATTTAGTTTATGATAATTATAAACCATTTAGTATTTTTAGTGTTGATGGCGCTATTGATGTTTGTGTTGAAATTCACTCACTTTCTAAATCTTTTAATATGACAGGTTGGAGACTTGCTTTCTTAGTTGGAAATAAAAAGGTTATCAAGCTTTATTCCACTATGAAATCACACGCAGATTCAGGACAATTTAGAGCAATTCAATTGGCTGGTGCTTATGCGCTAGATAATTATAATTTAGTAGATGCAAATGTTATCAGATACTCTAGAAGATTAGATTTATTAGTAAAAGCATTAAGAGAAGTTGGTTTTGATGCAAAAAAACCTAAAGGCGGATTTTATGTATATGTTCCTATGCCTAAAAGAGTAAAAAACGGTATTATATTTAAAAATGCAGATGATGCTTCTCTTTATATCCTATCTACAGTTCTTATATCTACAATTTCTTGGGATGATTGTGGTGGATTTTTAAGATTTTCAGCTACT
>NZ_HG529282.1 GCF_000499525.1 Faecalimicrobium dakarense | reverse complement strand
AATTTTAATTAAAATATTTTTTCTTTATATCTAATTTATCAAACGCTAATCCTATTAATATAAATACTATAAAACTTCCTATAGGCTGTACTAATCCTATTAATGAAAATACAAATGCACTTGTAAAACTTCCATATATTATTCCATCTGCAATCATATATAATCCCCATGCTATAAATCCTCCAATAAATGATCCTAATACATTTCTTGTATTTATTATTTTATTAGTTTTAGATGTTAAAAATAATACTAATATGGATTTTATAATTAATGTAGGTATTATATATATAGCATATCCTGTTATTAAATCAGACATAGCTGCTCCTATTGCAGCACAAAAAATTGCATATGGCATTGGTAATAATGCTGCACCTAAGTATATAAACGCATCTCCTATATGTACATACCCTTTACCTCCAACTGGTATATGTAATATATACGCTGTAGTTAAACATATTAATGCTGCAAATAAAGATGCTACAACCATATATCGAGTTTTATTACTTCTATTATTTAAATTATTCAAATCATTCCCCCCTAATTTAATTTTATTATTTAATTAGATGTTTTTATATTACTATTAATATCATACATTTTATATAGTATTTTCTATTTTTATTTTAAAAATGCCATTGTATCCGTACAATTGTTTAATAAAAAAGACGAGAAATTAACTTTCTCGTCATATATATTTACTTATTTTCTTTTTTCATTTGATTCTTTATCTCTGCTGCAAATTTCTTTTGTTCATATCTGTCCATCATTTCATCTTTTTTTGCTTCCATAATGTTCATTGCACCTTCAAAATTGTCTTTAACATCCTCAGCAACTTCTTTTGCCATATACTTAGCTTTTTTAGCTGTATCTTTCATGTCTTTTGTTAAATTATTCATATCCATATTATTCATTGGTTTCCCTCCTATATTTATAATTAATATATAGATACAGTTTTTGTATCTATTATTATATTGCCCAATATATTATTTATAATTTATAGTTTGAATATTAGTGCATAATTATTTAACTCTTTATATATCTAAATCATAGTATATTAATAAAACAAGGAGTGATTTTATGACATCATATATTATGTACGGACTTTGTATCATCGTTTTTATTATTTCTTTTATAAAAGACAAAGATAAGACCCAAAAAGCTCTTAAAAGTTCATGTAAATCTTTTGAAAATATAATGCCTCAATTTCTTTCTATAGTAATTATTATTTCTTTAGCCTTATCTATTGTAAATCCAAGTACTATTTCTAATCTTATTGGACCTGATTCAGGTATTTTAGGTACTACAATATCAGCTACTATTGGTTCAATTACTATGATGCCAACTTTTGTTGCCTTTTCAACTGGAGATTCTTTGCTAAAAGGTGGAGCTGGATATGCTCAAGTTGCAGCTATGATTTCTACACTTACTATGGTTGGTGTTTTAACTTTTGCATTAGAAGCAGAGTATATTGGCAAAAAAGCCGCATTTTTTAGAAATCTTATTGCTTTTTTATTTGCATTTGTCGTTGCATTTTTTGTTGGAGGTGCATTTTAATGATAAATATAAAATTTATTTTAAATCGATACAAGTATTTTTTAATAGGATTTTTAATTTGCATTATTATATATTTTTATAATAATGCTTTGGGCATAAGTGTTTTTACAAATGTAAAATCTAGCATTTTTCAAATGCTTTCTATTCTTCCTCCTGTAATGATACTTCTTGGATTTATGGATGCTTGGATACCTAGAGAGTATTTTATAAAATATATGGGTAGAGATTCTGGAATTTTAGGAATATTTTTATCTTTTCTAATAGCCTTTTTTGCTGCTGGTCCTATGTATGCAGCTTTCCCATTTACAGCTGTATTATTGAAAAAAGGTGTTAAATTTTCTAATATAATTATCTTTTTAAATGCTTGGTGTGTTACTAAATTTTCAACTTTATTATTTGAATTTGGAGCTTTAGGATATAAATTCACATTAGTTAGGCTATTAATAGATATTCCTGGTGTTATTATAATGGGATATATAGTAGATTACTGTGTTAATAAAAACAATAAAAAAATACCTCTATAAGTTGGATTTTTATAGAGGTAAATCTTGTTGTAATGATGACTCAATATGAGGATGTGAGGGAGGGCCATCATTACAACGGGGTATTATATTATGGTTTTTAAGCTAGTCTTTTCTATAGTTATATAATAACTTTTCTATATGAATTTTTTGTGAGTTTATTATGAATAGTATTTGAAATTTATATTTTTAAAATTCTGCGTAAAATACTACTGAGTTTTCTTTATTTTTTAAATCATGATAAAATCCATGACTATTAAATATTTGACTTACTAAATATAACCCTAAGCCACTGCCTCCTGTTTTTCTTGAGCGAGATTTTTCTACTCTAAAAAATGGCTTGAATATCTCTTCTAGATACTTTTCTTCTATCTTTACTCCTGTATTTTCAATTTCTAAACATACTTTTCTTAAACTATTTCTCTTATTAACTTTATTTTGCTTTGTATATAATCTAATTATAAGACTTTCTCCCTTAGGAGAGTACTTTATAGCATTATTAATTATATTGTTTATAGCCTTAGTAATTCTTTCTTCATCACATTCTATAAAAATATTATCTTGAATTTTCAAATCTGTTTTTATATTATTCTCTTCTATTAAGAATAATTGTCTTTTTACCAACTTGTGCAGTAATTCACTTAAATTTACTTTACTTAAATCTAAATCCTTTTCTAAAATTTCACACTTTGATACCTCTATCATTTCATTTACTAGTTCTTTTAATTCTTGTGTGCAATCATATGATTTTTTTAGATATGCATCTCTGTCTTTATATTTTCCTATATTGTACATCATACCTTCTAATTGACCACTAATTATAGTTATTGGCGTTTTTAATTCATGAGATATAGTAGCAACAAAGTCTTTTCTTCTATTTTCCGCTTCTCTTTCACTTTCAATTATATCTATTAATGGTTTAGTTATAACATTAGAATATATATATGCACCTATTATCCCAATTAAAATTGCTACGCCAATAATATACGGCATAAGGTTTCTAATTACATCACTGGCCTCATCTATAGGCTGTAGTGGCATTATTATTTCTAATGTGTATGGACTCATAGAATCTTTAGTGTATATAGGCATAGTTAATATATACTCATCTTTTTTACTACTTAAAATATATTTATTGTATCTTAAAAAAATCACTTCATTATTTCCATATATTATTTTTCCATTTTGATTTTTTAATATTATTGCCAAGTTTTGATCTTTACCCATATAGTAAAGTCTTTCTTCTAAGAAGTCTGTATCATAATGAATTGCTGTTTCTGCTAAAGATTTAGAACTTCTTTCTAATAAATCTATCTTATATTTATGATAGTACGATGGTAATAAAAAATATAAAATTAAATATATAATTATTGCTAAAGCTACTAAAAGTATTGTAGTTATAGAAAATAACTTATACTTTATATTTAAGTTTTCCCATTTATCAAATATCTTTCTCAAGTGTATACCCTATTCCTTTTACAGTTTTTATATATGGTAGCGATATTTTCTTTCTTATATTTTTTATATGTGCATCAACTATTCTTGTGTCTCCATAATAATCATATCCCCATATGCTATCTAATAAATTCTCTCTAGTTATAACTTGAGGATATTTCTCTATTAATGTTTTTAATATATTAAACTCTTTTAATGTTAATTCAATACTCTCTCCGTCTATATTTGCTGAATATGTATTTAAATCTAATTTTAAATCTTCAAATACTATGAAGTTATCATTAACAGGCTTTGAACTTCTCCTTAAAATTGCTTCTACTCTTTTTATTAGCAAGTTAAATGAAAATGGCTTTGTTATATAATCATCACATTCTAATTCAAATCCTTTAACTTGATTAGTTTCATCATTTAAAGCTGTCAAAAATATTATTGGTACATTAGATGATTTTCTGATCATTTTACATACTGAATATCCATCTAAGTTTGGCATCATGACATCTAATATTACTAAATCATAATTTCCTTGTTTAAATTTTTGTATTCCTTCTAATCCGTCGTTGGCATAATCTACACTATATCCTTCTGAACTTAAAAATTCTACAATTAATTCCTGTATACTCGAATCATCTTCTACTACTAAAATAGATACATTCATATTATCAACTCCTTATTTATTTTTATATGTTAAATTTTATATTATTCGTGTGAATTTTATATGAAAATGTTTATTCTTCACTTATTTAAGTATACACTAAGTTTTAATTTATAATTATATAAAATAAAAAATCTCTATAATAATATAGAGATTTTTTACGAATTTTATTTAAATGGTTTGAAATTTTTAAGTCTTAATGCATTACTAACTACAGAAACTGAACTTAAGCTCATTGCAGCTGCTGCAAACATTGGATTTAAAAGTGGCCCTCCAAATATATATAAAAGACCTGCTGCTATTGGTATACCAATAGTATTATATCCAAATGCCCAGAATAAATTTTGTTTTATATTTTTTATAGTCTCATGACTTAATTTTATTGCAGTTGGAACATCCATTAAGTCACTCTTCATTAAAACTATATCTGCAGATTCCATAGCGACATCAGTTCCACTTCCTATTGCTATACCAATATCTGCTTTAGCCAAGGCTGGTGCATCGTTTATACCGTCTCCTACCATAGCTACAAATTTACCTTGTTTTTGAAGTTTATCGACTTCATTTGATTTATCTTGAGGTAAAACTTCAGAAAGTACTATATCTATTCCTACTTGTTTTGCTATGGCATTTGCCGTCTTTTTGTTATCACCTGTTACCATAGCTACTTTTATTCCTATATTGTGAAGAGTTTCAATAGCTGATTTACTACTCTCTTTTACTATATCTGCAACAGCTACTATTCCTGCTAATTTATTGTCAAAAGCAATATACATAGGAGTTTTTCCTTGTCTTGCTAAGTCATCAGATTTTTCTTCTAAATTTACTAAGCTTATATTTCTATCATTCATAAGTTTTTTATTTCCAAGTAAAACAACTTTATTATCTATATTAACTTCAATTCCATGACCTGGTATTGCTTTAAAGTTATCAACTTTGACAAATTCAATATTTCTATCTATCCCGCATTTAACTATTGCTTCTCCAAGGGGATGTTCTGATCCTTTTTCAGCACTAGATGCTATCTTTACAAGATAATTTTCATCAACACCTTCACTTAAAACTACATCTGTAACTACAGGCTTTCCTTCTGTTATTGTCCCTGTTTTATCAAATATTACTGTATCTATTTTATGTGCAGATTCTAAAGCTTCTCCACCTTTTATTAATATACCATTTTCAGCACCTTTACCTGTTCCAACCATTATAGCAGTTGGTGTTGCAAGACCTAGTGCACAAGGACACGCTATTACAAGAACTGAAATAAATATTCTAAGAACAAACTCAATATCTTTATTTCCTACGAAATACCATAAAAGAGATGCTACTACTGCAATTAACATTACAATTGGTACAAAATATCCTGACACAGTATCAGCAAGCTTTGCAATTGGTGCTTTTGTGCCTTGTGCATCTTCTACTAATTTTATAATTTGAGCTAAAGCAGTATCTTCTCCTACTTTTTCCGCTTTAAATTTTATACTACCATTTTTATTTATACTTGCTCCAGTTACTTTATCTCCTACATTTTTTTCTACGGGGATACTTTCTCCTGTAAGCATAGATTCATCAACAGATGTATTACCTTCTATAACAATTCCATCTACTGGTATTTTACTACCTGGTTTTACTAATATTATATCTCCTTCAACTACTTCTTCTATTGGTGTTTCTACTTCTTTTCCACTTTCTATAACTATAGCTGTTTTAGGTTGAAGTCCCATAAGCTTTTTAATAGCTTCTGATGTTTTACCTTTAGATCTTGATTCTAAATATTTCCCAAGTAATATTAACGCTATTATTATACCTGCACTTTCATAATATAACTGGTGATGATGTGCTCCTACTACAGTACCATTAGCTATTTGAACTGTTGTATATAAACTATATAAAAATGCTGCAAGAGTTCCTATAGCAACTAAAGAATCCATATTTGGACTTTTAGTTAAAATCGCTTTTGTACCATTTATATAAAATTTATAACCCGCCCCCATTACAGGAATAACTAATAAAAGTTGAATTAATGCATAATTTAGAGTATTAGTCATAGGGTTTATAATTTCTGGTATTGGCCATGGTCCAATTGGACTTGGCACCATAGGTCCCATTGCTATATAAAATAGAGGTATAGCAAATACTGTTGCTATTATAAATTTAATAAATAAAGTCTTTATTTCTTTTTCTTTTTTTAATTTATCTTCATCTACTGTCTTTTCTTTTGATTCTTCTAATGGTTTATATCCAGCCTTTTCTATAGCACCTTTTATTTGTGATAACTTAACTTTTGATGGATTATAACTGATACTAGCTTTATCCGTTGCTATATTAACATTTATATTTTCTATTCCATCTATTTTTTTAACTACTCTTTCTACTGCTTTTGCACAAGATGCACAAGTCATCCCTTCAATTTTTACATCTATATGTTTATTTTTTTCTTCTTTTTCTATGCCATAACCAGCTTTCTCTACTGATTGTTTTATATCATCAAAATTTACTTTAGTATTATCATATTCTATAGTAAGCTTTTCTGTGGCAATATTTACATTTTGTGCTTCTACTCCATCTATTTTTTTAACTACTCTCTCTACTGCTTTTGCACAAGCTGCACAGGTCATTCCTGTTATTTTGTATGTTTCATTTACTTTGTTTGTATTCATACTAATCTCCTTTCTTATTCTTAATTATTTTACTCTTACTTATATAGTATACATATACCCCCTATAGGTGTATATCAAAACATTTATTTTTAAATTAATCATTTTATTTAACTATTTTTTAAGTAATTACTGTAAATAATCCTATATTATTTATTTGCAATTTTTTCTTAATTTATCCTCCCATAGTGTACTTCAAGGTTGGATTATGAAGTATAATAATAATTATGATATAAGTAAATCTCATAATTCAGGAGAGGATAAAATTATGATTAAAGGAATAAAAACAACATATAATAAAAGAATTGAAATTGTAAGATTTTGGGGAATTATTAAGTCAGAGATGTACTATTTGAAAAAGTTTCATACATTTGATGAATTACATTTAGAAATTGATAATTACATAGAATTTTACAATAATAAAAGATTACAGAAAAAGTTAAAAGGTCTGACTCCGATAGAATATCGAGAGCAGACCTTAGTTGCTTAATTTTTATTTTTTGTACTGTCTACTTGACAGGGTGCAGTTCAATTAGCCTAGTTTTTTATTTTTAAATATATTTCTAATTTACTCATTTGTTCTTAATAGTTCTACTACACTTTCCTTATTTACCTTTAAGTAGCAAAGCCTTGGTATAATAACGGCTATTGTTAATAATATTGGCAGTGCTAAAATTATAGGTAGCATTGTAAATTTATAACTAAAAATCATCATGCCTCCAGCTAATAAGGTCACTAATTTTTTAGTGATAGGTAGTCCAATTACAACAACTATAAAAATTGTTAATAAAGCATAATACAATCCTTCTAGTGTTACTAATTTCTTAAGTTGATTTTTAGTCATACCAACACTTTTTAATATCGCAAACTCTCTTTTTCTACTTATAATATTTGTCATTATTACATTATTAAAGTTTAAAATCCCTATCAACCCTAATACAAAGCTAAGTCCATATCCTACTATTTTATATGTATTTGCCATATCTTCAAACTCATTTATATATGTCAATTTCATTCTATAGTCTAATGTTGGATTTGTTTTTATTTGATTATCTAAATAATTTTTCACATTATTTGTTTGACTATCGCCAACATCAAACATAGCAGTCATTACAGATTTATTATTTGTAATATTTTTAAATTCATTTATTGGTAAATACATATCATTTCCTACTGTATTTATATACCCTGTACGTAAATACAACGGAATAACTTGAACAGTTGCCATAACCTCATATTCTTTACTTTGTCCATCTTCAAAAGGTATAGTAACTTTACTTCCAATATCTAATAATCTACCCATATACCAATTTTCATCTAAAATAATATAGTTACCACTTTTAAATTTTTCTATATCTATTTTTCCTTTAGTTAAAAATTTTTCTATAAATGGTAATATACCTTCATCAATTCCATAGCACTCTGTTGGAATTTTTTTATTTTTTAATGATTCATTAATCTGATTTTTATAATTTTCATCTACAGAGCTTTTTTTAAGTTCAATATTTTTTTTCATTTCATCAATTAATGGTACGTTAATACCTTTATGATATATTTTATTAACACTATGAACGCCTTCTAAATTTTCAATTTCTTTACAAATATCTTCAGTTAATGCATCAGAATAATTACCGAGACCGTAGTTCCATCTATAAAAGCTTGTATCCCCTATTGTAAAATCTGTACCTATCAAATTAATTAAATACTTATCAATATCTAATCCATATATGATCGTGTATACCACATTTAAAAGTATGATACTTAATGATAATGATGCTATAACTATAAATGACTTTCTTTTATTTTTAAATACATTAGATAAAGCCATATTTCTAATTTTTGCTCCACTGTTTGTTTTTTTAACTTTTTTTCTAGTTTTTTCACATACTCCACTATATCTTAATGCTTCTATTGGTGATACTTTAGATGCTATTTTACTTGGCTTATGTATACTTATTAATACAGTTATTAATGAAAATAATATAGAACCTATAAATATAATTGGACTTGCAGAAATTTCAGTATTTGCTATAGTGGTTGTTTGTCTTACTATAAGTGGAGTTAATATTACCCCTATGAAATACCCTAGAGCGATTCCTATAGGTATACCTATTGCACACATTTTTAAAGCTTGTTTTATAATGATTTTATTTATTTGTTTTTTAGTAGTTCCAATAGTTTTTAACAGTCCATAAGATTTTATATCTTTTACTATAGATATATAAAAAACATTATATATAATTAAATAACCAGCAAGCATTATAATAGCTAAAAATCCTATAGCTCCCCAAAGTGAACCAGTATCTTCTTCTATATTTACACTTGTATATGCCCAGTTTACACCAGTATTTATTTTTTTTGTACTTAATCCACTTTCGATTAAAACTTTCTCTAGTTTTTTTTCTATAAAGAAAGAATTTGAAAAATTAACTTCTAAATCTATAAGCCCTGTGCCTTCGCCTCTTTTTTTAGATTTTTCTTGGTCAATTCCTTTAAGTTCTTCTTCTACAAAGTCTTTTGATACATATAGTACGCTTGCCATTGAAACTTTATCGCCTTTATATATACCACTTATTTTAAATTCTGTATTATATTCTTTATCATTTATAAAATATTTCAGATTTATCTTTTGATTTATTTCTTTAGACATTCCTAAAGCATCTAATGTTAATGTATCTACTAATATTTCATTTTTATTTTTAGGAATATTGCCTTTATATGGCTTCGCGAAGCAATTTTCTATATAATTTTTATCACCATATTTTATTTCTGTTTGCCTTTTTGCTAATTCTTTGTTTTGTGCTAAATTTACAAATATAGATACTCCTTTTTCCTTAATTAGTTTGTTATCTTTGATTTTTTCATACTCTTTTGTACTTAAATCCTTAAAATCACCATGAAATGTACCTCCTACCATACGCATAGTTTCATATTGTGTTGATTTTATCATACTCATTTGTATAGTAAAAAATGCTGTAAAAAGTAATGTTGTCAGTATTATAGATACTATTGCAAATTTATTTCTTCCTTTATTGTATTTAAAACTATTTTTTGATAGTCTATTAATAACTTCCTTGTTGTTAGTTCGAACCATTATTCACTCACCACCTTAGATAAAATCATTCCGTCTTCTATCCTTATAACTCTATCTGCCATTTGTGAAATTTCTTGATTATGAGTTATCATTATAATAGTTTGATTGAATTTTTGGCTCATAGTTTTTAACAGACTCATAACATCTTGACCAGTTTTACTATCTAAATTACCAGTTGGCTCATCTGCAAGTATTATTGATGGTTTAGTAGCTAAAGCTCTTGCTATTGCTACTCTTTGTTGTTGACCACCTGATAAATTATTAGTTAAGTTATTAACCTTACTTTCTAATCCTAATGCTTTTATAACAGTATTTACATACTCTTCATCTATTTTGTTACCATCAAGTTCTATTGGTAATACTATATTTTCGTAAACATTTAAGATAGGGATTAAATTAAATTGTTGAAATACAAACCCTATTTCTCTTCTTCTAAAGATTGTAAGTTCCTCATCATTTAATTTAAATATATCATTATTGTTTATATTTACATTTCCTTTTGTTGGTCTATCAAGCCCGCCTATCATATGAAGTAAAGTACTTTTCCCGCTCCCTGATGTTCCCACAATACAAACAAATTCTCCTTTATTTACTTCAACGGTTACTCCATCTAAAGCTTTAACTAAACTTTCATCTTTTCCATAGTATTTTTTTAAATCATTAACTCTCACTATACTCATATTTTCCTCCTAAAATTTATCTTTTTCTTGTGTCTTAAATATATCAATTAAATCTAACAAATTAATGTCTCAAATATAACAGTTCTGACATATTTAGGATAATATTTTATGAAGGTAAAAATATAGAAAAAGTTGAGCCTTCATTAACTTTTGATGAAACTTTTATATATCCCCCTTGGAGTGATACAATTTGCCTACTAAGATAAAGCCCAATACCAACCCCTTCATAGTTGACTACATTTTTACACCTATAAAATCTTTTAAATATATTATTAATTTCACTTTCACAAATTCCTATACCAGTATCTTTTATATCAATTCTTCTAAATAATTCATAAGAAGTCACACATATTTCTATACGTCCTTTTGCATTTGTATATTTAATTGAATTTTCTAATATATTTACAATAGCTTCTACTGTCCATTTAATATCAATGTTAGAAGTTATATCTTCACTACAATCAACTTTTATATCTAACTGCTTTTTATCTGCATCATGATAAACTTCTTGAACAGATTTAGTTAATACATTTATTATTTTAGTTTTACTTTGTTTTAGTGATATAATATTACTTTCTAATCTAGACATTTTTATTAAGGACTGTATTAAAAAATTAAGCCTCTCAGATTGATTTTTTATATCTTTTAATATATCTTTTGTATATTCATCTATACTTTCATTTTCAAGAATTAACTGACTATATAATAATATATTTGATATTGGTGTTTTAGTTTGATGAGATATATCTGCTACGAGAGATTTTACATTATTTCTTTCATTTTCTATTGATTTTTTATTTGATTTATTTATCTTTATATACCTATGTATTTTATTTTCTAAAGAAGATAAAATAGTTTCTTCATATCCTGTAACTATATTTTCTTCATTTATAGCATTAGTAACTATATTATCTAGCGAATTAATTATCTCAACTACTTTTTTTCTTATTATATATATAAATAAAATTCCTATTATAAATATAGATATAATAAATAATGTACTTATTAAAATAACTTTATTTTTAGCCATAATGTCAAAATATAATGTAAATGCCATAAAAAATGAGCACAATAATAAAAGTATTGTGCAAAAACTAATATAAATCTTATTAAATGCTTTAACATTGCAATTATTCAATCTTATTTCCCCCTGAGAATGTATATCCTATTCCATATACAGTTTTTATATACTTATGAGATGATTTTTTGTCCTCTATTTTTTCTCTTAACCTTTTTATATTAACTGTTAATGCGTTTTCATCAACATACTCACTCTCTTCACTCCAAATACTATCTATTAATTGATTTCTCGTTAATACTTGTCCATGATTACTTACTAATATTTTAAGAAGTTTTTGCTCTGTTTTACTTAACGTAATTATATTGTTTCCTTTTTTAAACTCCATTTTATCAAAATTAAAATTCATATTATCAATAGTCACCTTATTATTTTTATTATTTGATTGTCTTCTTAAGATAACATTTACTCTTGCCCTTAATATCATTAAACTAAAAGGTTTTGTAATATAATCATCTGCTCCTAGTTCTAATCCACTTACTATATCTATCTCCATATCACAAGCAGTTAAAAATATTATGGGAACTTGAGAAATTCCTCTTATTTCTTTACAAAAATCAAAACCATTCCCATCTGGTAAGTTTACATCTAGTATTATTAAATCTATTTGTTCTTTATTAAACATTTTTCTTCCTTCATTTAAATCAAATGCCTGTATTATATTTATATCATTTTGCCTTAGTGTAAGCATTATTCCCTTATTTAATGTCTCGTCATCTTCTATTATTAAAATATTTTTTGTTATATTCAAAAGTTTTTTCCCCCAATATATAAAATCATTCTATTCATTAAATTTATCTTTTATAATACTAATCATACTTTCTTTATTTTCCTTTAATTGTACTAGTCTATGGCCATTTGCTCCTGATGGGTGAGGAAATCCCCTAAGTATTTGCTCTTCTTTTATTATATTTTTAATTATTAATTCATTTATCACTTCTTCTACTGCTTTTCCTAAAGGTATTATAAGCACATTATCAAGTTTTTTATAATCTTCTAAAAAATTTTCGTATACATATTTCATTAAAAACTCACTTTTTATTAATTTAGGTGCATGACCTGTATAATTTTTTCCTTTTAGAAATACTGAATATGGAATAAGAGATATAGTATGTAGTAAATAATCTTTATCTTCAAATAATTCACTGCAACTAACTATATTTAAACTTTCATTTAATTTTAATTCATCTAGCATACTTATTATATTTTTTCTTAAACTCCCACTAAATCTTCCATTTCTTTTACACTCATATTTTATATTATCTATATCCATATTTTCTTCCAAGCATTTTCTTGCAGTAGAAATTGCAGTACTCATTTGTTCAAAACCTGGAGTTATTCCAACTATAAATATCTTAGCCTTAGGATTTATGTACTCATTATGAGGAGCATAATATATTTCAATGTTATTATCTTTTTCTATTAGAAAGTCTTCTTTTAATAGTTCTTCTTTTGTATATTTATTTTTTATTGGTAATTTTTTTATTTTATCTATATATTCTTCCAAATGTTTTTTCATAAATCTATTTTCCTTTACATTTTTTATACTTTCTATATTTAAATTATATAATATTTTATGTAAGCAACATACTTATTATAAAATATTTTTTAATATAATATAAAAAACCTAGCATAAATACTAGGTTTTTTATAATTAATTTCTTCTACTTCTTATATAGTCAAATATAATGTAAGCTATAACAGCTACAGTTATTATTACTACAACTTTTGTTATCCATGAACTCACACCAAATCCATAGAATATTCTATGAAATGGACTATATCCACCATAATATCCTCCATAGTTTGATCCTCCAAATATTGGACGTGATGAGTTACTTCCTCTGTCGTCATCATAATCATTATATTTTTTATTAGAATTACTATTATCATTTTTAGGTTTTGTTGAAAAGCTTCCAGAGTCTGGCTTTACACTACTACTTGAATTTGATTTTGAGCTACTATTACTTGGCTTAGAAGAAAATCCTCCAGAATCTGGTTTTATAGTAGTTGATTTTGGTTTTGTCGAAAAGCTCTTACTTCCTCCAGAGCTAAATCCTCCTGACTTAGGCTTTGAACTTGATGAAGACGCTACTATGTATTCTTTATAGTTCTCCGCATATGCATCTATACTATGAAATGTAGTAGCTATATAAGCAAATAAAAATATAAATGTCGTTAGTAAACAAGCTATTTTTCTTTTACTATTTTTCATATTATACTCTTAACCCCATTTCTATGAATTTATTATTAATTCTAATAAGTTCATCTTGAGTATCGTCTACTATGACTGATTCATAATATTCTTCTCCCTTGAATTTAGAGTACTTTAATATATGCTGATTATCATAATCTTTACTATCTATCAAGTAAACATATCTATGATAATTTCCTTCACTATCTTTTTCAACTAAATATCCTGCCACATTAAATATAAACTCTTCATCTCCTTGATAAAGGGTCACTGTGTCTTTGCTAATTGTAAGTAAATTATTTTCTTTGTTACATTCACTTACATATTCTTTATCTCTACAGTTAAAGCAGTGATTCATTGGACATACACTTACACAGTTCCTACATTTACATTGGCTACATTTATCTAATTTTTCTATATCCATTTTTTTTATCTTGAGTTAAATATTTATTTATTTCATCATTTGAATTTTTTTGAGCTTTAAATAATTTTTTGAAAAGTCCTTTATCTTCTTTACTTTCTTTTTCAATACTATCTAAAAAATTCATATAATCCTTTAGTGTATCTACTTTCTTTATAAAGCTTCTTTTATTTATTTCTTTATCATCTAGCATTTGTCTTAAATCATCACTTGCAAATACCAAATCTGTATATATTTTATTGTATTTATTTTTTTCTTGATTAATTCTTTCATCCATAAAAAAGTCACTCCTCACAATTTAAACCACAATATTATTAAAGGTAGATAGCTTTTAACCATCTACCTTTATTTTAATATAAAATTATTTTTTCATTTGCTCTTTTATTCTTTCTAACTCATCAGCTACTTTTGAATCAACTGCTGGTGAATTATTTATATATTCATCAAGTAAAGCCTCTTCATCTTTTGGTTTTAAATCTTCTAATGCTTTACCATAGTTTTCTTTTTGAGAAACTTTCTTTTCAAGCTCATCTAGGTTTATACCATTATCATCATTAAGACCTGCTAGTGTTTCATTTATTTCATTGTTTATTTCAGCAACATCAAGTCTAGTAGCTAACTCTTGCTTTTTAGACTTCATCTTAGATATTTCTATTTCTAATTCTTCTATCTTACTCTTTATAACTTGTATTTTCTCATCTTGGTCTTTTATTCTAGCTAAAGTTTGAGTTAATTTTTCTTCTAATTCTAATTTTTGTTTTACAAAGCTTTGAGCTTTATCTGTATCTTCTTTTAATATAGCTGCTTTTGTAGCTTCTTCATACTTAGCTATTTTTTCTTCTAATAATTTTTTTTCTCCTCTTATGCTATCTACTGATGCAATAAAGTTTGCACATTGCTTTTTAGCATCTTGAAGTAATTTTTCTTTTTTAGTTATTGATAGTTCTAATAATTCTATTGGATCTTCGTGTTTTTCTAAAGCTTTGTTAGCCTTTGCATTTACTACATTTTTTAATCTCTTAAAAAAACTCATTTTATTCTCTCCATTCATTTATATAATTAATTTATCTTGTTATCTTTCTTATATAAACTTAATTCTCATATTATTTTTAAATTAGTTTATATTATAATATATAATAGCATAAAGCATTTTAAATTTGTATGAAATTTATATGAATTTACCAATTTGTAACTATTATATAAATATGACTTTAAAGTTTGGAGGTTACCATATTGAGATACGTAATTGTAAGTGTGGTTAAAGATAAAGCCGGCGATTTTAATAATAATTTAAGAAGGGAAGTTTTTAATATGTTTAAAGCCAAATCATCAAAACTCCCTGCTCACTTTACTATTAAATCTCCATTTGAATCTAATGATATAAATAAATTAGAAAATATTTTAGATAGTTTTTCTAAGAATCATCTTTCTAAGCCTTATAAAATCAAAGGTTATGACCATTTTGATAATAGAGTTATATTTATGAAAGTCTTAATGAGTAATGATGCTAAGGTTTTACATAATGAGTTGATTGATGAATTGTCAAAAATATCTTATATAGGCTTTGACAAAAAAGATGGAAAGGATAAAGTTTTTCATATTACTATAAGCTCTAAAAAAATTCAAAATATATTTAACGAACTATGGGAATATGTAAATAAAATTGATTGTGATTTTGATTGTCACTTTGATAATATCTGTATTTATAAATGGGAAAATAATACTTGGATGCTTCATAAGGAATATGTTCTAAAAAATTTACCTCAAAATTAAAAAATTGAAATATAAATAAGCTATAACCTTATCTTTCTAGAAATGGTTATAGCTCTTTTATTTTGAAACTAACATTTTATACTCCTTACACTGTATATATTATCTAAGCTGGTTTTGATTTTTCTAAAAAATCAAATTCATTTTAAAAATAAATATGAACTTTTATATTTTTCACATTCATTAATTTATTCTACTTCATAATCAGGGGCATAATCATAATCTAATTCACCTTCATAACCAAAATATACTAAATTAGTGTTTTCATTCATTTTTTGTACCTCCTTATTTTATTATTATTATTATTAATATTATAGTTTACATAATTTATTTTTGCAAGTTTTATTTTTTAACTTTCATTTATAATTTATGATATGCAATTTATTAAAAAAAGATTACAGTTTTTAGTAAAAAAAATATAAAAAAT
>NZ_HG529281.1 GCF_000499525.1 Faecalimicrobium dakarense | reverse complement strand
CTATCCAAATAAGCTTAAAAGTATTCCTGCTGCTACTGCTGAGCCTATAACACCTGCAACGTTAGGCCCCATAGCATGCATTAATAAGAAATTACTTGGGTTTTCTTCCTGTGCAACTTTATGAGCAACCCTTGCTGCCATTGGAACAGCAGAAACCCCAGCTCCACCTATAAGTGGATTAATTTTTTCCTTAGTAAATCTATTCATCAATTTGGCACATAAAACTCCAGCTGCTGTACCTATTCCAAAGGCTACAACTCCAAGTGCGAATATTTTTAAAGTTTGAGTACTTAAGAATATTTCAGCTTGAGCAGATGCTCCAACTGATAATCCTAAAAATATTGTAACTATGTTCATTAAAGCATTTGTCGCAGTCTCAGATAATCTATCTGTAACTGTACATTCTTTAAGTAAATTACCAAACATAAGCATACCTATTAATGTAGCTGCTGCTGGTAAAAGTAATGAAACTACTATTGTAACAGCTATCGGGAAGATTATTTTTATTTTCTTAGATACAGTTTTACTTTGAGTCATTACTATAGACCTTTCTTCTTTAGTAGTTAAAGCTTTCATTATCGGTGGCTGAATTATCGGAACTAAAGCCATATATGAATAAGCTGCAACTGCTATAGGTGCTAGCAAGTGTGGCGCTAATTTAGTTGTTAAGTAAATAGCTGTCGGTCCGTCAGCTCCACCTATTATACCTGTTGAAGCTGCCTCTGGTCCTGTAAATCCAAGAAGTAGTGCTCCTATAAAAGTAAAAAATATTCCAAATTGTGCTGCTGCTCCAAGTAATATATTCTTTGGATTAGCTATTAATGGACCAAAGTCTGTCATAGCCCCAACTCCTAAGAATATTAATGGAGGGAATATTCCAAGTTCATCACCTTGGAATAAGTAATGCAGTAGCCCTCCTGGTGTTTTAGTGTGAATCCCAGCTTCTATAACTCCATTAGCTACTCCCATAGGCTCAATTGTTGAAATTGGTCCACTCATAACTCCTGAAAGCGGAAGGTTTGAAAGTAGCATACCAAAAGCTATAGGCACTAGTAATAAAGGTTCAAAACCTTTTGCTATTGCTAAATATAATAAAATGCAGGCAATTAGTATCATTACTAATTGTCTCCAATCCATATTAACAATACCCATTGATTGAATAAAATTAATTATAACTTCTCCCACGGGTAAGTCCCCCTTTTCTAAATTTCTATGCTATCGTTACTAAAACATCCCCTGCACTTACTGATGCACCTTTTGATACGCTTACTCCTGAAATAGTTCCATCACAACTTGCCATTATTTCATTTTCCATCTTCATAGCTTCAAGTATTAATAATATTTGTCCTTTTTTAACACTGTCCCCAGCCTTAACACGAACATCATTTATAGTTCCTGGCATTGGTGCATTAACACTACCAGAACCTCCACCTGATGGTGCTGCTTGAGGTTTTGGTGCTACTGGCTTTGAAACTTGTGGTCTAGGTGTACTTTGTGATATTACTCTTTCTCTAGAAACTGCTACTCCTTCACTCCCTAGTTCTTCAACCTCTACATCGTAAGTATTTCCATTAACTGTTATATTATATTTTTTTATCATTTTTTAGCTCCCCCTTTTGTTCATTACTTACTACTCTTATTTGACATACTTTCCCAACTTGACTTAGAGTTATTACTTCTTGTAATTTTTCTAACTAATATATTATTAGTACTATTTCCAGTTGATGCAGCAATTGCTGCAGTTATTGCTGCTACTAATTCTCCCATATCTTCAGTTTTATCATTTTCCGGTTCTACATGTGAAGATTGACTACTAGCTACTTTTAAATCTTCTGGTTTGGATTTTTCTATTTGTAGTAACTTTATTATTGCTGCTATTAAAACTAATACTATAAATACTACACTCATTGAAAGTAATGCTACACTCAATCCAACAAGTAACTTATCTCCTATAGTTAAAACGGCTGATGGATCCTTTAGGGCCTCTAATAATTGGCTAATATTCATAATTTATCACCTTCCTATAAAGGTATATTTCCGTGTTTTTTAGGCGGTCTCTCTTCACGCTTAGAAGATAATGTATCTAGTGCATCTGCAAGTCTTATTCTTGTAAGTGCTGGCTCAATTACATCATCAATATATCCTCTTTCAGCCGCTTTGTATGGAGTTGCAAATTCATCTGTATACTCTTTTATTTTTACATTTCTCATTTCTTTAGGGTCATCTGCATTTTTTATATCATTTTTAAATATAATATTTGCTGCTCCACTTGGTCCCATAACTGCAACTTCTCCAGTTGGCCAAGCAAAAACCATATCAGCACCTAAATCTTTTGAACACATAGCTAGATAAGACCCGCCGTATGCTTTTCTAGTTATAACAGTAATTTTAGGTACTGTTGCTTCACTATATGCATAAAGCATTTTTGCACCATGACGAATTATTCCACCATATTCTTGTGAAGTTCCTGGTAAGAATCCTGGTACATCTACAAAGTTTACTATTGGAATATTAAATGCGTCACAAGTTCTTATAAATCTTGCACTTTTATCTGATGCATTTATATCTAGAGAGCCTGCCATAAATTTAGGCTGATTAGCAATTATACCTATACTTTCTCCGTTTATTCTTGCAAATCCTGTTATAATATTTTGTGCAAATAATGGCTGAACTTCATAAAAATCTCCATCATCAACTATTTCATATATAATTTCTTTCATATCGTATGGTTTATTTGAACCATCTGGTATTATATTATTTAAAATTTCATTTAATCTATTTGGATCATCTATACTTTCAATTATTGGTGCTTTTTCAGCATTATTTGAAGGTAAGAAGCTTAATAATTTTCTAATTTGATTTATACAATCCTCATCATTAACTGCCATAAAGTGCGCTACTCCTGATGTAGCATTATGAGTTGTTGCTCCTCCTAATTCTTCAGAACTGACTTCTTCTCCTGTTACAGTTTTTATAACTTGTGGGCCTGTTATAAACATTTGACTTGTTTGGTCTACCATGTATATAAAATCTGTTAAAGCTGGTGAGTAAACAGCTCCTCCTGCACAAGGTCCCATTATAGCCGATATTTGAGGAACAACCCCTGATGCGATAGTATTTTTATAAAATATTTCTCCATATCCAGCGAGAGCATCAACAGCTTCTTGAATTCTAGCTCCTCCTGAATCATTAAGTCCTACTACTGGTGCTCCTACTTTTACAGCCATATCCATTACTTTACCAATTTTCTTTGCATGCATTTCACCTAATGATCCACCTAGTACTGTGAAATCTTGAGCAAATGCACAAACTAACCTTCCGTCTACTTTTCCATAACCTGTAACAACACCTTCTCCTGGTATCTCTTGTTTCTCCATTCCAAAATTAGAACATCTATGTTTAACAAAAGCATCTAATTCTACAAAAGTATTTTCATCAAATAACTTATTTAACCTTTCTCTTGCTGTTAATTTACCTGATGCATGTTGTTTATCTATTCTTTTTTGGCCTCCACCTAATTCTATCTTACTTCTTTTCTCTCGAAGTAAATTTAATTTTTCTTGTGACATAAAATCACCCCCAAGTATTTAATTTTCGGTTATTTTCTTTCACTTAACTCTAATAATATTCCATCCGTTCCCTTTGGATGGCAAAATGCTATTTTAGCATTTCCTGCTCCGTATCTTGGTACTTCATCTATCATTTTATAACCTTTATCTTTAACTTCTTCTATTGCCTTTTCTATATTATCAACTCTTACCGCAACGTGTTGGATTCCACCACGCCCACCGTTTTTAGCTATAAACTTTGCTATAGGTCCATCTTCAGTAGTTGATTCTAATAATTCAAGTTCAGTTTCTCCAACTGGTAAAAAAGCAACTTTAACCTTTTGATCTTCTACTATTTCTGTTCCCTCACATTTTAACCCCAATACATCTTCATAAAATTTCAAAGTTTCCTCTAAGTTATTTACAGCTATCCCAACATGATCAACTCTTAATATTTCCATGAAAAATCCCCCTAATTAATATTGATTATTTCTTACTTTTTCAAATAATATATCACTTATTGAGTAAGGATCTATTTCCTTAGTCATAGTTTTCCCTAATAATTCATCCATTTCTTTGCTATATTCTAAGTTTTTCACTAGGTTTGAAATACGTCTTTGAACTAATGCTTTTATTTCCGTTTTATTTCTAGATAGTCTTTTTTCATTTAATTTGTTACTTTCTTCTAGAAAT
This sequence comes from Faecalimicrobium dakarense, assembly GCF_000499525.1. Taxonomy (GTDB): domain Bacteria; phylum Bacillota; class Clostridia; order Peptostreptococcales; family Peptostreptococcaceae; genus Faecalimicrobium; species Faecalimicrobium dakarense. The sequence continues at coordinate 17,667 of NZ_HG529281.1, read as the reverse complement.
ATTTTATGTTTAAGTATATTTTTATAAGTTTCTTCTACGCCGTCTCCAGTTTCAGCTATAGCTAAATTTATAGGAGGCCTAAATTCCCAATCTTTTTTGAAATCCATCATCATCTGTATTTCTAGAGATGTTCTTTTAGCTCCTTCTCTATCAGCTTTATTTATTACAAATACATCTGCGATTTCCATAACTCCGGCTTTTATGGCCTGTATATCATCACCTAAACCCGGAACCATTACTATAAGAGTTGTATCAGCAGTTTTTACTACATCAATTTCCGATTGACCTACTCCAACTGTTTCTATAAATATATAATCACATCCATATGCATCTAAAACTTTTATAGCTCCTTGAGTAGCATTTGATAGTCCACCTAGACTTCCTCTAGTTCCCATAGACCTTATAAATACACCCTTATCTGTGCTTAAATCATTCATTCTTATTCTATCTCCAAGGATAGCTCCCTTAGTAAAAGGACTAGTTGGATCTATTGCAATAATACCTACTTTTTTATTTTCTTGCCTTATTAACTTTGCTAATTTGTCTGTAAATGTAGATTTACCAGCTCCTGGAGGGCCTGTTATACCTATAACATAAGCTCCCCCAGTATATTTATAAATTGATTTTAAAACTTCTTCGTATCCATCAACTTCATTTTCTACCATAGTAATAAGTTTGGCACAAGCTCTTTTATTTCCTTCTAAAAGAGCTTTAACTAGATTTTCCATAAAATCACTCCTAAGCACTTGCCGACTTACTTTTAACATTTTCCTTTATAAAATCTATTGTTACAGAAGTTGGTGTTCCTGGTGTAAATATTTCTTTTATACCTTTTTCTTTTAAGAAAGGTATATCCTCCTCAGGTATAACTCCACCACCTATAACTAAAATATCATCGTATGCTTCTTCTAATTTTAAAAGTTCTACTACCTTTGGAAGTAAATGACTATGAGCGCCTGATAATATACTCATTGCAACTACGTCGACATCCTCTTGAATTGCTGCTTGAACTATTTGTTCTGGTGTTTGTCTAAGCCCTGTATATATAACTTCCATACCGGCATCTCTAAGCGCTCTAGCTATTACCTTTGCACCTCTATCATGACCATCTAATCCTGGTTTTGCAACTAAAACTCTTATCTGTTTCATTTTTGTTCCCCCTTAATCTATCTTTAAAACCTTAAAATAATCGTTGTATTTTTATATCATAACTGCTTGCTTGTACTCTCCAAATACCTCTCTCATTACACCACATACCTCACCTAGTGTTGCATACGCTTTTACTGCTTCTAATATATATGGCATTACATTTTCTTCACCTTCACAAGCAACTTTTAAAGCTTGTAGAGCTTTTTGAACTTTCTCATTATCTCTGTTATCTCTTAATTCTTGTAGCTTTTCTTTTTGTCTTTCTCCAACTATAGGATCAACTCTTAATAATCCTTTTGGAGCCTCTTCTTCTATTTGGAATTTATTAACTCCAACTATTACCTTTTCATTACTTTCAATTTCTCTTTGATATTTGTATGCACTATCCATTATCTCTTGTTGTATGTATCCTTTTTCTATTGCACGTGGAGCTCCACCTAATTCTTCTATCTTATTTATTATATTCATAGCTTCTTCTTCTATTTTATTAGTTAAACCTTCAACTAGATATGAGCCTGCAAGTGGATCTATCGTATCAGCTACTCCACTTTCATGAGCAACTATTTGCTGAGTTCTAAGAGCTACCATTACTGAATCTTCTGTTGGAAGAGCTAAAGCCTCATCCTTAGAATTAGTATGTAGAGATTGCGTTCCACCTAATACCGCTGCTAGTGTTTGAATTGCTACTCTTACTATGTTATTTTCTGGTTGTTGGGCTGTTAAAGTACACCCTGCAGTTTGAGTATGGAATTTTAATGACATTGACTTTGGATTAGTTGCTTTAAACTTATCTTTCATTATTTTTGCCCATATTCTTCTTGCCGCTCTAAATTTAGCAACTTCCTCTAGTAAATTATTGTGTGCATTGAAGAAGAAAGAAAGTCTAGGAGCAAAATCATCTACATTAAGGCCTGCATCAAGTGCTGCTTTTACATATGCCATACCATCTGCTAAAGTGAATGCTACCTCTTGAACTGCATTAGCTCCAGCTTCTCTTATGTGATATCCTGATATACTTATTGTGTTCCACTTTGGAACCTCTCTAGAACAGTAATCAAATATATCTGTTATAAGTCTCATTGATGGTTTTACAGGGAATATATAAGTTCCTCTTGCTACATATTCTTTTAATATATCATTTTGTATAGTTCCTCTTAATTTATCTGATGAAACACCTTGCTTTTCAGCTACTGCTATATACATAGCTAAAAGTACTGATGCTGGAGCATTTATAGTCATTGATGTAGATACTTTATCTAATTGTATTCCATCAAATAATATTTCCATGTCGGCTAAAGAATCTATTGCAACTCCAACCTTACCAACTTCTCCTTCAGATATTTCATCACTTGAGTCATATCCCATTTGCGTTGGTAGGTCAAATGCTACTGATAATCCCATAGAACCTTGTTCTATTAAGTATTTATATCTTTGGTTTGATTCTTCTGCAGTAGCAAAGCCTGCATACATTCTCATTGTCCATAACTTACCCCTATACATAGTAGGTTGAACACCTCTTGTAAATGGGTATTGTCCTGGATAACCTAAATCATTTTCGTAATCTATCTCAGCATCTAGCGGAGTGTATAATCTTTTTATTTCTTCATCTGTATCAAATTTAAATTGTTCTTTTCTTTCTGGAAATCTTTCTAAATTTTTATTAACTTTATTTTCTTCCCATTTTTTAAATGATTCTTTCATATTTTATCCCCCTTAAGCATGTATACAATAGCTTGTTTTATATATAAATTACATTTTAATTAGGCAAAAAAGTTTAGTACGTTTATTAACCCTATATTTATAGGAATCCCTATTAAGTCGGCTAGAAAAGATCCCACTAAAGGAACTATCAATAATGCTTTTGCTGAATCACCAAATTTAGATGTTATTGAATTCATATTTGCTAATGCGTTTGGAGTAGCACCTAGTCCATGTCCTAAAAGACCAGCTACCATTACAGCTGCATCATAATCTCTTCCCATAAGCCTAAATACAACAAACACTGCGTATATTATAAGTACTATAACTTGAATAGAAATAATTATAATCATAGGTCCAGCAAGCCCTGAAAGTTCCCACAACTTTATAGTCATAAGTGCCATTGTTAAAAATAAACACAAACATATATCACCTATCAAATCTACACAGTATGTGTCAACTTTTATAATTTTTAATTTGTCTCCAATTGTTCTTAATACTACACCTATGAACATAGCACCGACATAAGTAGGTACCACTACACCTGTTGAATTTGTTATTGCAGTACTTATAAAACTGCCTACCGTAACACATATTGCTATTATACTTATATGATTTATAATTATATTTGAAGTAACTGTACTACATTCATCTTCAAGAGCCACTTCATAACCAGAAGAGCTTTGCTCATCACATTCACCTAACTCTTGTTCTGATTTTAATTTATATTTTTTTATTAAATATCTAGAAACAGGTCCTCCAACAAGCCCTCCTAGTATTACACCAAAAGTAGCTGCTGCTGCTCCAATAGTTAAAGCTCCCTCTACTCCTAAACCTTCTATAGTAGCTCCAAATGATGCTGCTCCTCCATGGCCACCTTGCATAGATATAGCACCGCACATCATACCTATTAATGGATTTATGTTAGTTAGCTTTGCAACAGATATACCTATAAAATTTTGGAATACGAATATAAATCCAGCTAATCCCCAATAAACTAGTAAGAATTTTCCACCAGTTTTTACTAAAGATAAATTGGTTCCTAAGCCTACAGTTGCAAAGAAAGCTAACATAAAAGGTGTTTGTAATGTTGTATCCATTGATACTTCAACTATTTGGCTATTTTTTAAAAATAGCATTATTATTGCAAATAATAACCCTCCTATAACTGGAGTTGGTACACAAAATTTATCTAAAATATTCACTTTCTTTCTTAATACTTTCCCTAGTAAAAGAAGTAATGTTGCCAGTGCCACAGTAGCTACTAAATCAAGTTCTAATGTATTAATTCCATTATCGCTTATAAATCCCATCCTATCCTCCCATAGTACAGTAGCTAAGTTTATCACATAATGCTAAGTGCATTGAGATTTAAAGTTTATTTCATATTATATTTTATATTTCAAAAACTGATTTCATAAACCTTATAAAGTTTAAGTACTGGACAACTCTAAAATAAAAGATAAAATTTTATGAAATCCTTTAAGAATCCATTAACCTTTATGGACAACTTTTATCAACTAACCTATTTAATTGACTACGTACGTATAATTTTTTTCAATAAGTTATTTAAATAATATTTGTCGCCTCTTTTAAAAAACGCTTTCCTTCTTCAAATGCTTTTATATTTAAATCTTCGCTACCTTTAGGAACTCTATTTAAAATTGCAACTTTTATATGCTCTGGATTTACTTCTGGTATTAAATTACTTAGTACACCTAAAGTAATTATATTCGCTGTCATCGGTTTTTTCAAAACGTCATTAGCTGTTTGAAGTATTGGAACTTTATGAATGGATGCTTTGACCTGATCATTTAACTCTATAGATGAATCTACTATCACTATACTATCTTCTTTTATATATTCTGAATATTCATTAAAAGATTTTTGTGTTAATGAGATTAATATGTTTGATTTAATTATCTTTGGAAAATTTATGTCTTTATCACTTATTATTACTTCTGCTTTACTTGCCCCGCCCCTAGCTTCTGGACCGTATGATTGTGATTGTACTGCATTTAGATTTGATAATATTGCTCCTTCTGCCAAAATTACACCTGCAAGTATAAGACCTTGTCCTCCTGAACCACTTAACCTAATTTCCTTTTTCATATACATTCTCTCCTAATAATACTTAAAATTTATCTACTACTTTTTGGTATTCTTCAGTATATTCTGGTAAAGTTATATCTTTAAAAATACCTATTGGCATTTTATCTTGTTCTTTAGCTTTATTAGTGTCATTGGTTACTATACTATTTTCTTTTATTAATCTTATTAAATCTACTGCAGATCCTTTTTTATTTTTTCTACCGTAATATGTTGGGCAAGAACTAATTGCTTCTACAACTGAAAACCCATTATGCATTATCGCTTTTTTTGTATATGACAACATCTGATTAACATGATATGCACTCGCTCTAGCAACAAATGTAGCTCCTGCTGCTGATGATAATTCACAAATATCAAATGGTTTATCTATATTTCCATATGGTGCTGTTGTCGCCTTGTCATTTGTTGGAGTAGTTGGTGAATATTGTCCTCCTGTCATTCCATAAATATTATTATTAAACACTATTGTTGTAATATCAATGTTTCTTCTACAAGAATGTATTAAATGATTTCCGCCTATAGCTGTTGCATCACCATCTCCAGTTATAACTATGACATGAAGATTTGGATTAGCTAATTTTACACCAGTTGCAAATGTAAGCGCTCTCCCATGAGTTGTATGTATTGTATTATAATCAAAATAACCACTCGCTCTTGATGAACATCCTATCCCTGAAACTATACATACATTATCTTTATCTAAATTTAAATCTTCTATTGCTCTTGCTATCGAGTGCATTAATATACCATGCCCACATCCAGGACACCATATATGAGGTAGTCTATTTGTTCTAAAATTATTTTCTATAATTTTACTAGGCATATACAGTTACCTCCTCTATTTTAGAAGTTATCTCCTCTGGAGTAATTATCTCACCATTAAACTTATTAATTCCTACTACAGGACAATTATCTTTTACTATTCTCTCTATTTCTAAAATCATTTGACCCATATTCATTTCTGGTACAAATATATAGTTTACTTTTTTACTTAATTCTCTTACTAATTCTTCTGGGAAAGGCCATACTGTTTTTATAGATAATAATCCTACTTTTATTCCTTTTTCCCTCATATTATCAACAGCATCTTTGCTACATCTAACCATACATCCAAATGTTATAATTAGTATTTCACAGTCATCTGTAAAGTAATTTTCATATAAAAGTATATCATCTAAATTATTTTCTATCTTATTAGATAATCTAGTGAATAACTTTCCAGCTTCTTTTGTGCTATTTGTAGGAAACCCTGTTTCATCATGTACAAGTCCCGTTACATGGAATTTAAACCCTTCACCAATTGATTCCATATTTGGAATTAAATCTTCTGTAACCTCAAAAGCTTTAAATTCTTCTTTTGAACAGTTAGCTTTTTTTCTATCTACTGTTTCTAATTTTTCTAATGCACTTAAATCTACTTTTTCTCTCATATGCCCTATAACTTCATCTAAAAGTAAAACTACTGGAGTTCTATATTTTTCTGCAAAATTAAAGGCCTTAACTGTTAATTCATAAGTATCAGATACTGTTGTAGGGGATAAAACTATTAATGAGTGATCTCCATGTGTACCCCATCTAGATTGCATTAAATCGCCTTGAGATGGACTAGTTGGTAATCCTGTACTAGGTCCACTTCTTTGAACATTTACTACTACACAAGGTGTTTCCGTTATGCATGCATATCCTATAGCTTCTTGTTTTAGCGAAAAACCAGGACCACTTGTTGCTGTCATAGATTTTTTCCCCGCTATAGATGCACCTATTATTGCTGACATAGATGCTATTTCATCTTCCATTTGAATAAACGTTCCTTTAACCCTTGGTAGCATTAGTGATGATATTTCTGCTACTTCTGTCGATGGAGTTATTGGATATCCTGCGAAAAACTTCATTCCTGCGTGTATTGCACCATGAACACAAGCCTCATTACCTTGTAATAACTTTACCTTATTTGCCATAATTTCACCTTCTTAATTAAATATTTTTTTCAATATATAATGCATAATCCGGACATCTTAGTTCACATAAACCACAAAGAGTACATTTAGATTCATCTTCAATGTACACACTTTCATCATTCATGTTTAAAACCTTTTTAGGACAGAACTCTACGCATATGCCACACTTTTTACACCAAGATTTTTCTATAACTAATCTTTTTCCCAATTTGAATCCCCCTCTTTAACTATATTTTAGTGGCTGATAATTAACTAAGTAGATACTCTAACACTGTTTCAAGTTGATTGTATCACCAATTTTTAACAATTCAACAAGATTTTTTCCTCTTGCATGTTTTTCTATGTTTCTTTTATTTGTTTCTTTTTTAGTACAATTTCATTTTATTTATTTTTAAAATTATTATAAGTAGTTTATATTCTTATTCCTATTAATAAATGTGATTTCATACTCTTTTATATCTTATAAGTAAGAAACCCTATGTAGATAGAAATTTTGTTCTATTTACATAGGGCTTTTGTTTAAACTAATATTATTTGCAAGTTTTTATTAAATCATTTTCAATTTGATTCATTGTAGTCATACCATTTTTTTCCAACTATTTCTTTAAAATATCATATTATAAGTAAATGCCGAAACTATAGCTCCACATATAGGAGCTATAACTGGTATTAAAGCATATTGCCAGTCAGAATCACCTTTGTTTGGAACTGGTAATAAAAAGTGTGCAAGTCTTGGACCTAAATCTCTAGCAGGATTTATAGCATATCCAGTTGGTCCACCTAAACTTAGACCAATTCCCCAAACAACTATACCTACTGCCATAGGGCTTATTCCATCTGCTAATGGATATGCTCCTATTCCTAATATGGCAAACATTAATACAAATGTACCTATAAATTCTGTTACAAAGTTTAATTTTAAATTTCTAACTTCTGGAGCTGTACAAAATACTCCTAACTTAGTAGCTTTATCATCAGTTAGCTTAAAATGATCGTAGTAAGAAATTAACACTAAAGCTGCTCCTAAAAATGCACCTATAAATTGGGCTATTAAATACATTGGGACATCAGCCCATGGAAAACTTCCTGTTGCTGCTAATGCTAATGTTACTGCTGGATTAAAATGAGCTCCACTTACATTACCAAACATAAATACTGGTATTGCAACTGCAAAAGCCCACCCAGAAGTTATGGCTATTATTCCGCCATTAGCTCCTTTTGTTTTCTTAAGTATTACATTAGCTACAATTCCATCTCCTAGTAATACTAATATCATTGTTCCTATTAGTTCTGCGAAAAAGCTTGAATTCATAACGTTTCCCCCATTAAATTCCCCCATCATTTCTGAAGGGGGATAGTTATATTAATATGCTGCTTTAAATATGTTTACTATGTCTTTTCCGTTTCCTTTTCTTGGGTTACTAAAAGCATTTCCATCTTTAAGTGCCATTTCAGCCATATATTCAAAATCTTCTTCCTTTATACCCATTTCTTCTAATGAAGTTGGTATACCTATATCTTTAGATAATCTAAACATAGCATCTATAGCTTTCTCAGCAGCTTCATGAACTGATAATCCATCTATATTTTCACCCATAAATTCAGCTATATCAGCAAATTTTTGTGGATTAGATATTACATTATATTTACAAACATGAGGTAATAACATTGCATTAGCAACACCATGTGGCATATCATATAATCCACCTAATTGATGAGCCATAGCATGAACATATCCTAAGTTACCATTGTTAAATGCCATACCTGCTAATAATGATGCATAAGCCATATTTGTTCTAGCTTCTATATTATCTCCCATAGCAACTGCTTGTCTTAGGTTATTAGCTATTAATTTTATAGATTGTATAGCAGAAGCATCAGTTACAGGGTTTGCATCTTTAGAAACATAAGCTTCTACTGCATGAGTTAATGCATCCATTCCTGTAGCTGCAGTAAGACCTGCTGGTTTTCCAACCATTAATTCTGGGTCATTGAAAGATACTAATGGTAAGTTTCTCCAACTTACTATAACGTATTTAACTTTTGTCTTTGTATTAGTTATAACACAATGTCTAGTAACTTCACTTGCAGTTCCTGCTGTAGTATTTACTGCAATTATTGGTGGTAGGACATTAGTTAGAGTTTCTATACCTGCATAATCATATAAGTCTCCTTCATGAGTTGCAGATATACCTATACCTTTACCACAGTCATGAGGTGAACCTCCTCCTACTGTAACTATCATATCGCAATTTTCTTCTTTGAATATTTTTAAACCGTCAGCTACATTAGTATCTTTTGGATTTGGTTCAACTCCATCATATATGGCAACTTCAAGACCTGCTTCTTTTAAGTATTTTATAGTCTGTTCTACAGCTCCATTTTCTTGATTTCTTAAGAATTTATCTGTAACTATTAGGACTTTTTTTCCTCCTAATATTTTAGCTCTTTCTCCAATGACCTTTAAACATCCAGGCCCCATAAAGTTTACACTTGGTACTAAATAATCATACATTCTACTCATTTTACATTCCTCCAAATTTTGTGTTATTTTTTATTTATTAAAAGCATCAACAGCAGCTTGTGCTATTAATCTATCTTCATCTACTGTTCCTCCACTTACACCTACTGCCCCAACAACTTGACCATCTACTATTATTGGTAGTCCTCCACCAAATGGTACTATTCTTGCATTGTTAGTAAGTTGAAGTCCATATAAAGATGCACCTGGTTGAACTGCATCTACTATTTCATGAGTGCCTTGTTTTAGACAAGCTGCTGTAAATGCCTTATTTATTGATATATCTATACTTGTTACAAAAGCATCTTCCATTCTGTGCATTAACATAAGGTTTGCACCTTTATCAACTGCTGAAAATACTACAGGAACATTTATTTCTAATGCCTTTTCTTCTGCAGCTTTAGCCATTACTTTAACTATCTCTAAGCTTAATTCTTTGTATTCATTTAGCTTTTTCATAGTAATATCACCTCATTATATTTTTTTAAGTTCTATTCCTTTAACTAATCTAGCTCCATTAGCACCTAGATTTCTTAGACTATTGTAATTTTGATCTAAATCTATACTAATTAATGGATTATTCTTATCTAATTTATTAGTGGTTAAAGTTATTTTATCTTTACTTATACCTATTCCTATTCCTAATTTTGATTTTAAAGCTGCTTTATGGCTTAAATCATTTGAAATATCCATATTTATAGACTCTACTTTATACGGAATACCTTCTTCTTCTATTCCCCATAAAATTTCTTTAAATTCATCTATATCTACATTAATACAATGAAATACATATACGCTTGGAGTATCTAAATCGTAACTTTTTATAATCATAATAAACTCCTTAGTTAGAAGATAATATAAGACCTGTTGCTACTGCATTTCTTGGACCTTCTGTTCCTCTTATATTTCCTCTACCTGCAACAACTCCATAGTGAGATAATGAATCTGTTATAAGTTGTGGTACCTCAAAGTCAAGGGACGAACCTCCAACTAATACAACAAACTCTATGTCTCTAATATTTCCAGTAGGGGAAACTACACTAAGTGCTCTTATGCAATTTGTAACAAATACTTTTTCTTTTGCTAGTCTTCTTATATTTTTTATTTTTTCTACTGAATTTTGACCTTCTATTGGTATTAATTCATCATCTTTTATAATTACAACCTTTGCAAATACTGATGGGTCTAGTGGTTTTTCAAAAAATTCTACACTTCCATCTTCATGTCTTATATTAAATAATGATTCTACTTTTGCTAGAGAATATTTTTTTATATCTTCAGCAGTTGAAAAATCTTTCAGACCAAGTTCTGATTTTATAAGCATAGTTACCATATTACCTGCACCTGCTAGGTGTATAGACTTTATTTCTCCTTGCTTATTAATTATTGAAGCATCAGTTGAACCTGCTCCCATATCAAGTATTGCAAGAGGTGCGCTAGTTCCTGGAGTTGTTAAAGCACCTTTTATTGCAACGTCAGCTTCTACTCCTCCAACCTCTACTTTTATACCTAAGATACTTTCTAGCTCTTTTGCTATCATTTGCATTTGAAGTTTATCAGCTTTAACCATAACTGCTATTCCAACAGCGTTTTCCATAGAAAATTCTTTTGCAAGACCACCTTTTACAGTCTGTGGCGTAAATGTGTCTACAGCTAGTAAATCTTGAATTTTTATATCAGATATATTTTGATTCGTAAGACCACTCATTACTTGCCTTACTCTTTCAATCATTCCACCTACATTAGTTCCAGACTCACCTTTTATATCTTTAATTGGTAAACTTAAAGTTACTGCATCCATTATTTCTTTAGCACCTTGGTCAACATCTACAATCTCTTTTCTTCTCTCACCTTCAATAGTCATTTTTCCTGCAGGAATTTTCTTTTCCTTAACGTCTCCTTTAGGTGTCTTTATAACTACAGCTGATCTATTACCTATAAGTGCTCTAGATATAGGAACTATCATTTTAGTTTCCTCTGATGTTAAATCAAATACGGTTGCTATACCATATGGATTTGAAAGTTTATCTATAACCTTTCCAGGTTGTGATACTTCTACTGCACACAGCATGTTTAAAGGTACTTTTTCTAGTAAAGTAACTTCATCTACTATTGGTATACTTTTATTTAATCTATTATTTATTAAAACAGCATCATCTCTTTGTACTATGGCACCAGTTATGTTTATGCCATTTTCAACTGAATAATTTATTCTAAACGCTGCTTCTAAAAAGTTCATTTCACTTAGCACTAACGGAATATAACTTTCTTTTAAAGCTTCACCTTCTAATAGCTCTAATTCTTTTATATTTATAGTTTTTCCCGTTCCAAGTCCTTCTCCACCAGGTGTGGATGGATTGTGACCTATCATAGTTGATTCAGTTATTATTGTTTCAGTTATAGTTTCCATTGCAACATCACCTATAACTGGAGCAGCTTCGTTTATTCTTACCAAATCTAAATCTTTCATTTGTAAGTTTGCATTTGTAAGTGCCACTTTTAAAGATGAAATAACACCAGTTATATTTTCTTTAGTTCCTTTTATTCCGCTAGTTGGAACTATACCACTTGAAATAAACTCTTTTTTATTATAATTTACTTTTGCTATAGCTACTTCTGTGGTAGCATTTCCAATGTCTACACCTGCTATTATTTTCATTATTTTTACATCCTTTTTATTCTACTCTTAATTTTTTTCTAGTTTCATAAACTTGAGCAGCTTCTCTTATAAATTCTGCATTTACTTTAGCGTTGTATTTTTGTTCAAGTTCATCTGCTATTTCTAGTAATTCTTCCTTAGTAGATCTAAAAGGTCTTAATGAATTATATATTTCTAGTATTCTTTCATCAGGAACACTTATAAGTTCACCTGCTCTTCTGAAGTTTCTAGCTATTGCATACCTTTTCATTCCTTCAGCTATCTGAGCTTGCATCTCTAAAGTTTCTTTAGATATTCTTATATCTTCAGGCTTTATTTCTCCTGACATAACACTTTCTAGTGTTATATCATTTAACTTTTTACCTGTTGGAGTGTTTATGCTCTGAGGTATTTTAGTTGCTAAAGGATATTCTTTAGCAGTCATTTTAGTTGATTGCATGATGTATCTCCTTTCGTAATTAAAATTTAACTTCTATTTGAACTGGTTTGCTATTTTCTACAATGTGCTTAGTTTCTTTTATATGAAGTAGTGCAGCTATTGCCATAAATTTAGGTCTTGCCATTTGATCATTTCTAGTAGGCACTGGATTTGGAGATTCTCCTTTTGCGTATTTTGCTGCATTTTTACCTATTAATCTAAAAGTTTCTAAGTCTAGTAGTGGCGCTTGGGGGAATAATTCTATATTGTTTAAAGGAAGTAAATCTTTTTGATGTATGATAGTTGTTCCTTTTGATTGAATTCCTATTCCTATCCCTGACCCACTATATTTTGCTGCATCATTTCCCATAAATGAAACATCTGAAGTTCTTAAAACTCTAACTACACGAGCATGTAAACCTTCTTCTTCTATCCCTGCTATAAGTTCTCTTAAAACTTCATCATGTTTTATTCCAACTATCGTTTTAGTTTGATGTTTTAAAAATGAAGGTCCTATTCCTATAACAACCTCGTCTGATCTTGTTCCAATACAAGCCTCTCCCACTTCTTCAATTTTAAGAGTTGGCATTACAAACTTATTCATATATCTCAGCCCCTTAATCTATATCTTCTGGTTTTATTACATTTGGTATATTTTTTATTTCATTCCATCTTTCTTCGCTTAATCTATATCCTGTTCCAGGACCTTTGTAGTCATTAACATCATTAACTGCACTTATAACATCAAAGTTTTCATCTAATATAGCTGATGTTTGTAAGTAATCTCCTGTAACTCTTTGCTTTAACATGTTTAATATGTTTTGAGCAACATCATCAAATCCGTGCTTGCTTAATGCTTTAACTATATCTAATCCAGTTATTCTATTTTTTAGCATTTCTTCAGCAGCTTTTAAGTCTTCAACTATATTTCTCTCTGGCATATCTTTACTTCCGTGAGCGTAAGTTGCAGCTTCTACTTCTTCATCAGTTACTGTTGGGAATCCTAATTCCTTAAATACTGCTTGAATAGCTCTTGCTGCTTTGTTTCTTATTGCTACTGTTTCTTCTTCATTTACTGGTCTAAGTCCACCGTCTACCATTAAATCCCTTTGAAGTATGTTGTAATCATCAAAATCTTCTGCATCAAAGTTTGAACCTGCAAACATGTTATCATAGTTTGGAACTGCGCTATATCCTGAGAATATAAAGTCTGTCCCTGGTAACATTTGCATTAATGTTCTAGCTGTTCTTCTTATATCTGAGTGTGAGAACGTTTGGTCATTAGCTGATGCAACTTCTATATCTAACATAGAAGCTATTAAGTTTTCAGCAAGTACTGCTCTTATTCCTGATGGAACTGCTCCTGTCATACCTATACAACTAACTGCGCCATTTTGAAGTCCTTGAACTCCTGCACCTTTAGTTATATATATACATCTAGACTCTAGGTAAAGCATTGATTTACCTTCAGCATATCCCATTAGTGCTTCTGAACCTGTACCTGATGTATATCTCATTTTTAATCCTCTTGAAGCATAAGCTGATGCTAAGAATGTTTTTGACCAAGGTGTATCATCACCATCTGTAAATACTGATTCTGTTCCATATACAGAAACGGTTTCAGCGTAACTTGTAAGACCTCTCATACCTAAGTCAAGTTCAGTTGCTTCTTCAACAGAACACTGAGTTAATACTCCTCCACGACCAACTTGAGAACCTATAAGTATAGCTAGTGCATTAAATGGTGCATATCTAGTTATAGCAACAGTCGTTTCTTGTTCTGAGAAACCTCTTATTCCAGCTTCAGCAGCATCTGCAGCTATTTGAACTGGATTGTCTTTTACATTTGTTACGTGGCATTGATTTGATGGAGTTTTTCTAGCACGCATTTTTTGCATTGCCATCATCATCTCAACAACATTCATGTGTGATACAACTTCAACTATTTTAGCTGGTGTTATAGAAGTACTTATTTTAACTATTTCTTCTCTTCCTACATTTATGTCTACTAATTGTCTTGCTATTTCTAAAGAATCCATATTCATGTATTCTTCAGATTTTTCTAAGTTTATAGCGTAGTCTGCTATAAATCTATCTATCATATCAAAGTCTTCTCTTTTTTTACTATCTAATTCAACAACTCTACCATTTTCTAATTTTATAGAAGGTTTAGGGTCATTAGGACTATTCATTGCAATTAATCCTTCATCTGCCCATTCCCCAATAATACCATCTTGGTTTACTGGACGTTTAGCTAAAGCTTCAAATCTTTTTGATTTCACTTTTTATTTCCCCCTTAAACTAATAAATTCGTTTTCCTTGTTATAATTTTAACTTGTTTTTGCGTTAATTCCATCTTAATATTTTGCTTTTATATGTGATTTTTTCACCTTTTTTATAAGCAGAAATAGGATTTTTTTGTCCTCATATTTTTTCCTATAAAAAAAATAGTTCTATTTTTAAATAGAACTATTTTTAATATGTAAATCTCTATATTTTTTAGGTGTAATTTTTTCGGCCTTTTTAAATACTCTTATAAAATAACCACAATCCTCAAATCCAAGGTTTATTGCTATATTATTAATCGGTTCATCTGTATTTACTAGTAATTCCTTTGCTTTAGATATTTTTCTAGAGTTCAAATAGTTTATAAAAGTTAATCCTGTTTCTTTTTTAAATAACTTACTAAAGTAACATTGACTTAAATTACAAATAAAAGATATTTTATCTAAAGTTATATTTTCATCTATATTATTATCTATATATTCAATAGCTTGTATTATAGGTAATTCAAATTCATCATTTTCGTTAGTTTTTAAATTAACACTATCTTCTATACTTTTTTCTTCTACTTCTATATTCACTTCTTCTGGTTGTTTTTTCTTATTTTCTTCTCTTAGCTTATAATTATCTTCATTCAATAACATTTTAAGAAGTGCTTCTTCTACTATATAATTACTAATGTGAAACATCATTTGCGCTATTGATTTTATCTTCTCGATACTAACAACAGGTAAATTATTATACTCTTTTTCTAGCTCTTTTTTTAAGCATTCATCTAAATTACCAAAATCTTTATTTACACGTACAATTTCTTCTAATTCAATATTTTCAACATCTTTAAGTAAAACTTGCCCAGCCATAACTGCACCTAAATATTGATCTCTAACTATTATCGGTGCGGCAAAGTCTACTAAACCTTTATGACATACGTATATATATGAATTTTTCACCCTTACAGATTCTAATCCACCTCTTGAATCACATTTTTCACAAAGGACTGAATATTTTTCTATTTTTCTAATCATTGAACAAAATTTAGTGCAATTGCTATGGCTTGTTATAGGCTTTCCCTCGTAATTAACCATTATTATAGCCATACCCGTAGCTTGTGCTATATCATCTTGTATTTTTTGGAATGATTCTATGTTTATTATTTTCTCTAATGATAATGTACTATTCAATATTCCACATCCCTTTTACATTTTATTGAATTTTTATGTTTTTATTATATTGTTATGTCTAAACTTTTTCAATACTTTTCCAACACTTTGCATTTATTGAAGTTATATTTGTATTTTTTATTATATATAAAAAGGTATAGAAATTCCTATACCTTTTATTAATTACCTACTGTTACACCTTACGTATTTGTAAGTTTCAGTATTAGCTAGTTTTTAAAACTCTTCAAATATATAACTATAACCATTTCCTTATTTTTCTGATAATTTTTTATATTACAACTTTTTTCTTCTCAATCACACATTATTCTAATTTCTCATATAAATTTAAAGAGACGGGTTAATCTCATAATAATTTTTATATTTCATAAGATTCATGCTCCTCTATATATATGAATCAGCTAATTTGTGGTGGGATTAGCTGATTCATATATCCTTTATAACGCTTATTTTATATTTACATATTTTTCTCTTATTATTTACATTTAAATCATATCTTTCATTTTAAAATCTTTTTAAAATTGTAACTTATGCTAACTTTTTATAATTAATTTCTGATATAATAATCCTATATAATATCATTTCATTACTATTAAAAGGTGGTGCTTTTATGTCTTTAGATTTTAATTCTTTATTTAGAGATGATACATTGGATTCAGCTTGTCCTGAGTGTAACTCTAGCATTTCATTTAAACTTTCTGATATTGGTAGTGTAATTGTATGCCCTAATTGCAAAGTGGAAATTAAACTTAATGCAGATGATGGTTTCAATGAAAGTATAGATTCTTTAGATAGCTCTTTATCTGATTTAGAAAATATATTAGCCAAATTAGATAAATAATTAGTCAACTATATTAACTATTTCAGGAATTGAGCTTAATTTTTTACCTAATCATTCTTTCAACTATAAAATTTTTTTTAATTCCTGATCTAGTGAATCTTTCTCTATTAAAAAATTTATAATATATTTAATTTTTATAAATCCTATTTTAATATCCTAATATTCTTAATATTTCTTGCTCAGAAAACATGTTAACTTTATGCTATTAAAATTAATCTTATTTTTTCAAATATACTTTAGGCACTAGATTATATTATTATAACTCTATCAATTTTAAATCCAACTTTATCATATTACATTTTGTAATATTTTGGAAAAAAATGTCACTTTAGATTTTTTTATGGTATAATTTAAGATGTGGAGAAATACGTATAAAGAAAGGGTGTTTTGTTATATTTTATTTAATTCTTTGCAAATTAAATACATCTAACGTACATTTTTTTAATATTGATAATTATATAAAAAAAATGTTCTATAGATATTCATTATTATAATTTAAATAGTCTTTGGATAATCAAGTCCCCTCTTACATCAAATGAAATTTATGGTGTTATTAAACCTTTGCTTGATACTTCTGATTGTTTAATTGTTAGTGAAATAAAAAATAAAATTAATTCTTATTTATTTGAAAATACATTATTGAACCTAAGAAAATAATATTTTGATGAGTATAAGGCATATTTAAATATGTCTTATATTTTTTGCACATACTTAAAATTTGTAGTCATTATTATATATTCTATAAATTTCTTATTTTTCTAAAAATTCTTTATATTTTAACTTTTTTCTATGCTAGAACATATTTTTTTATTTTTTCATATAAATTTAAAGAGACGAATTAATCTCATAA